>JANLSZ010000111.1:0-35312 GCA_031362685.1 Vicinamibacteria bacterium | reverse complement strand
GCGGCCCTCTCGACCCTGAACGCCGACCACTTCAAAGCCATGGAGTTCCGGAACATCGGGCCCGCCAACATGGGCGGGCGGGTGGACGACTTCGCGGTGGTCGAGTCGAACCCGACCACGTTCTACGTGGGCATGGCCTCGGCGGGCGTCCTGAAAACCACGAACGGCGGAACCACGTTCGAGACCCTGTTCACCAACGAAGAGGTCTCGTCGATCGGCGATCTCGCGATAGCGCCGTCCGACCCATCGATCCTCTACGTGGGTACGGGCGAACCCAACAACCGGCAGTCGACCTCGTGGGGCGGCGGGGTCTACAAGAGCACGGATGCGGGCAAGACCTTTCAGTACATGGGCCTCAAGGAGACCCAGTACATCGGGCGCGTCGTGGTGCATCCCACGAATCCCGACGTCGCCTACGTGGCCGCTCTCGGCCGGCTCTACGGCCCCAACAAGGAGCGCGGCGTGTACAAGACCACCGACGGTGGTAAGACCTGGGCCAACGTCAAGTTCCTCGATGAAGACACCGGCATGATCGACATCGCCATGGATCCGGAGAGCCCCAACACGCTCTACGCCGGCTCGTATCAGCGGCGGCGCACTCCCTTCGGCTACAACGGCGGCGGACCCGGGGGCGGCCTCTACAAGACCACCGACGGAGGCCTCACCTGGAAGAAGCTCACCTCCGGTCTGCCCAACACCGGCGACATGGGTCGCATCGGCGTCACCGTCTACCGCCGCGATCCGAGGATCGTGATGGCCCTGATCGAGCACCGGGCCGAGTTCGGAATCTATCGTTCCGAAGACAAAGGCGAGACCTGGGTGAAGCTCTCCGACAGCAACCCGCGTCCGTCGTACTACAGCCAGATTCACATCGACCCGAACAACGACCAGCGGATATGGGTTCTGGGCGCTCAGATGTACAACTCCGAGGACGGCGGCAAGACCTGGCGGCAGAACCTCGTTCAGCGCATTCATGGCGACTATCACGCCCTGTGGATCAACCCCGCGAACTCGAACCACGTGCTGGCCGGGTCCGACGGCGGCATCCATCAAAGTTTCGACAAGGGCCGCACCTGGGATCACCTCAATAGCGTGCCTCTCGGACAGTTCTACGAGGTCAACGCCGACAACCAGAAGCCCTACAACGTCTGCGGCGGATTGCAGGATAACCAGACCTGGCTCGGCCCTTCCCGCACCCTGGTGCGCGAAGGCATCCAGATGAACGACTGGAAGAACGTGGGCGGCGGTGACGGCTTCTACTGCGTCATCGATCCGGTCGATCCTTCGATGGTCTACGTCGAGAGCCAGGACGGCAACGTATCGCGCGTCAACCTGAAGAGCTTCGAGCGCACGTCCATCCGCCCCACGCCGGTCAATGAGAAGGAGAAGTACCGGTTCAACTGGAACTCCCCCATCGTGGTCTCGTCCTACGATCACAACACCGTGTTCTACGGCGGCAACAAGTTCTTCATGTCGAAGGACCGCGGCGATTCGTGGACCGAACTTTCAGGTGATCTGACCAGCAACGAGAAGCGGGACGAGAGGACCATCTTCGGCAAGACCGCGAAGGAGTTCATGTCCCGTAACGACGGGGTTGTTCACTGGGGCACCGCCACCACCATCGCCCAGTCTCCCCTCAAGGCGGAGGTTCTCTGGTTCGGCGCGGACGACGGCAACCTCCAGGTCACCCAGGATATGGGCAAGACGTGGGCCAAACTCGCCGACAAGGTTCCTGGAGTTCCGAAGGGCACGTACGTGAGCCGGGTCGAGCCCAGCCGCACCAATCCCGGGGCCGCGTATGTGACGTTCGACGGCCACCGCGCCGACGACTTCAAGCCCTACGCCTTCTTCACCCCCGACTTCGGCGCGACCTGGAAGAACGTGACTGCGAACCTCCCCGCCGGCGGAACGGTGAGCGTGCTGCGCGAGCATCCGAAGAATCCTGACTTGCTCTTCGTGGGCACAGAGATGTCTTTGTGGGCCTCGTTCAATCGCGGCGGGTCGTGGATGAAGGTCAAGAGCGGCCTGCCCACCATCCCGATCGACGACATCTTCATCCACGCAAATGAGAACGACCTGATCCTCGCCACCCATGGTCGCAGCGTCTGGATCCTCGACAACATTTCAGCGCTCGCGGGAATGAACGAAGCGGTGGCGACCAAGCCGCTCCACCTCTTCGAGAACAAGACCGGGACCCAGTGGCGCATTGCCTCGGTGGGTGCGAGCAACGGCCACAAGGTGTTCAGCGGCCCCAATCCCCCGGACGGTTCGGCCATCCAGTACTGGCTCAAGGAGGCGCCGGGTGAAAAGGACGCCGTCACCCTCACGATCACCGGCAGCAAGGGCGAAAAGGTTCGCGATGTCGTCGGCACCAAAACCGCGGGCGTCAATCGCGTCATGTGGGACCTTAGGCATACGCCTCCCCCCGCACCCGAGGGCGGGGCGGGCTTCGGCGGGGGCGGGGGCGGCCCCTTCGGTGGCGGCGGACCTCGCGGACCGCTGGTGCCTCCCGGCCAGTACAGCGTGAAGGTCACGGCGGGTGCGATGACCTCGGACCCTCAGCCCATGACCGTCGAGGAGGATCCGCGCATCCAGATCGGCGAAGCGGATCGAAAGGCCTGGTACGACATGCAGATGGCCACGGCGCGCCTCGCGCCTCAGCTTCAGGCGGGGATGCGAACTCTCACCTCGCTGGGCACGCAGCTGCGCGAGATCAAGACCCAGATCGGCCGCAATCCGCGAACCCCCGAAGCCGTGACCAAGGCACTTCAGGCGCTGCTCGACAAGGTCGAGGGCCTCGGCGGTCGCGAGCCTGAGAACGAACCTCCCGGGTTTGCCGGCGCGCCCCTGGCCGATGCGCCCCAGACCATCCAGCAGCGTATCGGCTTCGGATTCGGCGGCTTCGGCGGCGGCATGACCGCGGCACCCACGGCCGCCCAGAAGGCGGCCTTCGACCGGGCCCAGAAGGAACTCGCCGAGTTTGGCGACACCATGCGCGCGATCACCGAGACCGAGGTTCCCGCGCTCAACAAGGTGTTGTTCGAAGGGGGCATCGGCCGGATCAATCTGCAGGCCGGCGGTCCGGGCGGCGGCGGCCGTCGTCCACCTGAAGACGACAACCAGCGCTAGGGTCATCCAGGACGGCATGGCCCTGGCTCTTGGCTACGGCGCCGCTCGCCTGGCCGGACTGCCCGACCCGCTCGGCCCGCGTTCACCTTCGAGACCGGCATACGCAATTCAGGGCTGGGCCTGGTGATCCTTTTGGGCCATTTCAAGGGCCCTGGCGGCGCGGCCCCCATCACCGCGGGCTGGGTGGCATCTCATATCCGGGGGGGCGCTCGCCGCGTGGGCGGTCGAACGGCTGCCGGATCGATGATCGGTGGCGTTCGGCAGCGGTTGGCATCGGTCAAGGGTGTGCATAGACTCCACTCCGTGTCCAGCCTCATTCGAGCCACCTCGGGT
This sequence comes from Vicinamibacteria bacterium, assembly GCA_031362685.1. GTDB lineage: Bacteria > Acidobacteriota > Vicinamibacteria > Fen-336 > JAGNNV01 > JAGNNV01. The sequence continues at coordinate 31,850 of JANLSZ010000111.1, read as the reverse complement.
TCCGCCTCCTCTTGTTGATCGCGCCTGACTCGCCCGAGGGCCGATACATCGGCGCTGTGGACACGACGAAGGCGGCGCGCCTGCCCGGCGTCGGGCCGAGGCCGGCGTGGAAGCCGGGAGGGCGGTCAACGGATCGCGCCCCAGGACGCCCGTGACTCCCCGACCGCTCCCCCCATTCGACCCCGTCGATCCCGTCTTCCAGGCCGACCCCTTCCCGGTGTACGCCCGGTACCGCGAGGAGGATCCGGTGCACCTCGGTGTGCCTCCGATCCCCTCGATGCCTCGGTGCCATTACCTGTTCCGGTACGCCGACGTCTCCGCCGTGATGCGCGACGAGCGGTTCGGCCGGGAACGGTTACGAGTCGGCAGCCGGGCCCCGACCGTGGCGACGGCCATCCGGCGGACGGTGCGCAACATGCTCCTGTTCGCCGACCCGCCGCGTCACGAACGATTGCGGCGGCTGCTCGAGTCCGCGTTCAGCCCGGAGTTGCACGCCTTCGCGCGCCGTCGCGCCGAGGACCTCGCGCCCGTGCTCCTCGACATGGCGCTCGCCGAGGAGGTGCCCGACCTGGTGCAGGGGTTCGCGGTTCCCTTCCCGGTGCTCGTGATGTCGGAGGTGCTCGGCATCCCGGCGGAGGAGCGGACGAGGGTGAAACGATGGTCCACGGACATCGTGGCGATCACCGACCTGCGCTCATCCGGTGACGCGCTCGCGCGTGCCATGCGCGCCACCCGGGAGGTCGCGGAGTACCTCGGCGGACTGCTCCGGGAGCGGAGGAGGAGCCCGCGGGAGGACATCCTGAGCCGGATGATCTCCGCGCGCGTGGACGGCAAGGCGTTGAGCGACGAGGAGATCATGGCGAACGGGATCCTCTTCCTCGCCGCCGGGCACGAGACGACGGTCGGGCTCATCGGCTACGGCACGCAGGCGCTGCTCGACCACCGGGACGAGGCGGCGCGGTTCGCCTCGGGCGAGATCCCCGTGACGCACGTGGTCGAGGAACTGTTGCGTTACACGAGCCCGGTGCAGATGACTTTCCGGATCGCCCATGAACGCGTCGAGTTGCAGGGCTCGACGATCGAGGCGGGGGATGCGGTCGCGCTCGTGATCGGTTCGGCGAACCGGGATCCGGCCGAGTTCCCGGAGGCGGGCACCCTCCGGCTCGGCCGTGGCGCGCGGCGACATCTCGCCTTCGGTGCGGGCGCGCACCATTGCCTCGGCTCCACCGTCGCGCGTGCGGAGGCGCGGGCCGCCTTCCGTGCGCTGGCCCCCCTGCTCGGTCAGATGTCGTACGAGCCGTCTGAACTCAGGCGCACCGACAACTTCCTCTTTCGCGCGTTGAGCGCCCTCCCGGTGCGAGTCCGGTAGCGCCTGCGGCTCAGCTCCAGCGGGTGCCGGTGGCGAGCATCCGCGTCGCCTCGGCCATGGCCACGGGCCGCGAGTAGAGGAAGCCCTGGGCGCACTCGCAGCGCATCCCGCGCAGCGCGGCGGCCTGCTCGAGCGTCTCGATCCCCTCCGCCACGACGAGCATCCCGAGATCGTGCGCCAGGTCCACGATCGTGCGTACGATGTTCCCCTCACGTCCCTGAGGACCCATCTGATTGATGAAGGAGCGGTCGATCTTCACACTGTCGGTCGGGAGGCGGTACAGGTAGGAGAGGGAGGAGTATCCCGTGCCGAAGTCGTCGATCGAGAGCCCGACGCCAAGCTGCTTGAGCTCCCGCAGGGCGACGGTGGAGCTCTCGGCATTCGCCATCATCGTGCTCTCGGTGAGCTCGAGATGCAGGAGCTGGGGGGGGGTGCCGAACTCCGCGAGGGCGTCGCGCACATGGCCGATGAAGTCGGGGCGCACGACCTGATGCGCCGAAACATTCACATGGACCCGCCGTGCGCCAGCGCCGAACGCGTCGGTCCAGACGCGCAACTGGCGGCAGACGTCGCGCAGGATCCAGAGGCCCATCGGGATGATGAGTCCCGTGTCCTCGGCGAGGCGCGTGAACTCGGCGGGCAGCAGGCACCCGAGCTGCGGATGGTTCCAGCGTACGAGGGACTCGAATCCGTGGAGGGTGCCGTCCGTGAGCTGGATGATCGGCTGGTACACCATCTCGAACTCACCACGTTCCGTCGCGTGGCGGAGGTCGGTTTCGAGCTCCAGCTGGCGGACGGCGGCCTCTCGCATGCTGTCGTCGAAGATGGCGTAGCGCGCCCGACCCTGGCCCTTTGCGTGGTACATCGCGATATCGGCGTCGCGGAGCATCTCCTCCGGGTGTCGGTAGGCGCTGCGGCTCATCGTGATCCCGATGCTGGCGGTCACGTACATCTGTTGGCGGTCGATCTGGAACGGGGTGCCGAAGTCGTGCTGGATGCGGTCGGCGACGAGCCGGGCCTCCTCTAGCGAAGCACCGTCGAGGAGGATCGTGAACTCATCGCCGCCGATCCGTGCGATGGTGTCGCCCGGACGGAGGGCGCCCTCGAGGCGCCGTGCGGTGGCGATCAGCAGCTGGTCGCCGGTGGCATGGCCGAGGGAGTCGTTCACGACCTTGAAGCGGTCGAGATCGAGGAAGAGCACGGCGAACGAGGGCGCGTCGGCCCGGCGGCCACGCCGCAGGTACTGGGTGAGGCGGTCGAGCAGGAGCGCGCGATTGGGGAGCCGGGTGAGCTTGTCGTGGAAGGCATCGTAGAGGAGCTGCGATTCGGCCTTCTTGCGCTCCGAGACGTCACGGGCATTGACGACGATGCCGCACACGGCGGGGTCGGCGAGGGAGTTCTGGCCGATCACCTCGAGCACCCGCCAGCCGCCGTCACCGTGCAGGAAGCGTACCTCCAGCGTCACGCGATTCCCTGGCTCCGCCGCGACCCGCTGGAAGGCCTGCGTGGTGGCCGGCTGGTCATCCGGGTGGACGAACTCGAAGACGTTCCTGCCGACCAACAGCTCGGGTGAGTAGCCGAGCACGCGATGGAGCGAAGGGCTCTCGTAGGTGATCTTGCCCGTCAAGTCGAGCACCGTGATGGTGTCGCTGGCGTTCTCGATGAGCGAGCGGAACTTCATCTCGCTTTCGCGCAACGCACGTTCCGCCCGCACCTGTGCCGTCACGTCCTTGATGATGCCGTGGTAGCCCGTGACCTCGCCGCGCGCATCACGCTGGACAGTGCTGGTGACAAGGCAATCCATCGTCCGGCCCTCGGCGCCGCGCAGCTGCAAGGGGTGGTTCTCAACGGTCCCCTGCTCCCCGATCAGGCGCAGGAACTCCTCCCGGTCCTTCGGGTTCACGTAGGTGGTGAGGGAGTTGGCGCGCGAGAGGTCCGCCGGGGTGAGGGCGAGCATGCGATAGAGCGCCGGGTTCGCCTCGACGAAGCGCCCCTCGGGGGTGGTGACGTAGCTCGCGTGTGGAGACTCCTCGAAGAGCCGCCGGTAGCGCGCTTCGCTCTCGCGAAGTCCACGTTCGGCGAGCACACGGTCGCTGATGTCGCGGAAGCTCCAGACGCGTCCGACGATGTCGGGGCCGAGCCGGTGCGGGAGCGAGAAGCGCTCGAAGATGCGTCCATCCTTGAGCTCGATCGTGTCACGGCTCTGTTCGCCGGGGTGGTCGTAGAGGTAGCGCACCCGCTCGATGAATCGCTCGGGGTCAGTGATGCGCGACACCGCTTCCTGGAGCGCGGTGTCGTCGTCTCGCTCGGCGAGCGCCGCATCGGAGAGCTCCCACATCTCCGCGAAGCGCCGATTGAAGCGCACGATCCGGCCCGCGAGGTCCACCATCAAGAGGCCCTCCGCGGTCGCATCGAGGGTGGCCTCCAGCAAGGAGATGGACTGCCGCAACGCCGACTCTCCCGCCTGCACAGGGGGAGCATCGCCGGTGCGGATGGCGCTCCTCCGGGGTCGGGCCTTCTTGCGCGGCGGTGCGGGGGAGTTCTCCGGAGGCATGGCGAGTGGTCGGTTGGTGGACCAATGGATCGTCGAGGCGTTCCGGCCCTCGAGCCCGATTGTCTCATGGGGGCGACGCTGCGCCAGTTTGCCAGTCAATTCCCACGACCGCGGGTGGTCAGGGGAGACGGCGCTCATCGGCCCGGCAGAGCGGTTAGCATCGAGCGCTCATGGCTCCCGGACTCGACGACGTCACCCTGAACCTCGACGCGGGCGCGCGATCCGGTTTATCCATCATCCTGGCCATGATGATGTTCAGCGTCGGGCTGGGCCTGAGGGTCGACGACTTCCGGCGCGTTCTCCGCAGCCCGGGGATCATTCTGTTCGGCACCGCCCTTCAGGTGATCGCCCTTCCCGCTCTGACTTTCCTTCTCACTTTCGCGATCGCGCCCACCGCAAGCATCGCCCTGGGCATGATGGTGGTCGCCGCCTGTCCCGGGGGCAACGCCTCCAATGTCCTCACCCAGGCCGCGCGCGGGGACGCGGCGCTCTCGGTTTCGCTCACTGCCATCTCGAGCGCCCTCGCCGTCCTCACCACTCCCTTCAACATCGTCTTCTGGGCCGGACTCCATCCGCGAACCTCCCACCTGCTCAGTGCTATCGGCCTCGATCGCGGGGCCTTCCTCGAAGAGACCGCGCTAGCCCTCGGATTACCTCTCGCCACCGGCCTGCTGCTCGCCGAGAGAGCGACGCCCGTGGCCGCGCGGATCCGAAAGCCGCTTCACACCCTTTCGCTGCTGGCCCTCGGCGGCTTCATCGTGGGCGCTCTCATCACCAACGGCAGTCCGCTCGCCGCAGCGGGCTGGTTCATCTTCCCGGTACTGGTGATCCAGGACGCCATGGCCCTGGCCCTGGGCTACGGCGCCGCTCGCCTGGCCGGACTGCCCGACCCTGCTCGGCGCGCCTTCACCTTCGAGACCGGCATACGCAATTCGGGACTGGGCCTGGTGATCCTTCTCGGCCACTTCAAGGGGCTGGGCGGCGCGGCCCTCATCACCGCGGGCTGGGGCGTGTGGCATCTCATATCCGGGGGGGCGCTCGCCGCATGGTGGTCGCAGCGACCTCCCGCGACTCCCACGATTCCTGCCTCGACCCTTTCCATCACGATGGAGCCTTCGGCATGACCTGGGATTTGAAGATCGTGGGCGGACGCGTCATCGACGGTACGGGCGCACCTGGATTCGAGGCCGGCATCGCGGTGAAGGACGGCCGGATCGTCGAGGTGGGACCTTGTCATGGCGCGGCTTCGCTCACGATCGACGCGGACGGTGCGATCGTCACCCCCGGCTTCGTGGACATCCACACCCACTACGACGGCCAGGCCACCTGGGATCAGGCCATGCTCCCCTCGGCCCAGCATGGCGTCACCACCGCGATCATGGGCAACTGCGGCGTCGGCTTCGCTCCGGTTCACGATGCCGATCACCAGCGCCTCATCGGGCTCATGGAAGGCGTCGAGGACATTCCGGGCGCGGCCCTCGCCGAAGGTCTGCGCTGGGGCTGGCGAAGTTTCCCCGAGTATCTCGACGCCCTCGATTCCATGCCGCGAACCATGGACCTTGCGGCTCAGCTTCCCCACGACGCGCTTCGTCTGCATGTGATGGGCGAGCGGGGCGCGGCTCAGGAACCCGCGACCCGCGAAGACATCGCGGCGATGCGCGATCTCTGCCGCGAAGCGCTCGAGGCCGGCGCCATCGGCTTCTCCACCGGCCGCACCGACAACCATCGAACCGCCGAAGGCAAATGGACCCCGTCGTCGGAGTCGAGCATCGCCGAACTCCAGGGCATCGCCTCCGCTTTCGATGGCCTCGGCCACGGCGTGATTCAGGCGGTCTCCGACTTCGACATGCTGCGCGATCCCGCGCGCTTCGATGCCGAGTTTGACGTGCTGGAGTCGATGGCCGCGGCCGCGGGTGGGCGCCCGATGTCCATTTCCCTTATGGAACGCGACCAGGCCCCGAATCAGTGGCGAGAGATCCTGAAGCGCGCCAGCTCCGCCACCGCGAAGGGCATCGCGATCAAGGTTCAAGTGGCGGCGCGTCCGATCGGTCTGCTGTTGGGCCTCGACGCGACGTTCCAACCGTTCATGGGATTCCCGACCTACAAAGCTCTGGCGCACCTGCCGCTCAAGGAGCGGGCGAAAAAGCTCGCGGAGCCCGGGACGAAGGCACGCCTGCTTTCCGAGAAGTCAGATCGCGTGGCCGGAGACGGTTCGGCGATTCCGCCTCTCGCCGATCTTCTCCTCGCCCAAATCGGAATGCTCAGCCGGCGCCTCTTCCCGCTGGGCGCCGTGCCCGACTACGAGCCTCTCCCCGAGTCATCGCTTTTCGCGACCGCCACCGCGCGGGGCGTCTCGCCGCTCGAGGCCATTCTCGACGCGCTGGTCGAAGGGGAAGGCCGGGCGCTCATTTACTTTCCTCTCTTCAACTATCAGGGCGGCAGCCTCGAACACCTCCGCGAAATGATCGAACACCCGCTCGCCCTGGCGGGATTGGGTGACGGCGGCGCGCACGTGGGCACAACCTGCGACGCAAGCTTCCCCACCACCATGCTGACCCACTGGACCCGCGATCGACGACGCGGACCGCGCCTGTCCCTCGAGAGAGCCGTCTCGATGCTGAGCCGGAACAACGCCGAGTTCATCGGTCTTCACGACCGCGGACGGATCGCCGTCGGCCTCAAGGCCGATCTGAACGTCATCGACCTCGCAAAGCTGAGTCTTGAATCACCGCGCCTGGTCCGTGATCTTCCCGCAGGGGGGAAACGCTTCCTTCAGGCCGCGCACGGATATCGCGCCACCGTGGTTTCAGGAACGGTGACGTTGAAGGACGACCAACTCACGGGCGAACGACCAGGGCGAGTGATCCGGGCAGGAGTGGACCGATTGACGTAGTGAAGAGGCATAGGCGCAATCGGGTCTGAGCCACGAAGCCCTTTGGCTCGCGCCCACGTCCAGGTTCACGTAAGCGCCAGAACTCCGGTTCGTTCACGTTGCTCCCCGACCTTCGGTCGTTCACGTCGGCGCCAGAACTCGGTTCGTTCACGTTGCTCCCTGAACTTCGGTCGGTCGCGTCGGCGCCAGAACTCCGGTTCGTTGACCTTCAACGCCAGTGTTGCCGTTCCTCCCGAAACGCAGCGTCGTCAAGGTCGACGTGGTCGATTCCCATGGTCGCCAGCGGGATCCTCCGCTATCCGTCATTGCGAAGGCCCCTTCGTTTCGCTTGGCCTGAAGCAATCCCTCGGGCGCGAGCGTGCGCACATGAGCGTCACCCGGGGGCCGTCCTCAAGTCCGGTAGTAGAGTCCCGAAACCGTGCGAGCGTCTTGTCCTACCATCCTGGCCCTGGCCCTGGCCTTGGCCCTCGCGGGCTGCCGGGGACCCCGCCTTCCCGAGCAACTCAGCTTTGAGGGTCTGACCCTGAAGAAAGTCGCGGAATGGAAGCTCGATGGCGTTCAGAGCGTGGTCTTCGTCCCCGAAGGCGAGACCTTGCGGCAGTCGACCCTTCAGGTCGGGGTCCTGACCAGCACCAAGCACTCGACCGCTCGGGAGTTGAACGTCTGGCTGATGAAGCAGTATCGGCTGGCCCAGGTGGCGCGCGGGTACGAGTCGGTGGCGGCGGACACGGCGTGCAAGGTTGGCCGGACCCAGGTTCCCTTTCGCGAATTTGTCGCGGTGCATGTTTGCAGGGACGGGTCGGGTATGGCGGTGTGCGTGGAGGCCGACGCCATGCTGACCCCGGAAATGCGGGAGGTCCACGGGGCTGATCTTTGCGACGGGCAGTGGGCCCGGCATCGCGAAGCACTCGAGGCACTCGTGGAGCGGGTGGTGGTCCAGCGCTGAGGATCGTCTTCCAGGGCGGCCCCAGCCCACGCTCCGCCCAAGCAGATCGAACCTTCAAACTAGCGCACTCCCGCCCCGGCATGCCTGAAAGATCAGGGCCCGGAGCCCCTGATAACATCGCCGCGTGCATCGAATGGACAAAAGGGGATGGCGCGGGACCCTCCTGAGAGCAGCCGTCGTTTTCCTGGCTTCGACCCTTGCCGCGTGTCACTCGGGCGAGAACAACGCCGCCCGCGACCGCATGCGCAAGATTTTCGAGGGGGTGACCCGGCAGGGGAATATCGACCAATCGATCTGCCTGTGGGCTCACGGGTCCACTTTCTGCCCGGGCGGGGCGGACGACTTCGGCCGATCGGCCACCATGATGGAGGCAGCACTTCGAGCCAAGGGAGTGAACTCGTTCGACGAAGTCAAGAGCTTCGAGATCGGCGACGCCGCCTACAAGCGCGGCGACGGAGGGATGTTCAAGATCTCGGCCGTGGTGGTAGTCAAGCTCAAGATCAACGGGTCGGCCTTCGAAGTGGAATGCATCGACGGAGAGCCGGTGACCTGGGTGAGTTGCGCCGAGTGCGCGCCCCAGGTGGGAGTGGCCGCGGCCGGCGCGCCGGCCAACCCCTCGGTCGCGGTGCGGGCCCTTCCCGCGAAGCCCGCGACCCGTCCCACCCCCTCGCCCACCCCGAGGCCAACCCTCGACGGCCCCCGGCTCTTCGCCCTCGTCTCCCCTTCGGTTCTGGTGGTTGAAACCTTCGACAAGAGAGGCGCGAAGATGAAGCAGGGCAGCGCGGTGTCGCTCGACCGGAACACCGCCATCACCAACTGGCACGTCATCTCCAAGGCCGCTTCCATCAAGATCCTCAAGGGCAAGGACCGTTTCGACGCCACCCTGGACGCGGTCCTCGAAAACCGCGACCTCGCCCGGATCAGGACCACCGCGGAACTCACCCCGGCGCCCCTGGCCGAAGGCATTCCCAACATCGGCGAGGCGACGTTCGCCCTGGGCGCGCCCTTTGGCTTCGAGCTCACCATCTCCGAGGGCATTCTCTCGGGGAAGCGTGAGGACGAAACGGAAAAGACCGAGTACCTTCAGACCACCGCCGCCATTTCCGCCGGTTCGAGCGGGGGGGGCCTTTTCAATTCCCGCGGCGAACTGATCGGCATCACCACCATGCAGGTGCGACCGGCTCAGAATCTGAACTTCGCCCTGCCCTCGTCCTATGTGGTCGAACTCATGGCCCTGCCGCCCGGCACCATGCCGGAAGTCCCGGCGGCCAGCCTCCTGGCCAAACTTTCCGCTCCGGACCGCAAGTGGCTTCAGCTCTTCGTTTCCAGTCTGGTGAATATGGACAAGGACTTCCGGTATTCTGCCAAGGAGGCCGACCGCGTGAAGGCGCTGATCGCGGGCCTGGGCACGCTCGAACCATGGCAGAAGGAAGCTCTTCGGTTCGAACTTGGCGGCGGGGTGATGCAGGCGGCGCGCGCGTTCTGGGAGGACGCCATCGACGCACGCACCTTCAGGAAGTTCATAAAGAGCCGCAAGCGGCTGGAGATCGAACGCAACCTCCTCAAGCGCGGTCTCATTACCGAGACTGAGATCCAGGCGAGCGATCAGATGATGGAAAGCATCGCCGAGGGGCGCGACCTTGTTCTCGAGGGCATCACACTGTTGGCCGACGAGCGAGTTCTGGCCTTCGCCATGGAGGGCCTCGCCCGTCGCGAAGCGCTGCTCGAGAAGATCCTCTGGGAGCCCTGATCGCGGGGGCCGCCCCCGGGCCGACGGCCGAGAGTCCGAGACCAGACCAGGGGCTAGCGAGTCCCGCTTTCGAGCCGCGAGCGTATCTTGGCCGCCGCCTCCTCGAACGCCGAGAATCCGGCAGTCAGGGCCTGCGGGTGGGGCACGGCGATGCCGCAGGCTGATTCCTTCCGGCCCCGGACCAGGGATCGAGCCTGACCGATCAGGTACGAAAGCTGCGTCTTCGCGGTTTCGCTGTTCGCGACGATCGCATCGAGTTCAGCCAGGGTATCGGTGGAAAGGCTCCTGAACTCGGCAGCCAGGTTGCTCTTGTCCACGACGTCCGTGCACGCCTGCGCGGCGATCTGCCCCGCCCGCGCTACGAAACGCTCCAACGCCCGGGAATAGGCTTCGATGATCCCCAGCATTTCGTTTTCGGCCGCGCCCGGGGGGGGATCGGTCTGAAGCCGATTCTGGGCGGTATCGAGCTGATCGTCGCGCAGCCGGAACCAGGTTGCATCGTCGAGGAAGTCTTCCCGGACCTGCACCCAGATCCTTCGAGGACCGGTGAGCCGGAAGGTCTGGGGATTGCCGAATCGAATGCTGGTCTCGATCCCCTCGACCGCGCCGATCAGGGACTCGGCCCGATAGGCGGGCGGTTTGGCTTTCAGCGCGGTCACGAGCGACGGCACCAGGGTGAGCAGGATCTTCGGGTGCGCTTCAGGGTCCGTGGGCCCGGAGTAGAACAGCACCGACTCCAACTCGGTGATGGGCTGGCGATAGGGAGTGGGGTCGATGGCGGAAGTCGGCTTGGGCCAGGCGAAGGTGTAAAGGCTCGTGAGACCGAGGGCCAGCAATCCCACGGATTTCATCCCATAACGCCGCCAGAAGTCCGCCAGCAGGGCAACCCCGGAAAGCGAGTGATCCACCACGGGAAAGCCCACCACCGGCGCGGGTTCGGGAGGTCGGGAACAGATCGGACACCCTGTCGGCCCGTGGCGGATGTTGTGAGTCTCACACCGGAGAGAGTTGGAGTTCAGGGCTTTCTTGGGTTCGTCCATCCAGACCTCGCGCGGCCGAAGATAGCACCAGGGGCCCGGGGCGATGACATTGGCGCTACACATTGGCGCTACAACTTAAGACGTCAGCCGAGCCTTGAGGGGTTCATAGAAGAATGGCCTGCATTCGACGAACGCTGCATCGTTCGTCTGGGCGCCAGCGCGGAGCCGCCCCTGGGGACGGCGGACTCTCACCACGGACTGCTGGTGCTCGAACGGACCGTTTGCGAACCGCGACGAGTTCGGTCAGCGTGGCCCAAGGCCAGGCGTGGCCCTGCCCAGTGAGGGCCACGCTTGAGTTCTCAGAGAGAACTCCATGACGCCGACGGGATTCTCATTCAGCGTCTCTCCGTCAGGCCTCATCGCGTATTAAGGACGGGACCATGCTGCCGCTCTGGTCGGCAGACTCGAAGCGAGTGCTGGTGACCGAGCGCGGCGATCAACTACACATCCTACCCATCGAAGGCGGCAGAACGACTGCGCGCACGGCGATGGGGGCCGGCCGCCGTCCGGTTCGTTGGCGTTTGACGCCGAACCTCGGGTCGTCCAGGTTCACGTAGGAGGCGAGGCTTCGGGTCGATCACGTTGCCACAGAAGTTCGGCGCGTTCGCGGCGCGGCCGATGATACTGGACTTTTTAGTATAGATTCACTAAACTCTCGCGGCGACGAGCAACACATGACCGAACCAGCCCAGCCGACGCTTCCGCCGATGACCGATTCCAACCGGATCCTGGCCGACTTGACGAACGCCGAATACGCAGCCGGTTTCGTCACTGACATCGACTCCGACTCGATCCCGGCCGGGCTGTCCGAGGACGTGGTCCGGCTCATCTCGGCCAAGAAAGGCGAGCCGGCATGGCTCCTCGACTTCCGGCTGAAAGCCTTCCGGCACTGGCGGACCATGCCCGCGCCCCAGTGGGCCCGGGTCCACTATCCGCCCATCGACTTCCAGTCGATCGTCTACTACTCCTCTCCGAAACAGAAAACAGGCGGGCCGAAGAGCCTGGCCGACGTCGATCCCAAGCTGCTCGAAACGTATGAAAAGTTGGGAGTTCCGCTCCACGAGCGCGCGGCTCTGGCCGGTGTCGCGGTGGACGCAGTGTTCGATTCGGTATCGGTAGCCACCACTTTCAAGGACAAGCTCCACGAAGTGGGCGTGATCTTCGGGTCGTTCTCCGAGGCGGTTCGCGAACACCCTGAACTGGTCAAGAAGTATCTGGGCTCAGTCGTCCCCTACTCCGACAACTTCTACGCCGCGCTCAATTCCGCGGTCTTCTCCGACGGGTCGTTCTGCTACATCCCCAAGGGCGTCAAGTGCCCGATGGAACTGTCGACGTACTTCCGCATCAACGCGAAGAACACCGGGCAGTTCGAGCGAACGCTCATCATTGCCGACGATGATGCCGCCGTCAGCTATCTCGAGGGCTGCACCGCCCCCATGCGCGATGAGAATCAGCTCCACGCTGCGGTGGTCGAACTCATCGCCCACGAGAACGCGAAGATCAAGTACTCCACGGTCCAGAACTGGTATCCGGGCGACAAAGACGGCAAGGGCGGCATCTACAACTTCGTCACCAAGCGAGGCGCTTGTCGGGGCAACAACTCGAAGATCTCGTGGACCCAGGTCGAGACCGGCTCGGCCATCACCTGGAAATACCCCAGCTGCATCCTCCAGGGAGACAACTCGGTCGGTGAGTTCTATTCGGTGGCGCTCGCGAACAATCGCCAGCAGGCCGATACCGGCACCAAGATGATCCACCTCGGGAAGAACACCCGCTCCACCATCGTCTCGAAGGGCATCTCCGCGGGTCACGGCCAGAACACCTACCGCGGCCTGGTGAAGATCGGCAAGAACGCCGAGGGCGCGCGCAACTACTCCCAGTGCGACTCGCTCCTTCTCGGCTCCCATTGCGGTGCGCACACCTTCCCGTACATCGACGTGCAGAACCCCACTGCTCAGATGGAGCACGAAGCGACCACCTCGAAAATCAGCGACGATCAGATCTTCTACTTCCAGAGCCGGGGACTCTCGACCGAGGACGCGGTGTCGATGATCGTGAACGGCTTCTGCAAGGAAGTCATCAAGGAACTGCCGATGGAGTTCGCGGTTGAAGCGCAGAAGCTCCTCGGTCTCTCTCTCGAGGGCTCCGTTGGCTGATCCCATGCTTCGCATTACCGACCTCCACGCCAACGCTGGCGACAAGCCCATCCTCAAGGGGCTCTCGCTCACCGTGAATGGCGGCGAAGTCCACGCCATCATGGGGCCCAACGGCTCAGGCAAGAGCACGCTCGCGCACGTGCTGGCCGGACGACCCGGCTACACCGTAACCGGTGGCGAGGTTCTCTACAAGAGTTCCCCGCTGTTCGACATGGCGCCTGAGGTTCGCGCGCGCGAGGGCGTATTTCTCGCGTACCAGTACCCCGTCGAACTGCCCGGCGTCTCGAATCTCTACTTCCTCCGGTCGGCCCTGAACGCGATCCGCAAACACCGCGGCGAGCCCGACATGGACGCGATCGACTTCCTGACCGTGGCCAAGGAGAAGGCGAAGCTCGTCGAGATGGACGAGGCGCTGGTCAAGCGGAACGTCAACGAAGGCTTCTCCGGCGGCGAGAAGAAGCGGAACGAGATTTTCCAGATGGCGGTGCTCGATCCTTCGCTCGCCATCCTGGATGAGACCGACTCCGGCCTGGACATCGATGCCCTGCGGGTGGTGGCGAAGGGCGTGAACAAGCTGCGGTCCGAGGATCGCGCCATGATCATCGTCACCCATTATCAGCGGCTGCTGGAGTACATCGTTCCCGACTTCGTACACGTCCTCATCGACGGAAAGATCGCGCTTTCGGGCGGCAAGGAACTCGCTCTCGAGCTCGAATCGAAAGGCTACGAGTGGCTCGAGAAGGAGCCCGCGGGGGCGCACTGATGGCCCTCGCCCAAGCGCCGTTCTCTGAGATCGCTTCCGCGCTCACCACGTGGTCGGGGCCTTCATGGCTGACCGACACGCGGAAAGCCGCGATCGATCGCTTCGCCCTGGCCGGACTCCCGACTCCGAGACTCGAGGCCTGGCGCACCACTCCCCTGCCTGATCTTGGCCCGAGGGCTTTCTTCCCCGGCTTTGCCGCAACCGTCAACAAGGCGAAGGCCGTGGTCGCGCCTTTCAACACGGGCGAGGCCGTCACTCTGGTGTTCGTGGACGGGTTCCACTCGGTGACTCTGTCCTCGTCCGAGGCGTCATGGCCCCAAGGCGTCCGTCTGGCCCCCATCTCACGCCTCCTCGCCATGAAGCCCGACGACCTGCGACCCTGGTTCGAGAACGCCTTCGGGAGCGAGGGCGCGATGCACGATCTCAACACCGCCGCCTTCCGGGACGGGGCCTCCATCGTGGTCGAGGACGGAGTTCGCGTTCCCGTCGAGGTGCGGGTGGTGGTGGTATCCACCTCCACCGAACAGCCGGTGGCCCAGCACATTCGAAATCTCGTTCACCTCGGCCGCGGCGCCAGCCTTCGGCTGATGATCGCGGTCATCGGCGGGGCGGACGCTCTCGGTTTTACCAACGAGCACACCACGATCTCGATGGCCGAACGGTCCCAGCTGGACCTGGTGCGCGTCCACGAATCGCCCATCGGCGTGCCCCACTTCGACGCCCTGTCCGCAACCCTCGGCCCCCACGCGGTTCTCAACGACACGCTGCTGCAGACCGGGCCTTCCTGGACGCGGTCGGAGATCGACATCGTTCTCAACGGCGAGCGCTCGAGTGCGGATCTGGGGGGAGTGTTCGTGGCCCGCGGAACCCAGGTGAGCGACATCCATACCGTCCTCTCCCACGAAGCCCCGGGAGTAACCAGCCGGCAGAACTATCGCGGCCTCGCCGCCGACGAGGCGCGGGGGATCTTCCATGGGCAGATCAAGGTCGAGCCGGAAGCGCGCGGCGCCGATGCGACCCAGAACAACAAGAACATGCTCCTGTCGAAGCGGGCCCAGGTTCATTCCACCCCCGCCCTCGAGATCCTGACCGACGACGTGAAGTGCAAGCACGGCAGCGCCACCGGCCAGATCGATCAGGCGCAACTCTTCTACCTCCGCTCGCGCGGCCTCGATCCGCAGGAGGCGACGCGAATACTGACCCGGGCCTTCGTCGCCGAAATCGTGTCGCGACTGGACCGGGAGCAGACGCGCGAGCTGGTGGACGCCCAGGTCGCCCCGAGCCTCGAGCAACTGGGAGTGGCCGCATGACGAAGCCAGCGGCGACCCTGGCCCGACCCCTGGATGTGAGCGCGGTCCGCGCCGACTTCCCCATCCTCAGCACCCAGGTGCACGGCAAACCCCTGGTGTATCTCGACTCTGCCGCCTCGGCCCAGAAGCCGCAGGTGGTGATCGATGCCGAGCGGGACGTGTATGAGCGGATGTACGCGAACGTCCATCGCGGCGTCCACGATCTCTCCATGCGGGCCAGCGACGCCTACGAGACGGTGCGCGGCAAGGTGGCCCGGTTCATCGGCGCGCCCTCCGCGAAAGAGATCGTCTTCCTGCGCGGCGCCACCGAAGCCATCAACCTGGTCGCTCAAACCCATGGCCGGGTGAACGTCTCGGAAGGCGATGAAATTCTCATCACCACCCTCGAACACCACGCGAACATCGTGCCCTGGCAGATGCTGTGCGAGGAGAAGCACGCGAAGCTCGTCGTGGCACCAATCAACGACGCAGGCGAGGTCGAGATGGAGGCGTTCGAGACGTTGCTCTCCTCGCACACGAAGATCGTGGCGGTCGCGCATGTGAGCAACGCGCTCGGCACCATCAACGATGTCGCGCGGATGACCGCGCTCACCCGCGAGCGCGCGAAGAACGCGGTGATTCTCGTCGACGGCGCCCAGAGCGTCCCCCACCTGAAGGTCGACGTCAAAGCCATCGGTTGCGACTTCTACTGCTTCTCCGCCCACAAGATGTACGGGCCGTCCGGCATCGGCGCTCTGTGGGGCCGCAAGGCTCTGCTCGACGCCATGCCCCCGTGGCAGGGCGGCGGCGACATGATCCTCTCCGTCACCTTCGAGAAGACCACGTACAACGAGACGCCCTTCAAGTTCGAAGCGGGAACGCCGAACATCGCCGGGACCATCGCTTTCGGCGCGGCCATCGACTATCTGACCGGCCTGGGCATGGAAGCGATAGCCGCCGCCGAACACGATCTGCTCGCGTACGGGACCGCCGCTCTTGCCGCCATCCCCGGGCTCCGGCTGATCGGCACCGCGGCCCGCAAGACGTCGGTCCTCTCGTTCGTGCTCGAGGGAGTCCATCCTCACGACGCGGGCTCGGTCCTCGACTATGAAGGGGTGGCGGTTCGAACCGGGCATCACTGCGCGCAACCGGTGATGGACCGCTTCAACCTGCCCGCCACCATCCGGGCCTCGCTCGGCGTCTACAACACGCGCGAGGACATCGACGCGCTGGTGCGCGGAATTCGCAAGGTTCAGGAGATGTTCGCGTGACCTCCGACCTGCGCGACCTTTACCAGGACGTGATCCTCGATCATGGCAAGAAGCCGAGGAACGCCCGGGTGATCGAGGGCGCGACCTTGACTCAGCCCGCCTACAACCCGCTCTGCGGCGATCGCGGGACCCTCTACCTTTCGCTCGATTCGGCCGGAGGGAAGATCACCGATGCGGCCTACGTCGGCCAGGGCTGCTCGATCTCCACCGCCTCGGCTTCGATCATGACCGACTTCGTGCGGGGAAAAACCCGCGACGAGGCGCTCGCCACTTTCGGCCTCTTCCACGACATGATCACCGCCGCGCCCGACCAGGCCTCGCATCGCGCCGTGCCCGAACTTGGCAAACTCTCGGTGTTTTCCGGAGTGGCCGAGTTCCCCGCCCGGGTGAAGTGCGCGACTCTGGCCTGGCACGCCCTCAAGACCGCGCTTACCGAGGCGCCCGACGCCGCTTCCAGACCTGTGTGCACCGAGTAGCCCCATGCGAGAACCACGAACCGTCTCCCGCGACATCTTCGGCTCACTCGTCCCCTATGGGACGCCGCACGAACTGAAGGCCGGAGAGACCATCTATCTCACCCAGTCCCTTGGCGGTTCCCATACCTGCGTCACCGAGATGGGCTACATGGTCCGGATCGATGCCAAGGACGCGGATGCCATCGGCGAGAAGGTCGATGTGGCGCCCACCGCCGAGGAAATCGGCGAGAGGCCGCTCGACCAGGTGGTTTGGGACCGCCTCAAGACCTGCTACGACCCCGAAATACCGGTGAATATCGTCGATCTCGGCCTTGTCTATTCGGTGCAGGTCACCGAGGTGGAAGCGATCGATGGAATTCCGTCGGGCCACAAGGTCACCGTCCGGTTCGCTCTGACCGCCCCGGGGTGTGGAATGGGCGACGTTTTGAAGCAGGACATCGTGCGCAAGGTCAACGAA
This sequence comes from Vicinamibacteria bacterium, assembly GCA_031362685.1. Classification (GTDB taxonomy): domain Bacteria; phylum Acidobacteriota; class Vicinamibacteria; order Fen-336; family JAGNNV01; genus JAGNNV01. The sequence continues at coordinate 14,886 of JANLSZ010000111.1, read as the reverse complement.
CTCCCAAACGTGGTCCAGTCCGATGTCGATGTGACTTTCGACCCGCCCTGGACCCAGGATCTGATGAGCGACGCCGCTCGGCTTCAGCTGGGACTGATGTGAGGAATCAACGATGAAACTCTCCGCCCAGGAAGAATACGGCCTTCGGTGCCTTCTGACCCTCGCCCGCGCCAGGCCGGGGGCCTCGCTCACCAGTTCCCAGATCGCGGAAGCGGAGCGAATCTCCGGGCCAAACGTCGCAAAAATACTTCGAGCCCTGAAGCGAGGTGGCTTCGTCCTGGCGCTTCGCGGGCAATCCGGGGGATACACCCTGGCCCGGAAGGCAACGGAGATCAATGTCGGGGAGGTTCTTGCCTGCCTGGGCGGTCGGTTCTTCGATCCCGGATTTTGCGGTCGTCACTCCAGCGCCACACGCGGTTGTGGCCACAACTCCGACTGCTCCGTCCGTTCGGTCTGGAGACTCGTCCAAAGGGCTGTGGACGATGTACTCGGGCGGCTCACTCTGGCCGACCTCCTCGTGGAGGAGTCGGGAGTGAGCCTTCCCGAACGTGCGAGACGTCTGTCTCTCCCGATTGTGCAGATTTCTTGACCCAAATGAACCCGAAAATCGCGTTTCACCGTAAGAACTACTGTGGCGTAACCAATGCCAGTTTCCTGGCATCTATTTTGCTAGAATGTGATCAGAGGATGGCCTGGCGAGACCGTACATCCTCCGTGCGTGGCCTTTATGCCACTCTCGTCGCCAACTGAAAGGACTCCTCATCATGCCTGTTAGCGTCCGCCCTGCATTTCTATCCGACGGTGTCGGTATCCTCACCCTTCTCGAACAGAAGGGCTATTTCCCGGAGCCACTCGGCTTCGCCAACACGTTCCGCAAGACCCTGAACGATCCTGACTTTCTCGTCCGGGTCGCAGAGTATGAGGGGAAGCTCGTTGGTCTGGCCGCTCTTTCCTTCCGGCCGCAGCTCGGCCTGGGCGGAACGCTGGCCAGCCTCGACGAGTTCATTGTCACCGAAGGGTCTCATCGGCGCGCGGCCGAGAGGGCCCTTCTGAAGGCCACCGCACGCAAAGCTCGAGCCATGGGTGCACGCAAGGTCGTCCTCCAGCCGACCGAAACGAAGCCACAGCCGAAGAACGCGAGTCAGTTCTACATTCGAAACGCCGCGTAACCGGCGCCGACTCTCTTCTTCGTTCTCGAACCACCGCTCCGGCGGTCCAAAGGCGTCGACCGACGCCTCTGAACCCCGGGGCGGTTTTTTTGTTTGGTAACCTCGACCTCCTATGGAATTGGTGCGCTACTGCCCGGTCTGTGACGACGAGTTCCGGCCCGATATCACTGTCTGTTCCGACTGCGGCGGCCCGCTGAGTCTTCAGCAGGAGGGGCTCGGGGCAAAAGGAGCAGCGGTCGACGGCTCGACCGCCCGAGACGGCGGTTGGCGGACCGCACTCGATTCCACTCCGGTTTCCGCCCTGCTCCCCGTCCGGACCTTCGACTCGCTCAACGACCTGGAGCCCGTGGTCGCGGCTTTCGCGGACGTGGAACTGCCGTCACGGGTCCTGGTTCAGAACGGCCGCTACATCCTTCTGATCCATCCCGATACCCTGGCCGCGGCCCAGACCGCACTTCATGAGGCACAGGCCGATGCGGATGACGCACCCCATCCCACATTCGACGCGGCGGCCGGCCACTATTCGAAGTGCCCCGCCTGCGACGTCCGTCTGGCCGGGAACTTCAACGGTCCGTGCCCTGATTGCGGCCTCGAGCTCAGTGCGCCCGGCGGGTCGGTAACCGTGCCGGAGGCCGAGTGATTTCGCGATTGCCGTTTTTCGACCGTCGGGTGTCTTGGGGCTTGGAATGATCTCTTTCAAGGAAACCGAGACCCTCGATTTCCAGGGTCCGGCCGGTCGGGTGGAGGCGATTCTGAGTCTTCCCGCGGAAGGCGTCCGCCCAAGGGCCGCGGCGGTGATCTGCCATGCCCATCCGCTGCACGGCGGCATGATGCATTACAAGGTGGTTTTTCGCGCGGCCAAAGCCCTTCAGGCTCAGGGCCTCGCGGTTCTGAGATTCAACTTTCGCGGAGTCGGACGCAGCGAGGGCACGCATGACCATGGCGTGGGTGAACAGGACGATGCCCGCGCCGCGCTTTCCGAACTGGAAGCCCGCTTTCCCGGAGTTCCACTTCTGGCCGGCGGCTTTTCTTTCGGCTCCGCCATGGCGCTCCGCGTAGCCTTGACCGACGATCGGGTCAAGGCGGTTCTGGTGCTCGGCTTCCCCATCACCCGGGTCGACTCCACCGCCGACCTTGCCCGCGTCCTTCAGCCCCGTCTTTTCGTTCAAGGAAGCGAGGATCAGTTCGGATCCGGAAACGCGATCAAGGAACTGGTGGGGCCGCTGCCTGAGCCCAAGAGGCTGGAGGTCATCGAAGGAGCCGACCATTTCTTCACCGGCCGCCTCGATGACCTTCAGGCCCCTATTGAGGACTGGGCCTCCACGAAGCCCTGGGAATCCCGATGACCGCGCTTTTTCAAGGCGCTTCTTCCGCACTTCAATCAGCCTCTCCCGCAGGAGCCTCAACCCGTCCGCATCTTCTTCTCTAACCCTGGAACCAACATGACTACCACCACTGCTCTCGATCTCGACGCGTTCTGGATGCCCTTCACCGCCAACCGCCAGTTCAAGCAGGCGCCCCGCCTGCTGGTCAAGGCCTTTGGGATGCACTACACCACCGACGACGGGCGACAGATCCTCGACGGAACCGCGGGTCTGTGGTGCGTGAACGCCGGGCACTGTCGTCCGAAAATTGTCGAGGCGGTTCGCAGGCAGGTGGGCGAACTCGACTACGCGCCGCCCTTCCAGATGGGCCATCCCAGGGCCTTCGAGCTTGCGAACCGGGTGGCGGAGATTCTCCCGCCGTCGCACCGGCACGTCTTCTTCGTGAACTCCGGCTCGGAAGGTGTCGACACCGCGCTCAAAATCGCGCTCGCCTATCACCGGGTGAAGGGTGAAGGCGCGCGACAGCGCCTGATCGGCCGCGAGCGCGGCTATCACGGTGTGGGTTTCGGCGGCATCTCCGTGGGCGGCATGGTGAACAACCGCAAGACCTTCGGCTCCATGCTGGTTGGGGTCGACCATCTGCGACACACCCACGACCTGGCCCGGAACGCTTTCACCAGGGGCCAGCCCGAACACGGGGTCGAACTCGCGGAGGATCTCGAGCGCCTGGTCGCGCTGCACGACGCCTCGACCATCGCTGCGGTCATCGTCGAACCCATGGCCGGATCCACGGGCGTCCTGCTGCCTCCGAAGGGCTACCTGCAACGGCTCCGCGAGATCTGCGACAAGTACGGCATCCTGCTGATCTTCGACGAGGTCATCTCCGGGTTCGGACGCCTCGGCGCAGCATTCGCGATGGACAAGTTTGGCGTGGTTCCAGACCTGGTTGTGGTGGCCAAGGGAATCACCAACGGCACCGTGCCGATGGGCGCGGTGTTCGCGAGCGACAAGGTCCACGACGCCTTCATGACCGGCCCCGAAGGCGCCATCGAACTATTCCACGGATACACCTACTCCGGACATCCGGTAGCCGCGGCCGCGGGCATCGCCACCCTCGACCTCTATCGCGAGGAGAGACTCTTCGAGCGCGCGAACGATCTCGCCCCGTACTGGGAAGAGACGATGCATGCGCTCCGCGGCCTTCCCAACGTGATCGACATCCGCAACATGGGCCTGGTGGCCGGCATCGAGTTGGCGTCCATCCCCGGGAAGGTCGGCGCCCGCGCCTTCGATGTCTTCGTGAGGGCGTTCAAGAAGGGCCTGCTGATTCGCACCAGCGGCGACATCATCGCTTTGTCTCCCCCTCTGATCGTCGAAAAGGCTCAGATCGCGGAGATCGCGAACAAACTCTCAGAGGCAATCAAGGAAGCCGCCTAGCCGCTAGAGCTCGCAGCCGTAGTCGACCGACAAAGCCTCTTTCGATTTCAAGGCGGCGGTGCGGCAGGCCAGGGCCAGTGCGATCGCGCCCTCGCGCATGGCGGCCAGCGCCCGCCACTTCGTGCGGTTCGCTTCGAACGCCGCCATGAGCCCTGCTCTCTGCTCGGCGGGGACTCTCCCCTCGACGCAGGCGAGATACTTCTTCACGTAGCTGTCGCATTCGGGCACGCCGAACGGCGTTATCTTCGGGGCTTCCGGCGCGGGCACAACCGACTCCGCGGCTTCGGTGGCCACATCCTCCAATGGCTGCGGGGGTTCTTCGGTTGAGGCATCAGCGGTGACGGCGGCTCCGGCCACGGGGGCGGGGGGCGCGGCCGCGAGTTCGCGCTTGGGCTCGCGGTCGCAGGCCAACGATGTCGCCACTAGAACAGTGGCCAGAACGCGGCGGCGGCAGGAAGAGGTGGTTAGGTAGTTCATCAGGGCCCTAAGGCTATCCGGATCGGAGCGAAGCTAGTAGCCGGTCCGCATGCTCCCGATACGGTCTGGTCTTCAAGTAGTTCGACATCCGCCTCACCCGCTGGTATCGAACTCCCCCCGTGAAGTCGGGCGTCGGGCCAATAAGGGCGCCGTCGAAGTGCGGGATCGACCTTCCCCGCCGCCGCGCATCCACCACGCGAGCCACCATCTCGGCCTGGCGGTCGAGGAGTGGATACGCGCCGCCATCGGCGGTGAAATGACCGAGGACGAACAGCCCCGCCTCTCCTCGATGGAAAACGTTCAGAAAGAGCGACGACACATCATCGTCCGCGAGAACGCCGGCGGGCAGAAACGGAACTCCGCGCACATAGCCGGTGGCGAGCACGATGAGATCGAGCGCCTCGACGGTCCCATCGGCAAAGACCACCTCGCGGCCCCGGAACTCCCGCACATCCTCGCGAACCGCGAGGTCCCCATGTCCAAGGGCATGGAGGATCTGGGTGTTCATCACCGGGTGCGATTCCAAAATTGAATGATCGGGCTTCGGAAGCCCGAGCCGGGTGACGTCGCCATTCAGCAGACGGAGCAGGCCTTGAAGAACCGGGCGCTCGATGAAGTACGGGAGGTGAGGCCCGGTTTCGTCGAACACGTCGGCCGGCTGGCCGAAGATGTGCTTGGGAATGAAGTGGTAGCCCCGGCGCAGGCTGATAAGGGCCTGGTCCGCCGACCGGCTGGCGTCGCAGGCAATGTCGCAGCCCGAGTTCCCCCCTCCCACGATGAGCACACGCCGGCCTTCGAATTGCCGCGGATGCTTGAATTCGCGCGAGTGGATGATCTCGCCTTCGAAGGTTCCGTTGAAAGACGGGACGAACGGCCGCCATTCGCAACCGACGGCGGTGATGAGGCCCGCGTAGGGCCGGTCGGTTCCGTCCGAGAAGCCGACGATCCATCCCCCCTTCTGGTCGGGCCGCGCTCCGTCAATGGAAACCCCGAACTTGAAATCGCGCCGGAGGTCGAAGCGGTCGGCGTAGCTCTCGATGTAGCGGAGAACCTGCCGATGGGATGGGTAGTCCGGATACCAGTCCGGCATCGGAAAATCCCGAAAACCGGAGAGCGTCCGGGATGAGATGAAGTGGGCCGACTCGTACATCGGTGAACCCGGGAAGTCGATGTTCCAGATGCCGCCGACCGCAGGGTTTCGTTCGAAGCCCTCGAAGGGAACGTCGAGTGCCTTGAGCCATCGCGCCGCGGCCAGCCCCGCCGGGCCGGCGCCGACAACGCAATAGGGACGAGTATCCATCGGAGCAGAGGATATCTTTCGGCGACTCCGGCGATCAGGCCGGGCGCACGCCCACGAACACATCCCGACGAAGGACCGGGTCGTCGACGCATCGTGCTTTGAATCCGACCCTGCGCAGCGCGCGCAACCACGTGGACTTCGGAAACAGGCCGAACTCGTGGACGTCATGATGGACGCGGATGCTACCCCGGGCGTCGCGGAGCAGATAGGCAAAATGGACCTCGTACTTCGTGTCGTCTGGGTTCGGGTCGAAATTCCACTCCAGGTAACGAAGGCCACGACCGGCGCCGTCATTGCCGCCGTGATTCGTGATCGACGAATAGGTCTCCCTGGTGCAGTCGGGGGCCACGAGGGTCGCCCCCCCAGGTCGGGTGTGGATGAACGCGGTGCGAAACGCGCGGACCAGGTCCGCCTCGGTGGTCATGTGCATCACCGCGTCGTGAATCAACACGCGGTCGAAGGTCCGCTTCAACCGGACCGTGCGCATGTCCCCCAGCACATGCTCGCACTCGGGATTGAGCTTCCGACTCCCTCTGAGCATCCCGGCCGACCGGTCAACCAGCGTGACCGCAAACCACCTCTTCAGGTATGACGCGTTGTTTCCCCCTCCCGAGCCGAGTTCAACGAGAGTCTTCCCCGGCTTGCCTCCATGGGAGAGAAGCAGCCGTCGAAACGGTCGGGTCTCAATTCGGTAGTCCGCCGGGCTCGAAAACAGGTGCCACCAGGGCGCGAGATCTCCGTAGAGAAGCGGCGTTTTCATAACGGGCGGAACCATAATCGACTCCCGCCAGTTGATCTTCGCGCCCGAACGCGGTCAACTCCGCTTCGTGGCTGCGGAATCAAACCCGGGAATGGATCGCGCGTCTCTTGCCGAGGCAGGGGACAAGGCCGCGCGCGCCCACGCCTCCCTGAGCGCCATGCGGACATTGACGCAGTCCGACGTGGATCGCATCGTGGCGGCGATGTCCCGCGCTGCGATCTCCGAGGCCGGCCGTCTGGCCGAACTGGCGAACCGCGAGACCGGCTTCGGCAACGTCGCCGACAAGACCACCAAGAATCTCTTCGCCGCCGACCGAGTGGCCTCGCATATCGCGCGAATCAAAACCGTGGGAATACTGCGTGATGACGCGGCGACCGGCATCACTGAGATCGGCGAACCGATGGGCGTGGTGGCCGCCATCGTCCCCTCTACGAATCCAACCTCCACCGCGATCTTCAAGGTTCTCATTGCCATCAAGGCTCGGTGCCCGATCGTTCTAAGCCCTCATCCATCCGCGCGGAACTGCGTCATCGAGTCATTTCGCGTCCTTGAAGCGGCGGCCCGGACCAGCGGTGTCCCGGAGGGCGCTCTTCAATGCCTCGAAACCGTGTCCATCGCCGGCACCGAGGCCTTGATGAAGAGCCGGCACACCGCGGTCATTCTGGCCACCGGAGGCATCGGCCTCGTCCGCGCCGCGTATTCGTCGGGCAAGCCCGCCTACGGGGTGGGCCCCGGCAACGTCCCGGTGTATGTCCATTCTTCCGCCGACACCGCCCGCGCGGTTCGGGATGTCATTGCCGGGAAGACTTTCGACCACGGGACGCTCTGCTCTTCTGAGCAAGCTCTCGTCTTCGACTCCTCGATCGGCGCCCAGGTCCTCCGGGCTCTGGATAGTGAACGTGTCCACGTTTTGACCCCGGGCGAGGCCTCAAAGGTGGCGAAGTGGGTCATCGGTGACCGCGGCCTGGTGAATGCCAAAGCAGTCGGGCGCTCCGCCCCGGCCCTGGCCGAGGCTTCGGGATTCAAGGTTGCGGATGGGACACGCGCCCTCGCCGCTCCAGTCGCTGGCGTCGGACGCGATCATCCGCTTTCCGCCGAGAAGCTCTGCCCGGTTCTGGCCCTGTACGAGGTCTCGGGCCCAGACGAAGGGATCCGCCGCTGCCAGGAACTGTTGGCCTTCGGCGGGACCGGCCACACGGTCGGGATCCATGCCGCGGAGGAGGACCTTCTGCGGCGTTTTGCTCTCGCTCAGCCCGCGTCTCGAGTGATCGCAAACTCTCAGACCTCGATGGGGGCGACCGGGCACACCACCTCGCTCGAACCCTCGATGTCGCTGGGCTGCGGAGCGGCGGCCGGGAACATCACTTCCGACAACATCACGCCTCGGCACCTCATCAATATCAAGCGACTGGCCCGGGTCCGAGCGACGCCCACGGCGGCCGCAGCCGAGGCCCGACCAGCCCCGCCTGCACTCGCGAGCATGGAACGCGTCGACTTCGTCTGCGAAGACGACGTGAGGCGGGCCAAGCGCGACGGGCGCCGAATTTTTCTTGCTCCGAAGGCCCTGGTCACCCCGGCGGCCCGGGACGAAGCTCAAGGTTCCGATGTCCTGGTCGTCCCCCGGGATTGAGAGGAATGGGAGCGCTTTGATAGACTACCCCCTCATGGATAGGGCGAATTCTGCGCCGGGCCGAGCCATCGGCCTAGCCCTCTTGTGCGCCCTTGCTTCCCTCTCCGGAGCCGGGTCTGCCCTCGCTCAGCCGGCGGATACGGGCGTCTCTCGTGCGCTCGATCCAGGCTATCCCCTGCCCCCTTCCAACCCGGACCGCGAGCTCGAGCGGGCCGAAGACCTCTTCCGGCAGGGTGATGCAGCCTTGACCGAGGGTCACGATGCCGAGGCCCGCGAAGCCTTTGACGCCGCCCTGGACGTCTTTTTAGAAAGGCGAGGTGACGCGGCCTCCGATCCACGATTCCTTGCCGCCTATCGAATTCTGGTCGATCGGATCCACGCGGTGGAAGTGGCCGCTGGCCCGCAACGCCGAACCTCGCCCGTGCCTGTCCCGGCCCTGCGCAGGGAAGCGGTGGTTGCATCCCCCGGTGAAACCCCACCGGAAGGCTCGCTCGCGGAGTTGGGTGACCGAGTCGAGAACATCAAACCGACGGAAGAGGCTCGCCAGAGCACGGAGGCGGTGCTCGGCTCGGAAGAGATCGACCTGCCCATCGAACTTAACGATCAGGTTCTTGGGGCTATTGGTCTGTACAGCGGAAAGTTCAACAAGTGGTTCTCGCACGCGCTTTCCCGAGGCCTTCCCTACCTGCCCAGAATTCGCGAGATCCTGGCCGAGGCCGGAATTCCCCGGGATCTTGCCTACGTTCCCATCGTGGAGAGCGCCTTCAACCCTTCGGCTCTTTCGCGGGCGAAGGCCCGGGGCCTCTGGCAGTTCATCCCGGCGACCGGGAAGCAGTACGGCCTGAGGCAGGACTTCTTCGTCGACGAGCGATCGAACATGGAGAAAGCCACCCTGGCGGCCGCGCAGTACCTGAAGAACCTCTACGCCATGTTCGGCGACTGGAACCTCGCCTTGGCCGGCTACAACGCGGGTGAGGGAAATGTTCAGCGCGCGATCAAGAGAGCGCAGACCAACGATTTCTGGGCCCTGGCCAAGACGAAATCCTTCCGGTCGGAGACCAAGAACTACGTGCCCTTGATCCACGCCGCCATCGTCATCGCGAAGTCCCCTGAGTTCTACGGAATTGACCTCTCGCCCGAGGCGCTCACCGCCGTGGAAACGATCCGGGTCGCGGGGTCCTATCCGATCGCTACGGTGGCGCGCTGCGCGAACACGCAGCCCGAAGAGATCAAACGGCTCAACCCGGAGCTACGTCGCGGCATGACCCCGTCCTCGGCCTTCGATCTGGGCGTGCCCCACGGCTCCGGCGAGCAAGTCACTACCTGCCTGGCCGGCGAACGCGCGATGGACTACACCCGTCACGTCGTGCGGAAGCGTGACACCTTGTCTCTGATCGCCAAGATGTTCGGGGTGTCCTCCTCCGATATTGCCCGCGCGAACGGACTCTCGCTCAAGTCGAATCTAAAACCCGGCACGGAGTTGGCCATTCCTCGGCCGACTCGGACATCAGCGGCCAAGACCGCGGCATCTGGCCGAGCCGACGACGACCGCCTGGATACTTCATACAAGATCCGCAGAGGCGACACTCTCTCCTCGGTCGCGGCCCGCCACAGCACCACGGTCGAGGCCATCAAAGCCCTGAACGGCCTTAGTTCTTCACGGCTGTCCATTGGCCAGGTTCTTCGCGTCGGCTCGACCTCGAGCGATAGCTCGCCCGAATAAGGGCCTCTCCCCGGCCCTTCGCGGTCGTTCCAAAAAGCGGCGGACCCGAAACGGCCTCGCCCTCGGCCATACTCGGTGCGAGGGCGCTCGGACACGAGCGATGCCCTCCCGCTCTCTCCCGCGGGTCTATCTGTGTCGTAAGGAGAGTCATGCTTGCATGCACACATACGGGCGCGGTCGCAGGGATAAAAGGGCAGATCATTCGCGTCGAGGTCGATTCCGCCCCGGGGTTTCCGGGCCTGCTCATGGTGGGTCTTCCTGATTCGGCCGTGCGGGAGAGTGAAAGCCGGATCAAGGCCTCGCTGCGGAACTCTGCCGTCGACTTCTCGTGGGATCGTCGAATCACGGTGAATCTGGCTCCCGCTCATTTGCGCAAGAGCGGCAGCGCCTTCGACCTCGCCATCGCGGTCGCTCTGCTGGCCTCCGCTCGAGAACCCCTGGCCGATCCAGCCGGCTGCCTCTTTCTCGGCGAGCTGGCCCTTGACGGCAGCCTGCGCCCGGTCCCGGGCGTCCTGCCCATAGTGATCGAGGCTCGTGCTCAGGGTTTCAAGCGGGTGGTAGTGCCCCGAGGGAATCTGCGCGAGGCCTCTCTCGTCAAGGGTATCGATGTCCGGGGCGCCAGAAACCTTCTGGGCGCGGTCCGAAACGATGAGGATCCAAGCCACGCTTTGGACGACGAGGCGCCGATGTTGCCCCCAGATCCACTGGACCTGAGGGATGTCGCGGGACAGCCGCTGGCCCGCCGCGCGCTGGAGATCTCGGCCGCCGGGCGACACAACCTTTTGATGATCGGGCCGCCGGGATCCGGCAAGACCATGCTGGCCCGGCGCCTGCCCGGCATCCTTCCTCCACCTTCCGAACAAGAAGCCCTCGAGATGACCGCCATTCAGTCAGCGGCGGGATTGTCACCATGCGGCCTGGTGCGCTGTCGGCCTTTTCGGGCGCCTCATCACACCGCCTCCGCCATTGCCCTCGTGGGTGGCGGCGCCATTCCGCGCCCGGGAGAGATTAGTCTGGCCCACGGAGGCGTGCTCTTCCTTGACGAGCTGCCGGAGTTCTCGAGAACCACACTCGAGGGATTGCGAGAACCCCTCGAGGAGGGCCGCTTGATCGTCTCCCGCGCCCGGGCCACTTTCGAGTTTCCGTCCCGGTTCCAATTCGTCGCGGCCATGAATCCTTGTCCCTGCGGATACCGGGGCGATCCAGTCATTCCGTGTCGATGTACGCCGGAAGCCATAGCGCGTTACCAGGGCCGGATTTCCGGGCCATTGCTCGACCGGATCGATCTGGTGGTCGATGTGCCTCGTCCCGAGATCTGCATCCCCACGTCGGCGGAGCATTGGCGCCAGACCGGCGCCGAAGCCTCGGTCGTCGTCCGACGGCGAATCGCCGAGGGGATTCAGTTCGCCGAGGGCAGGCTCAAAGGCCGTGACGGCCTGGGTCTAGCGAGCCTCGATCTCGAAGCGGCCGCGGCCAACACCCTTGAGACTGCGGCAAGAGTCCAGGGCTTTTCGCTTCGGGCCGTTCACCGGACCGCCCGAGTGGCGCGAACCATCGCGGATCTTTCCCACTCCCGGACCGTCCCCCGAACCGCCGTCCTCGAGGCCCTGCTCTTCCGAGCCGGGGCGGCATTGACGTCCCTTAAAGTCCCGTGATAACATATTTTTTCGGTTGGCGTGTCTGCTCGCCTATTCGCTCGGGCGCAACCATTCGCGGTCGCATCGATTGAAGTATGAACGCTCCTGATTTCTTCACCGTAATTTTCGTCCCAAATGCTCGGGCGAAGTTTCGCAAGTATCAGATCCCGTCCAAGGTCGCCAGGGTGGCCGCGCGTATCGCCGCCGGCGCGGGGGTGGTACTGGTAGGCATACTGATCCACTACTCTTCTCTCCTCTTCGAGGTCTCACGACTCCGAAGGGTCGAGGAAGAGTCCAGCAACCTGCTTACCAAGACCCACCAAATTGAGCAGGACGCTGCCGTATTACGCGCGCAGATGGGCCAGTTGAGTGGAATGGTCAACAAGTTGGGGGTCATGGCCGGGGTGGATGCTCCCCCGCCGGATCCCAGAGTCGGCGGCACCGGCGGCGGCACCGCGGCTGATCGCTCCGGCCCCAGCGTCGCGAGCTTCGAGGAGATGAGCACGCGCCTCAATGAACTCACGGAAAAGTCCCGCGAGTTGACCGGGGTGTTCGACAAGCAACGGTCTCTCCTTTCGACCACACCGTCGGTCTGGCCGGTTCGCGGTTACCTGTCGGCCGGCTTTGGCAACCGCAACGATCCCTTCACCGGGCTTAGGGATTTTCATCCGGGACTTGATATTTCGGCGCCACTTGGCACGAAGATTCTGGCCCCCGCCGACGGTACCGTCATCTTCGCCGGCGTCAAAGGCGGCTACGGCAATGCGGTGACCATCGATCACGGCCGCGGAATCGCCACTCACTACGGCCATCTGGACGCCTTCAATGTCCGGGTGGGCCAAGCGGTGCGACGTGGTTCGGTTTTAGGCTTTGTGGGCAGCACCGGGCGTTCGACCGCTCCTCATCTTCATTACGAGGTCTGGCTCAACGGTTCCAACCAGAACCCGCTCCTCTACATCCTCGACGAATATCGCTCCCTCGGCTAGTCTCGCGCTCCCCGCCGAGCGCACGGGCCGGGACGGCTAGCCTTTTTGAGACCAGTCCCCGCTGCCATACGGATCCGGGTGCGGAAACGAGCCGTGTTCGTGAACGATGCGCCAGGCTCCGTCGATGCGCTCCATGGCCCAGGTCCCACGCATCTCAACCGCTAGATCGCGGCCCTTGATTCTCCAGCGGAAGCGGTTGGTGGCGGCTACGAACCCAGCGTCGCCGCGAACCCGAATCAGCAGGTCGTCCCCCCACTCGAAACCCTTGAGCTCCATCGACGCCTCGAGGAAATGCCGCCAGCCGACCTTGATGTTCTCCCAGCCCATGTTGCGGGTTCGCGGTCCTTCCAGAAAGACCAGAAGCGATGGCTCGTTGAGGTAGCAGGCCTCGATTCCGCCCATATCCTTGGCCGCAATCGCCGCGAAGAGCGCTTCCATCCGGGCGAGCAGCTCACGTTCAAGATCGCTCCGCATTGCCCCCCTATCTCAAGATGAAGTTATTGCAGTGGGGACACTTCGCGTTGAAGACCGAGATGACGATCATGACCGCGATCAGGGTCCAGATCAGGAAGACCCAGGGCATGCCCCAGTTCATGTCGCGTTTGATCTGATCGTTGAGTTCGGGAACGTTCGGCGTCCCCGCCTTGATCGTCCTCAGATTCCGCAACGCGGTACCGGAGATAGGAACCAGGACGATGGCCGACACCACGATGAGGCCATACATGAGGTGTTTCCAGTTCAGCCACTCGGTGGTGAAGAGCGGCGTTTCCGTCAGGTAGCAAAGCGCAATCCCCACCGGCAGGGTCAGGAAGAACAGATAGGCCACGACGGTGTCGATTCCATGCATGACCCGAGCCCGCTCAAGCCGCTCTTCGATCGGAGCGGCCGCATCCTTGATCTTGAAGTGCAGCCAGAAAACCACGAAGTCGAAAAGCAGCCAGCCGCCCACCATGGCGACGTGGAGGCCGCGCACTGAAAGTTCAAGCCAGTTGTGAACACCCATCGGCGGCGCCCTATTTCCTGACCAGGCGGATAAGCCGGGGAAGCCCGTAGGCCGCGCAGCCCAGATAGACCAGGGCGTTCCCCGCCACCACCAGATCGAAGCTGTGGCGGGCCAGCATGATCGAGGAGGCCCCGCCCATGAACAGGCCGCAGGCCACCACGAACCCCCACAACAGATAGGCCATGAACATATTGGAGTAGCGGAGTCTATCGCGAGGGTCGGCGCGTGTGAACACCTTAGAATGGCCTCACGCGATGCTCGGAAAACTGCTCACCAAGATCTTCGGCACCAAGAATGACCGCGACGTCAAGAGAATGCAGGCGAGGATCCAGGTCATCAGCGACCTCGAACCCGCCCTGCGCCGGCTTTCCGATGAGGAACTTCGGGGCAAGACCCTGGAATTCAAGGCCCGGCTAGCCAACGGCGCCCCGGTCGACGACCTCCTGACCGAGGCGTTCGCGGTGGCTCGGGAAAGCGGCCGTCGGGTTCTCAACATGCGGCACTTCGACGTTCAGCTCATCGGCGGCATGGCCCTCCACGAGGGCTCGATCGCCGAGATGAGGACGGGGGAAGGGAAAACCCTCGTCGCCACCCTTCCCGCGTATCTGAACGCCCTCACCGGAAAGGGCGTGCACGTGGTAACCGTGAACGACTATCTGGCCAAACGCGACTCCGACTGGATGGGCCGCCTCTACAAGGCCCTGGGTCTCACCGTGGCCTGCATCCAGCACGACATGGCGGATCGTGATCGCCAGGCCGCCTACGCCGCCGACATCACCTACGGCACCAACAACGAATTCGGCTTCGACTACCTCCGCGACAACATGAAGTTCGAACTGGAGTCGTACGTCCAGCGCGGACATCACTACGCGATCGTCGATGAAGTCGACTCGATCCTCATCGACGAGGCGCGAACCCCCCTCATCATCAGCGGCCCGGCGGAGGAATCGACCGACCTCTACTACCGGGTGGACCAGATCATTCCCAAGCTGATTCCCGGCGCCCGCATCTCCGGCGACAAGAAGGCCGAGGAGCGCGAAGAGCTCGAAAAGACCGGCGACTACATCGTCGACGAGAAGGGGCGCAACGTCACCCTTACCGACCCGGGGATGTCTCACGCCGAGAAACTCCTGAGCGTGACCAATCTCTGGGACCCCTCGAACATGGACGTGCTCCATCATGTGAACCAAGGACTGCGCGCCCACTCCCTTTATACCCGGGACGTGCACTACGTGGTGAAAGATGGCCAGGTCATCATCGTCGACGAGTTCACCGGGCGGCTCATGCCGGGCCGTCGCTGGTCCGATGGACTTCACCAGGCGGTTGAGGCGAAAGAGAAGGTCAAGATCGAGCGGGAGAATCAGACGCTTGCGACCATCACCCTGCAGAACTATTTCCGCATGTACTCGAAACTCGCGGGAATGACCGGAACCGCGGAA
>JANLSZ010000108.1:0-10418 GCA_031362685.1 Vicinamibacteria bacterium | reverse complement strand
CCGACGATGGAGACATCGCCCTGACCGCCCGGACAGACCACTGAGCTCAGCAGGGTTGGCGCTTTCGCATCGGTCAAGCGGTAGATGTTGAAGCCGTGATAATTGCCCGTCACCAGCACATCGCCCCTAAACGCCATGTCGGTCTGCGAGAAGGAGAGCAGGGGGGAGCGGTCGCTCCATTCGGTGCCCTCGTTGCTCTGACCTTGGGGGAGGCTCTGGCCGCTGGATGCGGGAGGCTTGGCTCCCTCATCCGCCTTCTTCCGCTTGGGCAGGGGCAGACCTGCCGGGTTTTTCGGATCGAAGAAGCCCGTGGGTTTGCCCAATGTCGCGACCAGGGCAAGATGGCTCGCCGCTTGTGCGGCGTCGCTGAACCCGGCCTTGAGCGCCACGCGCGGGTCGGTGGCGAGCGTGCCCAGGAGCGCGCTCATCCGCTCGATCTCGGCCTTCTGTCCGCTCTTCACGTCGCTGGTGAATTGGAACAGCACTGGATCGTAGGCGCTGCCGGGTCTCTTCACGAGCGCATCGACCATCTTGAGCGCGCCGTCGTGATGGGCGATCATCAGGGTCAGGAACAGCCGGTCGAAGTCGGCGCCTTTCAATGTCGCAAGCCTGGCCATGTCGGCGGGCGAGGCCATTCCGGCCATGGTGCCCTTCATATCCATCCCGCGATGCATCGAAGCATCCGGCACGCTCTCGCCGCGTTCCCGCAACCAATTCTGCATGAAGGCGATTTCGTCAGCCTGAGACGCATTGATTCGGCCGGCCACCGCAACCAGGTCGGGCAGGTTGGTGCGGTCCTTCACCAATTCGGCCATCTGCACCGCCTGGTCATGGTGATGGATCATGTCGCGCATGAACGTGACATCGTCAGCGGTGTAGCGCGTGTCGGCGAGCTTGACCGCCTCCTGCGCCGTCAGCTTCGTGGTCTTCTGCCCTGGCGCGCCCGGTTGAACGATGGGAACATCCTGCAGGGCTATGGCGCCCGAGGTGGCCAACAACAGCATGGCGCCGGAAGTGATGAGCGAGCCCAGTGCGGTACCGATGCGGTAATGGTTCATACGCGATTCTCCCTTTGTGAACGCTGCCCATGATAGGTCATCGCCTTTTCAAGTCGTCCCGTGAGGAGGCGCTTCGAGAGCGCTCACGGCCGGTTCCTTTCCATGTTCAACAGCCACGTAGAACTGCGACTCCTTCGGCGGCTCCTGCGTTACCAGGGTCCCGAAACACGCGTTTTAACTCCGCGCCTTGAGGGTCATGCTACGCTCCGGCGCTCGTGAAACCTCGACTGCTCGCGGCGTCGCTTCTCGCCGCGGCATGGGTGACTGGACTTGGCGGCTCGAGGTCGCGCCCGCAGGCGCCCGCTCAGACCGCGCGGCCGAATGTTCTCTTCATCGCCGTCGACGATCTGCGGCCTACTCTCGGCGCGTACGGCGACCCCGACATCAAAACCCCGAACATCGACCGACTCGCACGATCGGGCGCCGTGTTCCTGCAAGCACACGCCCAGCAGGCGGTGTGCAATCCGTCTCGCGCCTCGTTGATGACCGGGCTTCGGCCCGACACGCTCAAGGTGTGGGACCTCGAGACCGACTTCCGCGCGACCACACCGCGGGCGGTCACCCTCCCGCAGCACTTCCAGAGGCACGGCTACTGGGCGGCGAATGTCGGGAAGATCTATCACAACGTGCTGCCGGACCCCGCCTCGTGGAGCGAGCCGGACATGCACGTGGCGGGATTTCCGTTCGATCCTGACGCGGTCTACCGCCACCCCACTAACCTCGGGATCCAGGAACAGCGCAAGGCGGCGATCGTCGCATCCGGCCGTGAGGCGCAGTCCATCGACAAGTACGGCCTGTGGTACCTGAAGGCCAATGCGACGGAAAGCGTCGACCTGCCCGACAACGTGTACTACGACGGCGCCCAAACCGATCTCGCGGTCGGCAAGCTCGCGGAGCTGAAAGCAAGAGGCACGCCGTTCTTCTTCGGTGTCGGGTACTACCGGCCGCACCTCCCGTTCAACGCGCTCAAGAAGTACTGGGATCTCTACGAGCGCGACGCCATCCCGATGGCCACGAACCGATTTCCGCCGAAGGACGGCCCGATCATGGCGATGAGCACCATGCGCGAGATGAAGAGCTATGCCGACTTCGCGGATGCCGCGCATCCGTTCGACGGCGCTCTGGGCGAGGCCGACGCGCGACGGCTGAAGCACGGTTACTACGCTTCGGTCAGCTACGTAGACGCCCAGATCGGCCGCCTGCTCGATCAGCTTGAGGCCCTCGACCTCGCGCGCAACACGATCGTTGTCTTGTGGGGCGACCATGGCTACAAGCTTGGAGAGCACAACGGCTGGGCGAAGATGACCAACTACCAGATCGACACGCATGCGCCGCTCATCATCCGCGCGCCCGGCGCTATCCGGCCGGGCACCCACGTCGATCGACTGGTGGAGTTCGTGGACGTCTATCCGACACTCCTGGAGCTTGCCGGCTTAGAGGCGCCCGCCGGGCTCGAAGGCGTCAGTACGGTGCCTCTGCTGAAGGAACCGTCGCGGCCGTGGAAAACCGCAATCTTCAGCCAGTTTCTGCGCGCGGGCACGTGGGCCGCACCCGACGGCCGACCCTACATGGGCTACAGCCTGCTGACCGAGCGCGATCACTACGTGGTGTGGATCGACTGGGAGACAAAAGTCGAAGTTGCGCGCGAGCTCTACGACCGGGAGCGCGACCCTGACGAGAACATCAACCTCGCGGGGCGACCGGAGATGGCCGCGCGCGTGGCGTCCCTCGAAGCCCAGCGCCAATCCGGCTGGCGCGCGGCACGGCCCGCGCCACCCTAGCTGGCGGTGGCGGCTATGGGGTTGATGCTTCGGGCGTCACTTCGACGAAGGCGTCGTACAGGCCGCTGCCTCCGCCCCAGTCCGTGGGTTCCTCGGCCGTCAGCAGGTTGACCGACTGCCGAACCCCTGCGGCATCGTGGAGGCCGCCGTACGGCATCCAGGCCACACCCGGGCGAACCCGATCTGACACCCGGCACACCGCCTTCAGCTTGCCGCGCTCGCCCCGCACCCACACGAGTTCCCCGTCTTTGAGGCCGCGCCGCGCCGCATCGTCGAGGTGAAGATCAATGGAGAGCAGGCCCGCCCGACGCCGGTGGCGCTCCATATGGCCGTAGCCCGAGTTCATGAAGTGAAGCGCTTTACCCGAGATCAATTGCAGTCCCGACCCGGTCGCGATCGCGCCCGACGCAGGGAGTGGATCGAGACCCTGCGCCCCCAACGACTCGGAGAACAGTTCGGCCTTGCCCGACGGCGTGGGAAAACCGCCGTTCGCGAAGGGGCGCCAGTCCTCCGGCCGATTCAGTCGTACGTGGCCTTCGCTCCACAAACGCTCGTAGGTGATCCCGTCGAGCCACGGATGCCCGCTCGAAAGGGCGGCGCGCAGCATCGACTCATCGCTCTCGAAGAGCCACGGCTCCGTGCGCCCGAGGGCCGCGGCGAGCCGCCGGAACAGCTCGGTGTTAGAGACGGACTCGCCGAGAGGCTCGATGGCCGGCCGGTTCAAGGCCAGATACAGATGCCCCCAGGCGGGAGCCAGGTCCAGATGCTCGATCTGGCTGGTCGCGGGCAGGAGGTAGTCCGCGTAGAGAGCGGTGTCGGTGACGAACAGGTCGTGGACGACGGTGAAGAGATCCTCACGTCGCAGACCCTCGCAAACCTCGCGCTGATTCGGCATGGACACCACAGGGTTGGCCCCGTAAACCATGAGGGCGCGCACGGGTGGAGAGAGTCTCGTATCGCCCAGGTCCTTGCCCAGGTCGCGCATGTTCAGGATGCGAACACCCGGTTTGTGCACCTCGGGCATCTCCACGCTCTTCATGTCGAGAACGCCGAACTGCAGCGCGTGGGTCGAGCGGGCGAGCCCGCCGCCGCGATGCCGCCACGCTCCGCTCAGCACGGGCAGACAGGCGAGGGCCCGGAACTGCATGGCGCCGTTCTTGTGATGCTCGAGGCCGATGAGCGGGCGCAGGAGCGAGGGCTGCGTGGTCGCGTACTCGCGCGCGAAGCGTTCGATGTCCTCGGCCGGCAGACCGACGACGGGAGCCACGGTGGCCGGCGCGTAGTCGCGGACGCGAGTGACGAGTGCTTGGTATCCGACCGCGTATCGCGAAACGTAGTCAAGGTCGACCAGGCGGTCACGTACCATGACCTGCATCATCGCGAGGGCCAGCGCCGCGTCGCTTCCCGGGTTGACCTGCAGGTGCCAGTCCGCCGCCTCCGCCGTGCGCGTGCGAACCGGGTCGATCACCACCACCTTGGCCCCACGGCTCTGCGCCTCGCGAACGTAGGGCCAGAAGTGCAAGTTGGTGACGATGGTGTTGGTGCCCCACAGCACGATGAAACGGCTGTGAACGATGTCTTCGGGGTCAATGCCTGAGCCGACGCCGATGGTGGCGGTCATGCCCGCCGCGGCCACTCCGCCGCAAATGGCCCGCTGCAACTCACTGCATCCCATCACGCCGAACAGGCGCCGGTCGATCGACGCCATCTGAATCAGACCCTGCACTCCGGCCGAGCTGTAGGGCAGAATCGCCTCCGCGCCCGATTCGTCGATAACGCGCTTCCATCGGGCAGCGATGTCTTTGAGTGCCTCGTCCCAGGTTACGCGCTCAAAGCGCCCCTCGCCTTTGCGGCCGACGCGCTTCATCGGATGGAGCACACGCTCGGGGTGATAGACCTTTTCGAGGTAGTGGTTGACCTTCGCGCACAGTCCGCCACGTGTGAAGGGGTGCGAGGCGTCCCCTTCGAGCCGATTGGCCTTGCCGCCCTGGACCTCGACCACCCAGCCGCAGGTGTCGGGACAGTCGTGGCCGCAGGCGCCGCGGATGGTTCGAGGGGCTGGGCTTGGCTCGATCATGGAATCTCTCTGGGACGCGCGCGCGCCGCGACTATATGCGGGCGGTCCCGCAGCGGCGCTGCAGAACTTCAGGAACCCCCTCCAAGGCTCTAAGATCCTTCCACAAGACGGTTCCGCCAGGCGCGGGCGGCGAAAGAAAGAAAAGCAGAACATGAAGAAAGCCAGCTGGATCGTGCTCCTCGCGCTGGGCCTGGCTATGCTGGCCCTCAGCCTGGTCTCGGCCGTTACCGCCTACACGGGCAACTGGGCGATCGGACCCACCTCCCTTGCCAAAATCGAGGCCGCGACGCCCGGCGCGGGCGTCGCGCTGCGGGGCTCACGCGCCACCGCCGCCGCCTTCGCCGCGGCCTATTGGGTGTTGTTCCTCACCATCGTCCTCGGTCCCTATCGTCGCGGCGAGGTCTGGGCCTGGTGGGCGCTCCTGGGCTCGATCCTGTCTCTGGCCGCCATCATTCTGCTGCGGGTGCCGCTCATCGGGACGACCCTCGGGGCCATCACGGCCATCGTGCCCCTCGCCCTCGTGCTTCTAGGACTGCTGCTGGACCTCGGCCGGGTGCGCGACTCGGGCCGCTGAGGCGGCGGCCCCCTAAATGAACTTCTTCCCCTCGACCCACAAGACCATGAGGGGTCGCTTGGGCCGACGGCAGATCGCCACCGGGTCCGCGCGTTCGTAGGGCATGGCGAGGGGATCGGTCATCGTCGCCACCGGCTGAACGTCCTCGAACGACCCGCGGAGATCCTCGACGGATTGGCCGATGGTGATCACCACGGCGGCCGTGGTGTTTCCGGGTCCCCAGAAATAGAAGCTGTTGTGCTGGCTGAAGGCGGTGGGAAGCCCGAGCCTTCGGCCGTAGTAATTGACCGCAGCGGTCTCGCCGTAGTTGTCGCCGACGATGATCGCGTTCCTTCTCTCATCGTCGGTGAGCGAACGCCAGGCGGTCGCGGTGATCCCCGCGAGCTCCTCCCATCCGAAACGGTCGGCGATGTGTTGGGGGAGGACGCCGAGCGTGCTTCTCTCCGCCTGCTTCGGAGCCACCCCGATCGCTTGCATGTAGGGACCGAGCCGATCGGCCGGGAGCACCGGAACCACGATGGGCAGGGGGATGAGCGCGGAAAGCAGAAGCAGCGCGAGGACGGCCGGCCGCAGCCAGGTGACACCCGGTTGCGCCAGCAACCCTTCGACGAAGACTGCGCCGGCGACGAGAGGCACGAGCATGGCGGGCGCGAGGTAATAGGCCTTGCCGCTCATGAAGCCAAGAAACGCCACCACGAAGATGATGCCAAGGCTGCGAGCGGGACGAGCGCGCTCCGCGAGGAGGAGCCACACGAGACCCGGAATCCAGAAGAGGGAATTCAGCGGGCCAAAGTCCAGAATCTGTGAGGTGAAGAATCCCCAGGGACCGAGGGAGACGTTCTTGTGAAGCGACGCGTTGCGAATGAACTCCGCGGTGGGCCAGTCGTTTTGAATCTGCCACACGACGTGAGGAGCGAACAGGCCCAGCGCGATCACGGCGGCGAGCCAGGGCCCGCGCTTCAAAAGATGAGAGCGCGAGGGGGTCAGGACAAGAACGGCGGCGACACCGGCGCCCAGGACCAGGACGCTGATCTTGTTCAGAAGCCCGAGACCCAGGACCGCACCGAGCGACATCCACACAGGTGTGGCTTCGGAGGGCTCGAGACGAGACAGGCGGAGCACCAGGTGAAAGCCCGCGAGCCAGAAGAGGAAATCGAAGGCATTCATCGAGTAGAAACCGGTGATGCCGAAGACCGTCGGTGCGGCGAGCACCGACACCGCAGCGAAGGTCCTCGCAAAGGCACCTCCGCCCATCGCGCCGGCAAGACCGCTGGTGAGGAGGACGATCGCCGCTCCAGCGAGAGAGGGAAGGACACGCAGCGAATAGATGGAGTCGCCGAAGATCGCCCGCCATACGAAGAGGATCAGGATCGACAAGGGTGGATGGTCCACGTAGCCGAGAGCCGGATGGTTGGCGCAGGCCAAGTAGTAGAACTCGTCTCTGAAGATCGGGTACCGCGGACCGAAAGTCATCTGCAGACCGAAGAAGGCGAGCGCGCAGAGCCAGACGCTCTTCGGAACGATCGCGGTCGACGGCTTCGAAGTCATGGCCGCGAGACTCTAGGCGGAGGGCGCGGCGGCCCGCACCAGGCGCTCGACCAGGCCGGCGAGAAAGGCCCGCGTCTCCGCGGTGGATACGCCGCCCGGCAATGGCGCTCCGTCGGGAATCCCGACCTGCGAGAGGACCCAGGCGAGGGTCGCGGGGGTACAGCCCCCGTCTTTTTCGAGAGCCTTTGGCAGGGCGGCGTCGATGGAACAGCCGGAGCGTTCCAGCATCATGAGGTCCACAATGTCCCGGGGCTCCGAACGCGAGACCAGGGTCGTCAGCTTGTTGACCGTTATCTCCTCGGGCGAGTCGAGGATGATGCGCCCCTCCTGCTTCTTTTCGGGGTAGGCGGCTGGCACCCGCTCCCACACCGTGTCGACGAGAACGGACTCGTCGCCCCGGGTGACGAGGTAGCGCTTGAACCCGGGTGCGTCCTGCTTGATGCTCACTTCGGCGCCCACATGGGCCGCCGCCGCCCGGAGGGCGAAGGCCCCGCGCTCGAAGGCCTCGTCGTCATGGGTGAAGAAGTCGAGGTCGGTGGTTTCTCGGTGGTGGAGATAGAAGCCGGCCAATGCCGCGCCACCGGTGAGGAAGAAACCGCGCTCCCGTTCGAAGAACGCGAAGAGCAAGTCCCGCTGGAGCGAGGTCAGCCTATCGGGCGATAACGCCATGTCGCCGCCAGCCGTCGATCAGGAAATCCCAGAAGCCCTGACGCCGCCCGAGCTTTCGGGTGAGAAGGGGCAGCGCATCGGCCGCCTCCTGAGGCGTGATGAACATCCACACATCCGTGTCTCTCGCCTCCCGCATCAGCTTGGCGAGCATCTGAAGGCGATCCGTGGCATCGGGGCCGCGCAGGCGCTGCTTGAACTCCCGGAGCGAGATGTCCTCGTCCCAGAGGAAATAGGGCCGCTTGTCCTCGTCGGTCAAGTTGGATGAAAGGGGCCGCATGGCCGCGCTAGCTTACTGCGACCGATCAGAAGCCGCTCCCAAGGGTTCGAGCGCGCCGGGTTACGGGGCCAGGGACCGTCGTTCGCGGCGATTGTCTCCCACCTTCAAGACCAGCAGGCCGATCGCCTCCCCCGCGTCGCCGCCCTAAAGGAAGCGGTGGAGGGCCACTTCGACCCGGCGTTGCTGGCGCTCGGCCGTGCGCCACTGCACCAGGATCGGACTCTGGTAGCGCCCCCGGATCAGCGACGGCTGGCCGGAGGCGCTGGAGACGCCGAAGCTGACCCCGCGCTTCATGCGCAGGAAGCGGTCCGCGGGCAGGGCAATCAGCCGCGAGAGCAGCCGCTCCACCACCGATTCGTTCACGTGAAGGGCTTCCATCAGCTGGTTGAAGAGCAGAACCAGGTCGTACTTGGCGTAGTCGAGCGTCTTTCCCGGGACCGCGCGCGGGTCGCGCAGCATGTGGGCGCCCTTGCTCGCGGCGAAGCGCAGCGGGTTTTTGAGCACCTCGGCGAGGTCGTGGCGCATCAGCATGGTCTCGTACTCGTTGACGGTGAGACCGGCGTTGCGCTCCCCTGGCTCGAGAGCAATGTCGACCCGGCCCCTCTCCAGGCCGTGCTTCTTCAGCAGTTCGGCCACCTGCTCGCTGAACTCTCCCCGCGGGTCGCTCAGGTTGATGGAGTCCACGGGGTGGCGCGACACGGGGACAGGGATGATCAGCCGCTCGACCGGCTCGATCTTGTCGTAGGCCAAAACGGTGGTGGTACGGCTGCGGCGCTCGCCCTGCCACGTGCCGTCGAGGTCGATGAAGTACACGGGGACCGAGGCGCGCGTCCTGTACGTCGCGCAGTTGCGCATGCCAGCGCCGATGAAGGTCAGGTGAGAGTCGGCGTTTCGCGGCTCCACGGCCTTCTGCTCATCGCTCAGCTCGGCCCGCAGGTGGAGCTGGTCGTGGCGGTACTCGGCCCCCGGGGGAAACATCGTGCGGAACGGTCGGAAGAAGTTCGACAGCTGCCCGTCGCGGCGCAGCAACCGGCTCGCCAGGCTTTCCTCGAGGTACCCCGCGGTGGTGTGAAGCGAGCAGTAGAGGGCTCGGCCGTGCCGGGAGAGCACGTCGCCGAAACGGGCGGCGATACGAGCGGTGACATCGATGGTGTCGTACCGCGCGGCGGGTGTGATGGAAAGCGAGAGTTCTTCGGTGGCCATGGTCAAGCGGGCGGGCGCCCGGCCCCGGGATTTTACGCGCAGGCTCGCCGCGGAGTGAAGCCCAGGAGTCTTCAGGCTCCTGTGGCCCAAGAACTGCGCGCTCGACAACGCGGCAGTCCGTCGGCAAGGCTGGAGGCAGCTACGTCGCGGGCGGCGCGGCGGCGCGCAGCAGGCGCTCGACGAGGCCAGCGAGAAAAGCCCGCGTCTCCGCGGCGGATACGCCGCCCGGCAACGCGGCTCCGTCCGGAATGCTGACCTATCGGGCGATGACGTCATGGCACCTGAAGCCTTCGATCAGGAAATCCCAGAAGCCCTGACGGCGCCCGAGCTTCCGGGTGAGAAGTGGCAGCGCATCGGCCGCTTCCTGAGGCGTGATGAACATCCACACATCCGTGTCCCTCGCCTCCCGCATCAGCTTGGCGAGCATCTGAAGGCGATCCCCGGCGTCAGGGCCGCGAAGGCGCTCCTTGAACTCCCGGAGGTAGATGTCGTCGTCCCAGGAAATAGGGCCGGTTGTCCTCGTCGGCGAGGTTGGATGAGAGGGGACGCATGGCCCCGCTAGCTTACTGCGAGCGCCCGGGCCGCAACCGGCACACCCACCGCAGCTACTACGCCTGAGCGGGCGTATCCACACCGGACCACAAGTTGCCGGAGTTGATCGCGGGCGCGCAGCTCGCCTTCAGATAGAGGAACAACTGCATGCGGTAGGCGGCGCATCCCCCGAGCACGAGGTTCGTGAGGAAAGCGCCGCGAGACGTCTTGTTGCCGTCGAAGTCCGTGACCTCGGCGCGGAAATCTGCGTCGGTCAATCCAGCCAGCAGGTCCGCGTACTCGGCCTGCTGGGCCGCGATGGCATCCTTCGCCTGTTCGAAGCTCCGTTCCTTCGAGGCCGCCTCCGCCTTCGTCCAGATATCGAAATCGCTCGTGTTGGCGAGGCTCCAGCGAATGATCGTCGGCCCCATCATGCTGATGTAACGAATCAGTTCCAGCGTGCTCCGCTGGGAAGCGCTCGGCCGGTAATCAAGATGGGCCGGAGCCGCCTTGCTCGCCAGATGAACCACGATACGGACTTCGTTCTGCAACGACGCGATCAGTTCGGCTTTGGACAGAACCATGGACACTCCTCTTGAACACTCGGGACGGGACTCGGACGGCGGGCCGGGCGATCACCGCGCGGCCCAGGCATCATAGGTCGATGTAGCTACCCAGCAATCTCCGTGGGCTCTACAAC
>JANLSZ010000097.1:0-10298 GCA_031362685.1 Vicinamibacteria bacterium | reverse complement strand
TGGACGAAGGAGAGGCGCGCATCGGTCTTGGTGTATGACTTCTGAACGTTCGGCGCATCGGGTCCGAAGATGATGTCCCACGCGCTGTAGCTCGACGACGCGTACAGTTGAACCGAAGGTGTGAACGTCCCCGCGGATCCTTTGATGTCGTAGGACACTCCGAACGCGCCCCGGAAGTCAGGATTGAGAGCGACCTGGGTTCCGTCGACCTGCTGGAAGTTTCCGGTCCCGGTACCCCGGCTCACATTGCCTCCGCGTGGGAAGGGGTTGGGGAGGATGAAGTCCCCATACTTCGCATCCATCAGGGCGACCGAGGCCCGGAGGTTCAGGTTCGCTACCGGAGTCGTGGTCAACTCGACCTCCACTCCCTTTGCCTTGATGGCCCCGGCATTCGTCTGGTAGGTAAGGACCGCTCCGCCCGACCCGGTTACGAACGCGTTCGCGAGCATGCCGGTGTAATCGTTGAAGAAGGTCGAGGCGTTCAACTGCGTCTTTCCCCCGAGCGTCGTCTTGAGCCCGGCCTCGTAGGCCGTAACCTCCTGCGGGTCGTACTTGAAGGTCGGCGCCGCGGTGGCGAAGCCGCCGGCCACGAAACCCGTCGACACGGAACCGAAGAGGAAAGTGTTGGCCGAGACTTTATAGTCGAGACCCGCTTTCCAGGTCGCTTTTGTCCAGTCTCGTTTGAGGTCCCGGACCGTCACTCCCTGGGCGACCGCATACACCTTCGTTTCGGGATTTAGGCTCGAATAGGTCTTTTCATCCCTCGTGTAGCGAGCGCCGGCCACGAATCGCAGCTTGTCGGTCGCATCCCAGGAAGCCTGGCCGAACACCGCGTTGGAGGTTGTCTTAAGAAACTCCTGGCCCACGAAGTCCGTGCCGGGGGAGAGGATCCTCGTCGCCGCCGACGCAGTGGTGGGATTCCCGTCGTCGTCCAGGTCCTGGTAGACGCGATCGAAGAAGAAGGTGTAGTCGAGATCGTCCTTGGAGGAGAAGCCGCCCACCAGCCACTTGAAGCGGGAGGACTGGTTCGAGCTGATCTGGACCTCCTGGGTGAGGGAGGTCAGGAACTCATCCACGTCCTCGACGGAGTGCGCGTTCGCACTGAAGTCCGCGTCATTCGCCCGGTAGGAATGGAAGTCGCTGTATGCGGTGATCGATTTGACGGACACCGAACCGGGGGTCCAAGTGAGTTGAAGGGTGCCCACATCCTCTTTGTTGTCGCGCTTAAAGGGCGCGTCGCGGCTTATGGAATAGGGCGTGTCGCGGGGCGCTCCCTTGCTCCCACGGCGGGTGCTGACGGGGTCGAAGTTGCCCAGCAGGGAGATCTGTCCATTTGGCAGGCGAAGCGTTCCGAGCGCCGAGTAGGCAAAGTCGCCCTGGCCCGCCCCCCCCTGATCCCAGTGGGTGAAGCGCGCCACCACATCGACTTTGTCGGAGGGAAGAAAACGCAGGGTGCCGCGGACATACTTGATGTCCTCATCCCAAAGGTCGCCGCCCGTTCCGTTGTTCTTGATGTATCCATCGCGTTTTTCGATATTCCCGGCGACGCGAAAGAACACCCGATCCGAGAGGGGGACGTTGAAATAGCCATCCGCCTTCCCGCGTTTGTAGTCGCCGAGGGTCACATTCAAGGCCGCGTCCTTTCGATTTTCCGCGGTCTTGGTGACGATGGCGATGTTGCCGCCGAAGGTGTTCCGCCCGAACAGCGTGCCCTGAGGCCCACGCTGCACCTCCACCCGCTCGACGTCCACGAACGCGTTGGTGGCCTGGCTGGGCCGGGGCTTGTAGACGCCGTCCACGTGAAAACCGACCACGGGATCGTTGACCGCCCCGACTTGTTCGGTCCGCGCCCCTCGCATGGCCGGCCTCACGTCCTCACCGGCGCGACCGACGTTCAGACTGGGCGCAACGTATTGCACGCGCGACAGGTCCTGGACCCCGCTCCGTTCGAGGGAGAGGGAAGTGAGGGCGGTGATGGAGAGGGGCACCTGCTGGAGGTCCTCCTCGCGCCTCTGGGCGGTGACCGTCACCGACTCGACGAGCGAGATCTCCAGAGAAGCGTCAATCTTGACGACCTGCCCAGCCGTAAGGCTCACATCCTTCTGCGCGAACGGCTTGAACCCGGGCATGTCGATCCGGACCTGGTAGGTTCCGGCCCGAAGGCGCTCGATGCGGTATGCGCCCTGACCGTCGGTGACCCCGGAACGCGCGCCCGGCATGACGGTGACCACCGCCCCGGGAAGGGCGCCACCCTGAAGGTCCTTCACCGAACCCGCGACGCTGGAGTCTTGAGCCCAGGCGGGTGCGCCAAGAAACACGGCTAGCAACCCGGCCGCGGAAAAGAGTCGTCTAATCACAGTGTGGACCTCGTGGAGTTGTGGGCTAGGGCTCAACCGCTGGCGAGTTCTCTCGACACCGGCCACCAATCCGAGGAATGTACTGCGAATGCAAATGAAATGCAACTTCATTTGCAAGATCAGTCCCATCGTCAGCGGGCCGTCCAGCCTCCGTCGACTCGCAAGGAGGACCCCGTCACCAGACCGGCCGCGTCGGAGGCGAGGTACAGAACCGCCGCCGCCACGTCCTCGACGCTTCCTACCCGACCGAGAGGAATCATGCCAAGCACGAACTCCTTGAACTTCAGGTCTTCAAGCATCGGGCGCACCAGGTCGGTGTCAATGAAGGTGGGAGCCACCGCGTTCACGCGAATTCCATGTGGCGCCAGTTCCACCGCCATCGCCTTGGTCAAGCCCTCGATCGCGTGTTTGGCCGCACAGTAGGCGGTTCGGCCCGCGGAACCAACATGACCCATCTGGGAGGACATGTGGACGATGGAGCCCTTGCTCCCGGCCCTCAGTATGACGCGAGCGGCCGCCTGCGAGGTCAAGAACGCCTGCCGAATATTCACATCGATCATCCAGTCGAGAGTCTCGCGGTCCACTTCCAAAAACGGCTGCGGTCGGTTCCCGCCCACGTTGTTGACCAGAATGTCCAGAGACTCCATTCCAAGGAGACGCTCAATGAACTCTCGGTCGCGAGTGTCCATCGCCCACGTTTCGACGCCGGGAACGGCGCTCGCGAGTTGCCCCAGGCCCTCCAGCGACCGCGCCACCGCGACCACTCGCGCGCCGCAGCGCGACAGAGCTTCTACGCAGGCGCGCCCGATCCCGCGGCTGGCGCCGGTGACGAGGGCGACTTTGCCGGTAAGGTTCACCTGCAGGACAGGGTCGGACATTCCCTCAGCATACCTCGTAGGACGCGGACTGGACTTGCATACGAATGCAAGGTGATGCGATCATCGCTGGATGATCCGCTATCTCAAGACTGGCCGCTCACCCAACGAGGTCGAAGCTCTCGATGCCCAGGTCCGCTCCACCGTTGAAGCGATCCTGGCCAAGATCCAGGCTTCTGGTGATGCAGCCGTGCGGGAAGCGTCTGAGACTTTCGATCGATGGTCACCTCCGTCCTTCCGTCTCACCTCCGAGGAGATTCAAGCCTGCTACGGCCAGTTGGCGCCCGGCGTGATCGAGGATCTCAAGTTCGCTCAACGGCAGATCCGCAATTTCGCGGAGCACCAGAAAGCGGCGCTTAGCGATGTCGAAGTGGAAACCCTCCCCGGCGTGATTCTTGGCCATAAGAACATCCCGGTGAACGCCGTGGGCTGCTACGTCCCGGGAGGAAAGTACCCCTTGGTCGCCTCGGCCCATATGGGCGTGCTGACCGCAAAGGTGGCCGGCGTGAAACGGATCGTGGCTGCGGCGCCGCCTTACGGCGGGAAGGTCAATCCCGCGATCGTGGTGGCGATGGACCTGGCGGGGGCCGACGAGATCTATTGTCTGGGCGGCATCCAGGCGATCGCGGCCATGGCGCTTGGAACCGAGACCATCCGACCGGTCGACATGCTGGTGGGACCGGGGAATGCCTATGTAGCCGAGGCCAAGCGGCAGTTGTTCGGCCGGGTTGGCATCGATCTTCTCGCCGGTCCGACCGAGACCTTGGTAATAGCCGACGATAGTGTCGATGGCGAGCTCTGCGCGGCCGACCTGCTGGGCCAGGCCGAACATGGACCAACTTCGCCCGCGATCTTGCTCACGAACTCGGACGCCCTCGCCCACGCCACCATGGAGGCGGTTGAGAAGGAACTCGCCTGGCTTCCGACCGCCCCGATCGCCGCCAAGGCCTGGGCCGAATGGGGCCAGGTGATCGTTTGCGATACCGTCGACGAGATGGTCGCAAAGGCCGATGAGATCGCGAGCGAGCATGTTCAGGTGATGACCCGCGATACGCAATTCTTTCTCGATCGCCTGACCAACTATGGGGCCTTGTTCCTCGGGAAATACACCAACGTGGCCTACGGAGACAAGGTGATTGGAACGAACCACACCCTTCCGACGCGCCGCTCCGCCCGCTACACCGGTGGCCTGTGGGTCGGGAAGTTCCTGAAGACCTGCACGTATCAGCGAGTCCTTGGCCCTGAGGCCTCCGTGCATGTGGGGGAGTACTGCTCTCGGCTATGCGCTCTTGAAGGGTTCGCGGGCCATAAGCATCAAGCGGATATCCGCGTCCAGCGTTTCAAACCGAGTCCTGCATGACGCCCGGGGCGATACGCCCGGAGGATCTTTCGGCGGCGCGGAGATGGGCCATCTTCGGGGCGATCATGACGCCGTACCTCTTTTACGCCTTCTGCTGGAACAGCGAGAATTTCTTGCGGCCTTACATGGCCGAGTCGCTCGGCCTCAGCAAGGAGCAAGTCGCGGCATTCTACTCGGCGCAAGCATTGGGCGCTCTTATTGGCTCGGTCGTCCTGTCCCAGATTGCCGATCGCTATGGTCGAAGGCGCACCTTCATCGCCCTGATCGTCGGGTTCGGCTCGGCTGCGCTCGGTGTCCAATTCGTTCAGGGTTACGCGAGCGCCCTGCTCCAGCGCCTGATCATGGGTTTCTTCCTGGGTGGCGTGTTCGGCTGCACGGTGAGCCTCTACGTCACCTACTTCCAGCCGGACGTCCGAGGACGCCTTTCGGGGCTGGTTCAACTCGTCTATAACGGCGGCGATGCTCTGCTCTCGTGGTTCGGCCGTTTGTACGGTGTCGCGAACTGGCGGGAGGTTATCGCTCTGGGCGGAGTCGGAGCCCTACTTGCCGCCCTGGTTGTCGCGGCGGTGGTGCCG
Organism: Vicinamibacteria bacterium; assembly: GCA_031362685.1. GTDB lineage: Bacteria > Acidobacteriota > Vicinamibacteria > Fen-336 > JAGNNV01 > JAGNNV01. The sequence continues at coordinate 5,131 of JANLSZ010000097.1, read as the reverse complement.
GCCGATGGGAGGATGCGGGCCTGGGAAAGCGAATCGCCGAGGACGGCGAGCGGGCGGGCCTCCATTCGGGAACTCTTCTCCAACGGATGCTGGCGCCTTACGTTGCGCCTGGCCGTGTTGTGCGGCCTGAACTTCTTCGCCTTTCAGGCCTTCAACGGGTGGACCACCACGTTCCTGCGGGAGACGCACTCATTCTCGCCCGACATGGTCGGTCGCATCATGACGGCCTTGCACGTGGGATCGATGCTGGGAGCGCTTTTCTGGGGCGTCATCGCTGATCGCTTCGGGCGCCGCGCCAACGCCTGGGGTTTCGCGCTCGCCGCGGTGCTCATCCTTGTTTACCTGCGGGTTCCCCCCACCCCCACAGCACTCGGCGCCGCAGGGTTCGCGTACGGGTTCTGCCTCGTGACGAGTGGAGTCTGGGGCCCGTACTTCGCCGAGTTGTATCCCGACCACCTGCGGACCATGGCCGCCTCCATCTTCGGTTGGGGCCGCGTGGTCTCACTCTTCGGTGCGTTATTCGCCGGGGCGATCGCTCAGAGATTCGGTCTGGAGGCGATCATGACCCTCGGTGCAGCGACCTTCGCGCTCGCCGCGTTCCTCTGGTGGTCGCTCCCCGAGACGTTGAACCGCTCCAGATCACACTGACCTGTCGCACCCTCGAAAAGGGGGGCGCCGATTCGTTCAGTCGAGGAACACCGGCGGGGCGGGTCGCCCTCCGCGACGCACCACATGCGCAATGGCATCGCGGGAACCCACATTCGAAAAAGTGCGCGGCAAGCCAACCGGCACGGTGAGCACGTCGCCCGCTCGAAGTTCTGCGGTCTCCTTCCCCACCCTCACCCGAAGGACACCCCGATGAACGAGCAGGACTTCTTCTTCGGCACGGGTGTGAGGCGGCACGGCCCCATCGCGGGCAAGGGTGAGTTGCCACAACACAAAGCCATGGGCTCGCGTGACGGCTCCCGTTTCCAGGCCTTCGGATTCGTTGCCGGCTCCAATGATGGAGACTTCTTCCACCCTCGACCCCGAAGCCGAGAGCACAGAGGGGGACGAACCGGAGACCCGGCGGCCGGATTTCCAGACACAGCCTGCCAAGGCTGCGTTGTCATAGGTCCCAAGCGCGGCCACCTGGGCGGCGGAGGTTCTCGACATCGCCCTGGCTCCGGCCGGCACCGCCTGGCCCAACGTCGTGTCCACCAGTCGGCCATTCTCGAGAAGAATCAGGCCGTGCTTTTCCGCCGCGTCGAAAACGTCAGGCGCCCAGAGGACGCGCCCTGGGTCGTCGCCGCCGAGCACGGCAAACAAGAACCCCACCTCGTCACCGATGTTCTCGAACCCTCGGAACATGTTGGGGGGTAGTGACACCACATCTCCAGGTTCCAGGATGACTTCACCATCGCGCGCGCGCTCACCGGAACGAAAGGCCCATCGGCCGCTGTGGACAATGAACACCTCGGCGGTCAGATGCGAGTGTTGGGAGTTGACGCAACCGGGGGGCTGGCGAGCTCCGCCGATGTTGAATCCATGAGGCCTGGAGATATGGACATACTGGTCCGGATTCTCGGAAACCCCGGGTCCGATGATGGTGAAGTTTTCCTTCCTTTCGCTACCCGGCGTGCGTGCGTCAACGAACGCATTGGTGCAGGGCCTCAGATCCGAGTATCGGACAAGACACTCCTGCTCGAACACGCTCGTCTCGGTGGCGTTTGGCGACATTAACTTTGAAGTCTATCGTGACTGCATGCGAATGCAAGATTCATCCGTCGACCTCGACCGAGTCGAACCCTCGTTGAGCGCTTTGGCCCTGGACCCCGAAGAGGCCGCGGTCAAATCCCGCCTTCCCGGGATAGCCGGCCGCACCTTCGCCGAGATGCTGGTTCCGGCCGCTTCAAGGCGCCAGCTGCTCGATGGTTTCGATGACGACTATGCCGACATTGTCGATTACATCGTTCGCTGCACCCACAAGATCTGGGAAGAGCGGCAACTCCACTTGATCCGAACGCACTACACCGACGACTGCGTCATTCATACCCTGGGCGGCGAAGTCCGAGGGGCCACGACCGTGATCGACAATACCCGCGCGACCCTCGAGGCTTTCCCCGATCGAGAACTCATCCCGGAGAACGTCATCTGGAGCGGCAACGATCGCGATTCGTTCTATACCTCTCACCGCATCATGTCCCCGATGACCAATCGCGGGGTTTCAGACTTCGGACCCGCAACCTCTAGGAAGTGCCACGTCCGGACGATTGCGGATTGTCGGGTAAAGAAGAACCGGATCTTTGAAGAGTGGCTGGTGCGCGACAACCGATCGCTGGTCGCCCAGCTCGGTTTCGATGCCATTGAGATCGCTCAGCGACAAGCAATTCTCGACCGGGCAAAGCCCAGGGAGGCCTGGAGCTGGATGGAGGGGGAACGGGAGCGTGTTCGCGCCGGGCTTGCGTCCGCGCCCGCCGCTCCTGGTACCGTGCTGGAGGATGTCCGAGAGCGCTTCGAGTCGCTGTGGGCAACCGGCGATTCGAAACGAACTGGCTACGCGGACGATGTGCGGGTCCTCGGCCCCGGGGGTCGTGAGTTCCTTGGATCCGCGCACGCCGCAGGGCTGATGCAGGAAGTTCGCGCGGGCCTCACCGATACTCACCTGACCGTCGATCATCTGGCGGCGGTTCCCTACCTAGGCGAAGGATTCGAGGTGGCGATTCGCTGGTGCCTCCACGGCCGGCATACCGGGAGCTATCTCATTCCGGCCACCGGGGTCGACCTGCTCATCCTCGCCGTCACCCATTGGCGCGTCATAGGCGGTCGGATCACGGAGGAGTGGACGGTCTTCGATGAGATCGCCGTCCTGCGGCAGATGTTTCGGGGAGAGACCGCTACTGCGTCAACGATTTGAAGAAAGCCACGTCCCGCTCCACCGCCAGTTGACGAGCGTCGGCCCCGAAGAAATGATCCGAGCCGGGATAACTGTAGAAGCGATAAGGACGCCCGAGCAGATAAAGCTCTTTGGCCAGTTGGACAGACCATTTGTACGCCGCACTGCCGTCATCGATTGAGTGGTGGATGATGAGTGGAGTCTTCAGGGCTCCCAGATGGCGCAAAGGTTCACGAGACGCCCAGTCGTAGGGCACCCCGAGTCTGGTGATGTCCATCCGCAACTGATCCACCGAGACCTTGGGGGTTTCGCTGCTGTCGGGTGATCCTTGATCCTTGTATCGCGAGTAGTGATACGCCTGATCCCATACATCGCCCCCGACCGTTGACCAGAGTGAAGCGCCCTTCACCTGGTTGGTGGCCAGCAGTGTGCGCAACGAGACTTCACCGCCGAGCGAGTGTCCCCACATGAACACGCGGTCCAGGTCCGCATTCCTGACCTCAGACAGACCGGACAGCAGGGCCAGAACATCCTCCGTGTAGTAGCTGTTCGCGAGGAACCCCCGCGTGAACTCAACGCCCTCCGAGATGTTGTGACCGCGGTAGTCCGGCATGACGACGATGAACCCTTGTTGGGTATAGAGCTCGGGAATCGGGCGGTAGTAGTCCCCCGGTCGGGAATCGATGCCATCGGCGGTGATTCCATACTTGGGCGGGTTCGGATGGGTACCGTGATTGGCCACGATCAAGGGGAAACCCTTCGGTGGAGGCTCCGATCGGGGCGTGGCCACCATCGCATACACGGTCAGGCCGGCGGATCTGTACGACACGAGGTCGGCGGTAAAACCCGCCCCATCTTCCAGCTTCCGTACGTACTTCAATGCCACCGAGAATCGCGTTGCTCTGAGGACATCGATCGAAAGTGGCGGTCGCATGGCGGGAGCCTTTCTCGATTCGTCGGGTGTGGGCGCAGAGCGAGCGAGGCGTGGACCGGTACTTGAGAGTCCGCAGGCGGCGTTTGCCATCACGGAGGTGGCAATCCAGAGGGGGATCAGCCGCCTCCCGGTAAACATGCCGGGAGGTTATCCCAACCGCGCCCGTTCTATTTGGTGTCTTCTTTTTACAGTCTCGCTCTCGCTTGTCTGGTGGGCGTGTTCGTGCTGCAGGCTACGTCTTCCCGTGGATGGCGCCGGGTCCGTAGGGGCAGCCCCTGCTCATCCGCAGTTTGGGCACTGGCCTTGTGCCTGCCCGCCGCATTGCGATGATGCGGGCGACTACAAGGTCGCCCCTACGGTCCAATCCATTTGTAGGCCCTTCTCAGCGGCGGTCCATCCAATAGCCGGGGCGACGGCTGGTGTGCGCGAGGGCGACAACGTAGATGTTGTGCTCCCGGAGTCGGTACGCGATTTTGTACGGGAAGCCCTGCACTCGGAAGTGACGCGTCGGCAGTCGGTCGGATCGCGGTGCGCCGATCTCCGGATGTGCCTGAATCCGCTCGATCGCATGGGTGACAGCATCGAACAACTTGCCACCCCAACCGGGTCGGCGTTGCTCGTACCAGCGAACCGCTTCGGTGAACTCCTCGGCCGCTGGATCACTGAACTGAAACGCCTTCACCGACCCAGGATCTTCTCGATTCTGCGCTTCACGTCTGTCCAGGGCTCGAGTCGTATCGTTCCGGACTCAATGGCCTCGACGCGGCGAGTGATTTCCGCATCCCAAGCGGCCTCGGCGTCAGGATCGGTCGGGCCGTCCAGGCTGGCGAGCAATTCCGCGGCAAGTTCGGCGCGCGTCTCGGGCTCCAGCCGCAACGCGTCGGCAAAGACTAGTTGGGCAGCTTTCGACATGCGACGATCCTACGCCCTTTCACTTTTCTTCCCAGAATCGATGGCCATGCGGGCGTGCGAGAGCGTTCCAGTAAGGTTGCGCGAGGCAGGACACTAGTGCTGGTTTGCCCGGATTTGACTCACCAGCCAGATAGGCGAAAATCGGGCGAACGTGTCGGCTCTCCCTCTTCGCAAAAAAATCCTCGAGGACCTTCTCGCCGAGAAGAGGCTTCTGAGCGCTCAGTCTGTTTTCGACGCCCCCTTTGAACCGGAAGGGTGGGTGACCGGGCTCGCTCACTGGAACTTCATCCTTGGTCAGGGCTTTCGAAAAGGCAGTGTCGGCGAGATCGTGGGAAGCGCTTCATCGGGCCGAACCGCTCTGGCCCTCGCCCTCGCCGCTCATGTTTCGCGCGAAGACCTGGTGGCCTGGA
>JANLSZ010000095.1:0-45636 GCA_031362685.1 Vicinamibacteria bacterium | reverse complement strand
CGACCCGCGGTTGGCCCATAATTCCGCTTCGTCTCACTTTCCTTGAATCCTCTGAAACTCGAAGGGAGTTCGCTCATGAAACTGTTCAAAGTACTGTCGGTCGCTTCGCTCGCCGCCTTTGCCTCCGGGGCGGCACTCGCTCAAGACGCAGTGACGGCTGATCCCACGCATTACAAAGTGTTGCTCGAGAACGCGAGCGTGCGCGTGCTGTCGATCAACTACGCGGCCGGCGCCAAGAGCAAGATGCATCAACACCCGGACGCGATGGCGATCGCGTTGGGCGATTCGAAGGTTCGCTTCGCGACCCCGGACGGCAAATCGCAGGACGTCGAGATGGCCAACGAATCGGCCACGTACACCCCGGCCGGCACGCACAATCCCACCAACATCGGAACCAGCGCTATGAACATTCTTCTGGTCGAATTCAAGACCAAGGCGCCTGGTACGGCCACCCTGCCCGCGTCCCGCCCGGGCATGACCCTGAAAGTCCTGGCCGAGAGCCCGCGGGCCATGGCCTACCGCTCGACCGCGACCCCGACCTTTGTGGAGCCCGCCGGCACCAAGCACGACTTCGACCAGGTGGTCATCTCGCTGGGCTCCGGACAGTTATCGCTCGCCATCGACGGGAAACCCGCGAAGACGGCGTGGGCCCGCGGTGATGTGCAATTCGTCGGCCGGGGTGTGCCGCATGAGGCCAAGAACACCGGCGGCAAGCCGATTGATATGGCGATCGTCGCGATCAAATAAGCGGGTCGAAGGCCGCCTCCAGGCGGTCAGACCGTCTTGCCACGATTGACCGCGCCTTCGTCGCCGTCCCGTCGCTGGACGGCGCATACCCGATCGAGATGCCGGTGTCCCTGAACCCGTTCTCGTCCAGACTGGCCTTCAGTCGAGTCCGATAGTCATCCAGGGCGGTTCTGCGGCTCGCCGCGCGGCCCTTCTTGTATTTCAGGATCTTCTCGAGGTCGAAGAGCCTGATGTGGGCAGGATGCGGATAGACCTCGATCATCAACTTGGCTGCGGGGTCGGCGGTAGGAAGGCTTTTCTGTGGATGCTCGAAGCCCTTCTTGTGGAGCACCCGGGCGAGACGAACACCGCCAGGGTCAGGGAACAAGGTGAGGTTCGACGGGGCGCTGATCGGACACGTTCACGATGATGAGCGAAGCGTCGATTGCTACGACCGTCGCTTCGTGCCGTGCTTTCCGACGAAAGCAAGGGTCTCTTCTTCGCTGCGGGCACCTGTTGGGGTGGTGATGAGCGACAGATCGGTGCCTTGACATGCCAGTGCGGCGAGACCACTGTGTCTCCCCTCACCGTGCCAAGCCAAGTCAACGCCAGGAAGCTCGACCGCCCGCCAGGATCGGTCATCGGACCAGCGTTTCATACGCGGCGCGACTGATCCGGCGGGCCTCGGCGAGTTCGCTGGCGCGAGTGAGCCGGAACCGGGTCGTCTCTCGGGGGTAGGCGCGGTTCTCAAAAAAGAACGATGAGTCGTAGTTCGCCTTCGGGACGTGCATCCAGACATAGCCTGCCGTTGGCTTTGCATGGAGTTGGCAGAAGGACCGTCCATCCACGCTGTAACCGATATACCGAGCGGCAATCGTTTCCGAAACGCCTGGCCAGCCCCGAAGCTCTTCGCACAGCTGCCGGTGAAGTTCTTCATCCAGCGCACCGATTCGGCCAACGCCGTCCAAGGGCGTTGCCTTTGGGGAAGACCCGTCGGAGACCTTCATCGCCTTCTTCGGCCCGACCAAAGCCGTACTGGCTCTGAAAGCGGAGGCGGACAGTGGCGCTGGGACCCGCGTGTAGCCGCGTTTGTTCAGCAGCGGACCTAGCTTCTGCATCCATTGGGATTCCTCGGCTTCACGCTCAACTCGATCGACCGAAGACGGCTTGATCCAGATCTCCACCTTCGATGGTTGACAAGTCGAGAGCATCCGCAGCCACCCGTATCGGTTCGGCGTGTCTACATTCCCTTTCAGAAGCCCGTTCAACCATCTCTCATAGCCGGCCTTGAAGCGAGCGCGTAGGGTCTGACCCGTGTGCCCGACGTTCAGGCATCGGTCCTGTGCGGCGTCGACCCAGGCGTAGATCACGTTCTTCATCCGCCAGTCGCTGTTGGTATCCGCAGCGATCTCGTAGGTGGGAACTTCGCCTCTCCAGTTGAGAACCAACCCACGACGGAAGCCGAAACGCCGCGGCGCCGCCCTCATCGCATCTCCGTCTTCCCATCGGGGCGTGGCGTTGCGAACTGGCTCCACTCGGAACGGCAGATCCCGCGCGGTCGCGACTTGTTCGAAGCGCCTCCCGCACTCCCGGCGGTTGCTCCACCAAGTGACCGAAGTGCTGGCGGGAGAGGGTCAGGAAGCCGACTTCGCTAGAAGCCAATTCGCAGTCCCAGATAGATGTTACGCGTCGCCGCCGGCAGGAAGTAGGGCTGGTCGTCAACGTAGCCCGACGCCTCGTAGCGCTCATCGAACAGGTTGTCGGCGGATAGGGTCAGAAGCGTGGTGCGCGCGCCGCGCTTCAACCAGCGCCGGAGGTCGAGCCGTAACTCTGCTTCCGCCAGGGTGAAGGGCTCGATCGTCTTCGGCACGTAGCCCGACGCTTCCCGTGCCGCCGGGTTCTTCCGCTCGTTCTCGCTGTTGTCGAGGAAGATGCGTCCCACGTGACGCAGGCCGAATCCGGCGGTCACCGGTCCGAAGGCACGGGAGACGCGCGCGCGCGCCAGGCGTCCCGGGAAGAGCGCGACCCGATTGCCCGAGTAATCGACAACATCGGCGGGGCTGGGGCCAAACCGCAGCAGGTAGTCCTCGAGACGATCCTGGCTGGCGGCGCCGTTGGCGAGAAGCGCCACCCCGCCCGGCAGGCGCACCGAGACCTCGATCTCGACTCCCCGATGTAGCGAGCGGGCTGCGTTGTCGGTGATCGGCAGCCCGTCCTCGTCGATGCCGCCCGCGAACACCAGCTCGTCGCGAAAATCCATCCAGTATCCGTTCGCGCGCAGGCTGGCGTTCGCGCCCTTGAAGCTCACACCGGCCTCGGCGGCCTGGAGTCGCTCAGGGCGGGCCTTCGCGTCGCTGAGCCGGCGCGTCCCTGCGTCGTAGCGATCGAACAGGACGACCGGATTCTGGAAGACGTCCTGCGGGTTCCAGATGTCGTCGAAGCGCGGCTCGCTGCGCGCGGTCGACAACGTGGCGTAGAGGTTGACGCGAGGAGTCGCGTCGTAGTTCACACCCAGCCGCGGCGTTACGAAGCCGTAGTCGCTGTCCCAGGAGTAGCCGCGCACCATGTCCTCGCGCATCCGGAACGCATGGCGGGTCGCCTGAAGCTCCGCGGACAGCCGCAGCTTGGGAGTCGCCGACCACGTCTCGCGCACGAACGCCGCGAGCGTCGTCTTGCGGTCGACGTAGTCGTACAGCGGCAGCGGCGCGGTGAGGCGCGGGCTGGGGCTGAGGCATGCCGCCGCGGTCGCGGTGCTCGAGCAGTCGAAGCCGTCGCTGACCGACCCGAAGTGGCGGCCGCCATGGTGGAGCAGCTCGAGCCCGGCCACCAGCCGGCTCTTGCCGGACTCGAACGCGAGCGACGGCACCCAGCCCATGCGCAGTTGCGAGATCTCGCGACGGCGCCACGCCTGGAGGATTTGTCTCTCGGGAAAGGCCGTAGTCGGCGGCTCAGGGCCGAGCGGGTCATAGCTGAGGCTCGCCCGATATTGCTTGAAGTAGCCGTCGCCCGCGATTGCGTACAGCGTGTTCTTCAAGAGCAGGCCGTCGCCGAGCTTCAGGTCATGCAGGACCTGGAGGTGCGGTTGGAAGAAGCTGTCGGTCTCGCCTTCGCGGAGCGGATTCTGGCGCCGATCCACGTCGGGATCGCCGCTCAACTCGCCGCGCAGGTTCGCAATCGGCACGCCCAGATAGGCGAGCTGCGTCTGCTCCGGCCCGCCGAAGAGCTTGACCCGCAGCACCGAGCGACCGCCGGTTCTCTGGTAGCCGAGATCTACCAGCGAGTGGCGCGTGAAGGCGGGCTGGCGGTAGCCCTCGCTCCGCACGTGTGCTATGCGCGCGCTCAGGACTGATCGCCCGGCGTCGAACGGGAAAGCGTATTGCATCGAGCCGCGGAAGGTGCCGAACGATGCCGCCCCGAGGACGGCTTCGCCGGAACGAATCGGAGGAAGCGCGCCCGTCTCCAGGTTGATGCTGCCGCCGACTGCGGGTGAGCCGTATAGCGAGGTGCCGGTGCCGCGTTGCACCTGGATCTCGGACAGCCCCGATGCGAGATCCGCAATGTCGATGAAATAGACCTGCTGGCTCTCGGGCTCGTTGAGCGGCACACCATTCACGTAGACGGCGATCCGTCGCTGGTCGAAGCCGCGCAGGCTCAGGTAGGAGTACCCGACGCCGTTGCCGGCGTCGCTATACGCGTAGGCGTTCGGCGTCTCCGCCAGCAGCATGGCGAGGTCCTGGCCGCGGTTGCGGTTCTGGACCCCGTCGCGGTCGAGACCGGCGAAGCTCGCGGCGTCTCGCTCGCCGGCGACGGAAGCCGAGACGGTGATCTCGTCGGCGAGCCGCAGCACCCGGGGCGACGCCGTAGGAGAAGGCGAGGGCTGCTGCGCCGATGCGGGCGCGGCAACCAGAATGCTCAAAGTAACGACGGGAGAGAAAAAGCGATGCTTTCTCATTCCGTTTCCCTTCGCTGGCATGACCCAGAGCAGGTTAGAGGGTGTGATCTCAGCCCGACGCCACGCCGGACACCCCTAACGGAAGAACAAGATGAGGCTAGCCCGCCCGAAGAACCACGTCAATGCCCACGGGAAGGAATGCCCACGGGAAGGAGGCGCCAAGGGCCGCACGCCGGTTCTTGGTCTACGCCCCTTCGAAGAAGTCGACTTCCCCGGTTTCCAGGGAGTACTCGGCGCCGACCACACGCAGGCCCTCTTGGTCGATCAAGCGTTCGAGGATCTGGGAGCCGTGGCGCAGTTGATTCACCGACGCCCTGATGTTGGCTCTGACCGCTCGGTGTTCCAACTCTTCCGCGTCTTCCGGGGACTCGCCTTCGAACAGAGCCTCGATGGCGGGACGCACGCGGTCGACGATGGACCTCAAATTGGGAGAGTGGCCTTCGGTGGGGCGGCGGAGCTCTTCCATGGTCGCGAGTATGGCGCCGCAGCCGGTGTGGCCGAGGACCACCACCAGCTTCGTGCCGAATCTTTCGGCCGCGAACTCGACGCTCCCGATCTGCGAGGGGGCCACGATGTTCCCGGCCACTCGAATGACGAAGAGGTCGCCCAGACCCTGATCGAAGATGATTTCCGCGGGGACGCGCGCATCCGAACAGCCCAGGATTATCGCGAAAGGGTTCTGTCCTTTGGTGAGCTCCTTGCGACCGGCCTCATTCACCAGCATGTCCGCACGCCCGGTGTCGGAACGGAATCGCCGATTGCCCTCCTTGAGGCGAAAGACTCCATCTCCGGGTGAAGTGATGACGCTGCCCTACTTGGTGTCGGTCTTGAGCGGAGTGACCGTGACGGTGTCCAGCTTCTGCTTCTGGAGCATGGCCACCAGCTTCGGCAGGTCGGTCTTGATGACCGCGTCCATCAGGCCCAACTGAACGTCGAGCTTGTCCGAGAGCATCTTGAAGACCTCCCGACTTGGGTCGGTGGGTTTGGCATCGGCGCTCTCGATAATCCCCTGCAGCGCGGCGATCTTGTTGTTGAGCTTGATCGGGAAGTTGAGAGGATCCTGCGAGCTCTGGTTCTTCACCTGGTAGATCTCACCTTCGACCGCGGACAGCTTCTCGTTAAAGGCCCTCGCGGCCACCAGGGTCGGGGACGGCTTCTTCCCGGGTTTCCCGGTGTCGAGTTTCTTGATGCGTTCATCTACCTGGCCCTTGATACCGCGCATCAGAAGAATCGCGTCGTTGGCCTGGCTCGCCTTGTTGCGCACCTGCATGGCCAGATCGAACTGAGCCTGGAGATCTTCGTCGGTGACATCTTTCAGAAGCGTCTCTTCGCGCTTGATCACGAAGGGCTGCGCCCGGGTGGCGCCCTCCACGGTCAGGCGGACGGTGTAGGTCCCCGGAGCGGCCACCGGGCCGCGCGAGTTCGCCGCCCACATGATCAAACCAGGAAACTCGGTGGCGCCGGGGTAACGCATGTCCCAGTTGAGCCGATGGGTTCCCGGGTTGACCGCAGGCTTGGGATCCTTCGGCCGTCGGAAGTCATCGTCGACGGGCGGCGCCTCCGGCTTCTGGTCCGCGGGCTCAGGCACGCCGTTGAACGTTTTGATGGACTGACCCTTGCTGTCGAGGACCTCGATGGTCACGCCCTGGGCCGCGGCCTTGAGCGAATAATCAAAGGACACGTTGTTGTCGAGACCGCGACGCCCCGGCTCCGGCTGGTAGAGATGGAATGGGGCCGCCTTCACCTCGTCGCTGTGCTGGCGCAGCGGTGCGATGTTGTCCATGATGTACATGGCCCGGCCGTGGGTCGCGATCAGAAGATCGCGCTGCTCCACCTTGATGTCGTGGACAGGAGTGACGGGCAGGTTCTGCTTCAGCGACTGCCAGCTGTCTCCGTTGTTGTACGAAACGAAGATGTCGTTCTCGGTGCCGAGGTACAGCATCTTCTCGCGCTTGATGTCCTCGCGGATGGCACGGACGAAGTCGCGGGGCCCGACGCCATTCACAATCTTCGTCCAGGTCTGACCGTAGTCGTCGGTGCGGTAGGCATAGGGCGCGAAGTCGTCACGACCGTAGCGATTCGCGGCCACGTAGGCCGAGCCCGCACGATAAGGCGACGCTTCCACGAGACTGATACGCGCGAAGTCGGGAAGATCCTTGGGGGTGACGTTGGTCCAGGTCTTTCCGCCGTCCCGGGTGATCTGCACGTAGCCGTCATCCGACCCGGTCCAGATCACGTTCGCATCCTTGGGCGAGGGTGCGATCGAGAAGATCGTGGCGTAGGTTTCGACACCGGTGTGGTCCTTGGTGATGGGTCCACCCGAAGGCACCAGGGTCGAGGGGTCGTGGCGGGTCAGGTCGGGCGAAATCTTCGTCCAGCTCTGGCCCTCGTTGGTCGTCTTCCACAGGTGCTGGGAGCCCACGTAAAGGGCGTTCGAATCCTGGGGCGAGAAAACGATGGGGAACGTCCACTGGAATCGTTCCGTGATGTCGGCGGAGGCATAGCCCATCGGGTTGTCGGGATAGGGGTTGATCTCACGGCTCTGGTCGGTGCGGCGATCGAATCGCGTGATCAGGCCGCCATAGCTGCCCGCGTAGAAGATGTTCGGGTCCTTCGGATTCGAAGCGATGTAGCCGCTTTCGCCGCCCCCCGCAGAGTAGAAGAGGGGGGCCACCCGGCCTCCAAACCCTCCGGCCGGCATCTCGCTCGAGACGCAGGCCGTGCTGTTGTCCTGCTGCGCGCCGCAGACGTGATACGGGACATCCGCGGTGGTGGTCACGTGGTAGAACTGCGCGGTCGGGAAGTCCTGATCGGTCCAGGTTTCGCCCCCATTTACCGAAACATTGGCGCCTCCGTCATTGGCCTCGATCATGCGCTTCGGGTCGTCGGAGGCAATCCACATGTCGTGGTTGTCGCCGTGGGGCGGCCGGATGGTCGTCCAGGTCTTGCCCGCGTCCACCGACTTGTTGAAGCCGACATTGAGTACGTAGACGGTGTCCTTGGCCTTGGGATCGGCGTAGACGCGTGTGTAGTAGAAAGCGCGCTGGCGGAGTTCGCGCTTGTTTTTGATGAGTTTCCAGGTGGCGCCGGCGTCGTTGGACATGAAGAAGCCTCCGTCCTCGGCCTCGACCTGCGCGTAGACCCGATTCGAATCCGCCCCCGAAACCGAAAGGCCGATCTTGCCGAGAACGCCTTTGGGCAGGCCGGGGTTGTGGGAGATTTCGTTCCAGGTGTCGCCACCGGTGGTGGACTTGTAGATGCCGCTGCCCGGGCCGCCCGAGGTCATGCCGTGCGACGTGCGGCCGGCCTCCCACAGAGCAACGTAGACCACCTGCGGGTTCTGGGGATCGAGAATCAACTCGATGGCGCCGGTCTTGTTGTCGCGGAAGAGGATCTTGTCCCAGGTCGTTCCGCCGTCTTTCGAGCGGAAGACGCCGCGCTCGTCGTTGGGCCCCGCGGGATGACCGAGGGCGGCAACATAAACGAGGTCGGGGTTCTTCGGATGCACGCGGATCTTCGCGATGGCGAGCGTGTCCTTGAGACCCATGTGCTTCCAGGTCTTGGCGCCATCGGTGGTCTTGTAGACACCGTCACCCTGGGCGATGTTGCCCCGGATCTCCGTTTCGCCCATGCCGATGTAAACCACATCCGGGTTCGAGGCCGCGATCCCTACTGCGCCGACCGAAGAGGAATCCAACTGACCGTCGGTCACCGGGCGCCAGGTGGTGCCGCCATCGGTGGTCTTCCACAAGCCGCCACCGGTGGCGCCGAAGTAGTACTCATTGGGCCGGGCCACGCTGCCTTCGGCGGCGATCGAGCGCCCGCCGCGAAGCGGACCGAGGCTGCGCCAGCGCAAAACACCGAAGGGGCCGGCCTGGGCTCCGGGCGGAGTGGGCGCCGGGGGCTGTGCTATGAGCAGAGACGGGAAAAGGACAAAGGCGGCACACAGAATTGCCAGCAGAGGTCGGGATCGTGGGGTTGGGTGTTGCATGGTGAAGAGCTTCCCGGCGTGAGGACGTTTTCAGAATGTCCGAGCCGGGCCATTCTATCGGGCGACCCGACCGTTCCACGTTGTATCGACCCAGCTTCTATCCTCAGGGATTGCATGAAACTCCTGGCCATCGAAAGCTCGTGCGACGAAACCGCGGCCGCGGTGGTCGAGGAGGGCCGGCACATCCTTTCGAACGTGGTGTCGACGCAGTTCGAAATCCATGCGAAGTGGGGCGGCGTGGTTCCCGAGCTCGCTTCCAGACGACATCTCGAAGCCATTGGCCCGGTGGTCGAAGAAGCCCTCAAGAACGCGAATACGGATGTGGATTCGCTGGACGCCATCGCCGTGACGTACGGGCCGGGTCTGGTGGGCTCACTTCTCGTGGGCCTGGAGTACGCCAAGGCCCTGGCCTGGTCTCACCACAAGCCTCTGATCCCGGTGCATCACATCGCCGGCCACATCCATGCGCCCTTCCTGGCCTTCGATGAGATTCCCCTGCCCGCCATCGCTCTGGTGGTCTCGGGCGGGCACACCAGTCTGTTCCTCATGAAGGAGCTCGGGGCGTATGAGCTTCTCTCACGCACGCGCGACGATGCGGCGGGGGAGGCCTATGACAAGGTCGCCAAACTGCTGGGGCTCGGCTATCCCGGAGGGCCGATCGTCGACAAGCTCGCGGCCACGGGGCGCCACGACGCGGTCTTCTTCAAGATGGCGAAGATGAGCGACGGCAAACCCGATTTCTCTTTTTCCGGCCTCAAAACGGCGGTGCTTCATCATGTCAGAAAGCACGAGATCCCACCCTGCGTTTCCGGCGATAAGGTTCCAGACAACGTGCGCGATCTGCTGGCCTCATTCCAGAAAGCGGTGGTCACCGCACTCCTCCGACGCTTGAAGGACGCGGTGGAGCGACATCGACCCTCGAGTGTGATCCTCACCGGCGGGGTGGCTGCGAACTCCCGTCTGCGCGCCGATGCCCAGACCCTGATGTCGCGGATGTCGGTTCCACTCTTCGTCCCTCCCATGAACCTGACCACCGACAACGCGGCGATGATCGGCGCGGCCGGGGCGGTCGCGTTCCATCGCGGCGTCCGGGCCGGCCACAATCTTGAAGCGGCGCCTTTCGCCAGCATCGGGGTGTGACCCGCGATCTCCAGATTCTTGAGGGGCGGTCCGCTCCGGGGTGAACCCACCGGAACCAACTTGGCGGGTATCACGCTGGTCCTAGGATAATCTACGGGCTTCACCCAAATGGCTGAAAACGATCCATTGAATCCCACCGGGGGCGAGGGCGCGTCCTCGTCTCTGGAAGAGAGCGAGAATCGATCTCGTCTTGCCGAGGCCCGCCTTGCCGAGGCCATGGGTGGCTACCACGCCTTGCGCGCCGAAAACGAAGCGCTGCGCGCTCAGGTTGTTGAATTTCAGGAGAAGCAGCGAACGGCCAGCCAGGACACTACGGCCTTGCTGGACCGGCAGAAGAAAGCGGCGGGCCGCGAGCTGCAGAGCGAGCGGGAAACCATCTACGGTCGATACATCGATATCCTCGACAACTTCGACCGGGCCTTCGACACCGGAGAAGCCCGCGCGGCGAGCCATAGTCTGATGGAAGGCTTCATCCTGGTGCGCAACCAGGTGGTTCAGGTTCTGCGGGACGGTGGTTTCGACCGGGTGCGCACCCTCGGTCTTCCCTACGACCCCAATACGAGCGAGGCCATTGAAGTCCAGGACGTCGAAGATCCGGCTCAGGACGGCATGGTGATTCGAGAACTCGTGCGTGGCTATCGTCTGGACGATCACGTCGTCCGGGCAGCGCGGGTGGTGGTGGGCCGGTGCCCAACTCCGTCGCTGAATGCCTCCGGCGAGACGGTGCTAGTTCCCGAAGAGCCCAGCGAAGAGCCCGGGACCATAGACCCTCCCAAGGACGAGAAGGCCTAGAACCCTGACGCCCTCCAGCAGGTGCGCCCAGGGTCGCCCTTCGAGCAGAACGGAAAGGGCCACCAGGCTCGCGGTCACGACGAGAGCAATCGCCACGAAGGCCGCGGTTCCCAAGGCTGAGACTTTGGCGAGCGCGGAGGCGGTCAAGATCAGAAGCAGGACGAAGTTGACAAAGACGTAGCGGGCCAGCGCCTTCGAGACCGGGCGGTCGACCGGCTCATCCGTGGGTCGGCTGACCTCGGGAGCTTGAAGCGGCCCACCCAGTTCCTTCGGTCGCCACCCCGGCGCCGCGATGAAGGGCCTCAGGCGATCCTGAAAATGAGTGGATCTGGCCGCCACGGAGCAGAGGTCGGCCCAGCCCGCAAAGTTCGCCCACAGCGGATTCGCACTGGCCAGGGGCTTGACCACGCCGTACACCGGCTCGTCTGTCTCGAGTACAAACGTGCCGAACATGCGATCCCAGATGATGAAGACTCCCGCATGATTCCGGTCGATGTATCGCGGGTTGCGGCCGTGATGCACCCGATGGTGGGAGGGTGTGTTGAAGATCCACTCGATCGGCCCCATCTTTCCGATCAGGCGGGTGTGGATCCAGAACTGGTAGAGGGTGTTGAGTGCCGAGCAGGTGATGAAGGTGGAGGGCGCGAAACCGACGATGGCCAGGGGGAGATAGAAGATCCAGGAAAAGAAACTCTGAAAGGCCCCTTGCCGCAACGCGACCGAGAGGTTGTATTCCTCCGACTGGTGGTGCACGGAATGCGCAGCCCAGAAGGCGCCAATCTCGTGACTGGTCCGGTGGAACCAGTAATAGAGAAAATCGACGGACAGGAAGCAGATCGAGAAAACGATCCAGGAGTCCGGGGGCAGATCGAGGAGGCGCGCCCTGGCATAGAGGGTGAGATACCCCGCGAACAACGTGGCTTTCACCAGAACCCCCAGCAGTTGTTCGATCATCCCGCACCCAAGATCGGCGAACGAATCGGCGAACCGGTAGACGCGTCGCTCCAAGACCCGCGCGGCCACGATCTCGATCGCGATCAGGATGAAGAAGAGCGGTATGGAAGCGACGATGAGTTTCATGGAGCGAGGGGACTTCGAGGGGCGACGGACACGATGCTAAGCTCACGCTCGCCGCTTTCCCAAAAAAGACAGTAACCATGCCGCTTTACGAATACCGCTGTGAAAAGTGTGGCCGCTTCGAGACCCTTCAAAAGTTCTCGGAAGGTCCGCTTGCCGCCTGCCCTACGTGCGGGGAACCCGTCGAACGATTGATATCGGCGCCGGCTTTTCAGTTCAAGGGCAGCGGGTTTTACATCACCGACTACGCTCGAGCGGGCGAAAAGGGTTCGGATTCGAAAGAGTCCGAGACCAAAGCGTCCGATTCGAAGCCGTCGGAAGCGACCGCTGGTTCGTCGTCTTCCAAGGAAGCGTCCACGCCACCGTCGGCTGACTCAAAGTCGTCGACGAACTCCCCCCCCAAAGAAAGCACTGCCCCGGCAGCGAAGGCCCTGGCGCCCGCTGCAACACCGAGCCAGTAGCATCCCAAAAGACGTTACCCACCTCCTCCGAGTATCCCACCTCGACGCAACAGGGCCTCTTGAGGATCCGAAAGGATCCGAAAGAGGCCCCAGCTTTTTTTGGCGCCCGTTCCGTTCGTCTGAGCGCCAAAAAAATCCCGACCCCCCTTTGGGGGCGAAGGGATCTCCTCCCACCACGCCCACTCTCAGTGCGCGTCCACTCAATGCGCCGCAGCCCAATTCTTCCCGACGTGCGCATCCACGTCGAGCGGCACCTTTAGCGTCATCGCTTCGGACATGGTCTTGCGCACGAGTTTCAGGGCCTCTTCTTGCTCGGCTTCCGGGGTCTCGAGCAGCAGCTCGTCGTGAATCTGGGAGATCAGGCGCGTCTTCATCCGGCCCGCACGTAGAACGTGGTCGAGGTCGACCATGGCCTTCTTGATCAGATCCGCCGCCGAACCCTGCACCCGGGTGTTCACGGCCTGCCGCTCGGACTCGAGTCGCGCGGGCACGTTCTTCGACTGAATGTCGGGGAGGCGGCGCAGACGGCCCATCATCGTCCTCACCATGCCCGTCTTCCGCGCCTCTTCGATGGAGGCATCGATGAAGCCGCGCACCTTCGGATACCGGTCGAAGTAGGCGTGGATGAAGGCGTCCGCTTCCTTGCGGGATATTCCAATGTCCCGAGCGAGAGTGAACGCGGTCTTCCCGTAGAGCAGGGCGTAGTTCACCATCTTCGACCGCCGCCGCTGCTCGTCCTTGGGCAGGGTGGTGAAGGGACCGAAGATCTCGAGCGAGGTTCGATCATGCACGTCCTCGCCCCGGCGGAACGTTTCGATCAGGGTCGGATCTTCGGAAAGATGCGCGAGGATACGAAGCTCGATCTGCGAGTAGTCGGCGGAGAGAAGGAGGTGGCCGGGGGGGGCGATGAAGGCTTCGCGAACCCGACGGCCCAGGGCGGTCCGGATGGGAATGTTCTGAAGATTCGGATCGGTGGAGGAAAGTCGACCGGTGGCCGCGATGTTCTGCCGGAACGACGCATGGATGCGGCCGGTGCGTCGGTTGATCATCTCAGGCAGGGCGTCCACATAGGTCGAGCGCAGCTTGGTGATCCCGCGATATTCGAGAATCAGACGGGGAAACTCGTGCTCCTTGGCGAGTTCTTCGAGGACATCGTCCGCGGTGGAGAGCGACTTCGTCTTCGCGGTTTTGCGGCCCGACTCGAGACCCATCTCATCGAAGAGAATCTGCCGGATCTGAACGGGGGAGAGTATGTTGAAGGTCTTCCCGGCAAGCGCGTAGATGCGCTGGGCCCGTTGATCGATCTCGGGACCGATCTCTTCGGAGAGAGCCTTCAAAGCCTTGCCATCGACCAGAACGCCCACGCGCTCCATTTCGGCCAGGATGGAGGCGAGCGGCATCTCCAGATTGAGGAAGAGGCCCATCAAACCGTCGGCTTCAAGCCGCGCGCGAAATCTCGGAGCCAGCCGGACCAGCACGGCCGCTTCGCGTGAATGGCGCTCCGCGTCATGGTCTTCGAGAAGCGACACCTGATTGCCCTCCTCATTGGGAAGGTCCGCGTTCTCTGGAAGGCCGATCTCCTCGACCGCAATCTCGCGAAGGCTGGATCCCCGTTTTCCGGGGGAGAGCACGTAGGCCGCGAGCGATGCGTCGAGAATCCGCCCGGCCGGCTTGATTCCGGCCTCTCCGAGGACGACAAAGTCGCGGCGCGAACAGGTCGTCCACTTTTCGACTTTGGGATCCTCGAGGAGGCTTCGGACGTTGCCGGGCAGGCCATCGGAGATGGCCAGAAAAACCGCGTCGTCCCCGCCGGCCAGAGCCAGGCCGCGGATCTGCGCGTCCATCGGCCGATCGGGCGAGATCGAAAGCGAGAACGCCACTTGGCCAGCGCGGCGGGCCGCGTCGATCAGGCCAGCCAGCTCCGCCGCCTCGTTCGCCACCCGATGGGTGAACGAGAAAGTCGTCACCTCAGGCGCCATCTCGCGAGCGAAACCGGAGAACTCCATCTCCTTGAAGAACTGATAGGCCGCTTCTCGATTCGGCTTGACCACCACGCTGGCGGCCGGATCGAAAGAGACCGGGACCTTGTCGTCAAGGGTGGCGAGCGCGCGGGAGAGATGAGCCTTGTCCGCGTGATTGATCAGGCCGTCGCGATAGGCCGCTCGTTTGACCTCGCTGGCGCGGGCGATCAGTTCGTCAAGCGACCCGAACTGCTGAAGCAGATCGCGGGCCCCCTTGTCCCCGATGCCGGGAACCCCGGGGATGTTGTCCACCGCGTCGCCCACCAGGGCCAGAAGGTCGACCACCCTTTCCGGCGGCACCCCCATTTTCTCAATGACGCCCGAGCGGTCGTATCGCTTCTCGGGCTTTCCGTCGCGACCCGGCGACAGGACGCTCACCCGATCCGACACCAGTTGAAGCATGTCCTTGTCGCTGGTGACGATGACTACCTCGAAGTCACTTTCCACCGCCTGGCGCGCGAGGGTGGCGATGACGTCGTCGGCTTCGAAGCCTTGCGCCGAAACCACGGGCAGCCGAAGCGCTTCGCAGGCTCGGTCGACGAAAGGGAGCTGGGAGGCGAGGTCGTCGTCCATCTTCGGGCGGTGCGCCTTGTACTCGGGGAAAATCGCTTCCCTTGAAGTGCTGCCCGAAACGTCGAAGGTCACCACGAAGTGAGTGGGCTGCTCAATGCCCATCAGAGCGCGGATAGTGTTGATGAAGCCGTACACCGCGCCCGTGGGCTGGCCGGCGCGGGTAGCAAGGCCGCGCACCGCGAAAAACGACCGGTGCACCAGGCCCGTCCCGTCGACGATATGAAGGATGGGGCGAACGCTCACCGGCGGGATTGTAGTTGGGACGGAAGCAACTCCTCGAAACGAAGAAGGGGGAGCCGCCCGGCTCCCCCTTTCGGCTCGAACAACCTGGTCGGCTTTGTGGACTACTTGAGCCGGTCCGCCTTGGCCACGATCTGCTTGATCAAATCCGTGGTCGCCAATTCCTGGGCGTCGCCGAGGCCGCTCTGGCGCCATTCCTCCGAACTCTGGCCCACCCCGGTGCCGCCCTTGCTGAGGCTGAAGCTCCCGCCCTTGCTGGATTCACCGACGCCTTTGGCCGAGACCATGATCTCGCCCGTGCTCATGTCGATGATGCGGCCGGTGAGGCGGCACTCGCTCTTGGCTTTGCCCGCGCCCAGACCGATGCCCTTGACTCGCACGCCCTGGCTCTTCTTTTCCGTGGAGAATTTGGTGATGGAGCCCACGAGGATGTACTTGACCCCCAGAACCTTGCCGATTTTGGCCATGGTCTGAGCGGATGGATCGGCGCGACCGGAAGCGGCGAAGTCCTGCTCGCCGAGGATGGTCGCGAGCTTCTTGCGCTCGATGACCCTGAAACTGCCGTCTTCAACGAGGGCATCGACGAGCTGATCGGAGACTCCCTTGCCGATGTCGTAGTTGCCCCACCAGTTCTCGACCGCGCCGAAGTCGAAGTCGAGGACCGCGATCTGGGGCCGGGTGTTCTTCGCTTGCGCGAAGACCGGGCCGGAAAGGGTGAGACTGAAAACGGTGGCGAGCGCCACCAGAGCGGAGCGTCGTTTCATTGAGGGCCCTCCTTGCAGGACAAACCAGATACTAGCAAGAGGTAGCCCTCGGAAAAAGGGGCCAGGGTCACAGACCCCGGGATGGGCTTCACCGGGATGACACGCGACGCCTCGGCTGGATCCCGTCTTCCGCCGGGATGACTGTTCGGTCCCGCGGACCGACGGTCACTTCATCCGGGCCAGATCCGCTTCGGCAGCGATGAAGCCGAAGGCCGCCCATTGCGAGCCGGCCACCACACGCTGGAAGACGGCCTTCGCCTTTTCCGTGTTCCCATTCACGAGGTAGAAGTTCCCCACACCGTATCCCTGGGTCGCGATCTGCAGCGGATCCTCTTCGTCGTTTCCAAGAACCTCCTCCGGTTTGCGCAGGCCTTTGTACATGAGGAGGCGCTGGTAATAGGCGCCGTTGTCGAGGACGTTCATACCCTCCTTGATCGGCTCGAGCACTTTCTCGGCCTCCGCCTTCTGGCCCAGCCGGCGCAGGGTCATATAGAGCCAGTCGGACGTGGCCACCAGCGAATCATCGTTGTCGGTCGAGTACTTCATGCATTCGCGGTACGCGGGGAGGGCTTTGGCAAAGTCGCCCTTCAGGTAATACGCGAGACCGAGGTGGTAGTAGATGTTGAACTTCAGGGTCGCGGAAGGCGACGGTCGGCGGCCCGGTGAGCCATCCGGCTCGCCCTCGTTGGGTTTGCCGGCCATGAGCTTGGACGCCTTCTCGAAATCGACGATCGCTTTGTCGAATTGGCGGGTGGTGATGTAGCGATGGGCGCGATGGCGGAGCGGACGCGGGTCGGCGGGAAATTTCGCGACCCCTCGGGAAAACACGTCGATGGCCCCCTGGTAGCGGGAGAGATAGGCCAGCCGGCGACCCACCCAGATGATGTTCTGGGCATCGTCGGGGTTTTTGACGAAGTCAGCGGTCGCGGCGGCGAGATTGTCGTCAAGACGCTTCTTCGCATCTGCGGCCAGTTCGGGGGCGAAGAAAGACCGGCCGTCGAGACCCTTCGCCTCCGGAGTCTTTGCTGCAGCGGCAACCGCCGCTTTCTCGGGATGAAGATACGTGTCGTACCACTTCACGTACCGCTCATAGCGGTCCTTGATATAGCTCGGCGTCCGGAGTCCGTGGTTCTGGCCGGGGTAGATGACGAGTTCGGTGGGGATACCCATGCGGCGGACAGCCTGGTACATCTGCTCGGTGTTCAGCAGCGGCACGTTCATATCGGCTTCGCCGCAGAGGAACAGGGTGGGCGTCTTGATCTGGTCGGCTTTCAGGAACGGCCCGGAGAGCTTCAGGTAGGCCTCGGCGTTCTTCCAGGGCAGGCCCAGTTCGGCTTCGTACTCGTATTGATAGTGATCCGTGCCGTAGCCCGCCAGAATGTTGGAGATCGAGGCGCCCGATGTCGCCGCCTTGAAGCGCGTGGTCTTCGAGATGACGTAATTCGTCAGGATGCCGCCATAGCTCCAGCCGCCCACGCCGAGACGATCCGGGTCCGCGACCCCCAGCGAGACCACGTGGTCCACCACCGCCAACACGTCGTCGAAGTCGGGCTCACCCCACTTCGCGAACAGCGCGTAGCTGAAGTCGCGCCCGTACCCGGTGGAACCGCGGGGATTGCCGGCCACCACCGCGTAACCCTGGGCGGCGAAGAGTTGCCATTCGAAGTCGAATGCGGTGGAGAACTGCGAGGCCGGGCCGCCATGAATCCGGAGGATGGTCGGGACCTTCACGCCGGGCTTGCCGTCCACGGGCCGGGTCAGGAAGCCGTCGACCATGGTCCCGTCCTTGCCCTTCGCCTTGAAGCGTTCAACGGACACGAGCTTGATGTCCTTCAGCAGTGCGTCGTTCGTCTTCGTCAACCGACGCACCGTCGTTCCGTCGAGGGTTGAAATCTCGGGCGGCAGGGTCGGCTGGCTCTCCGCAAAGACGATGCGGCCGTTCCGGGTGTCGAAGGACTCCACGTCGCGCTCGCCCGAAACGATCCTCTCGATGGCGCCGCCTTCCGCGGGAACGCGGCCGAGATGAGAGTTGCCGCTGTCTTCGATGGTGAACAGGATCGCGCGGCCGTCGCTGGTAAAGAGCGGGCCACCCACATTGCGATCAAGCGACTTCGTCAGGGCGTTCGTCGCGCCGGTCGCGACACTCACCGTGGATACATGGGTGGGTCCGTACCAAATGTCGGCGACCGCGCCGCCGGCCACGTACACGATGGTCTTCCCATCGGGCGACCACGCGGGCCGTTCGTCTTCGCTCGGGTTCGTGGTGATCGCCCTGGGGATTTCGCCGGCCAGGGGCGCGACCAGGAAAATGTTCGAGTCGCGGTTCGTATCTGGCTCGGCGGTGCGGTTGCTGACGAAGGCGATGGTCTTCCCGTCGGGCGACCACGCCGGCTGCTCGTCGTTGTAGGGCCCGGCGGTGATCTGGACCGACGTCTTCTTCTCCACGTCGAAGACATAGAGGTGCGACCGAAGTTCGCGCAGATAGCCTTCGGTGTCGAACTTGAACTGGATGCGCCGGGTGACGATGGGCTTGGGCGTCGGCTTGTCTTCGCCCTTCTCCTCCGTGGCCGGCTCATTCGGGTTCGGGTCGGAAGCGACAAGGACCAGGCGCTTCGAATCGGGCGACCAGGCGAACGAGCTGACGCCTCCTTTCAGGTCCGTGAGACGGCTCGCCTCTCCGCCGCCTCGCGAGAGGAGGAAGACCTGGCTCTTGTCGCCTTCGCGGCTGGACAGGAAAGCGATCCACCTGCCGTCGGGCGAGAAGCGCGGGTTGGTTTCCGCCTTGGTCGAGGTGGTGAGTCGCACGGCCTCGCCGCCTGCGGCGGGGATCAGGTAGATGTCCGTGTCGGACTTGTCCTTCTTCAGGTCCATCGACCTGACGGTGTAGGCCACCTGCGCGCCATCCGGAGAAAGCACCGGTCCACCTACCGACTTGAGGGCGAAGAGGTCGTCCACGGTGAGCGGCCGCGGATCCGCGGCATGGGTGAGCGAAGCCGGAAGAATGAGGGCCAGGGCGGAACGGACAAGGAGACGGCACATCGAGATAGATCCTTTCGAAAAGAGGAGACGCTGCCCCGAATCGTACTCGGGGTCGCGGAGGATTGCGCCACCAGAGCCTCGGGGTCTCCATGCGAAGTCGCTGTCTATACTCATCCGATGCCCACGGTTGTCGTCGCCGGCTCGTCTTCGCGGGCCGGAAAGACGGCGCTGGCCGAAACCGTCCTGCGCGGCCTGGGAAGCTCCACGGCCGCGGTGAAGTTCACGACCACCGACGACATCTTCGAGAAGTGCCCGCGCGGAACCAGCTGCATCGTCTGCGACATCGACGTGCCCTTCAAGGTGGTGCGCGACGAGGCCACGCTCTCCGAGGCGGGGACCGACACCGCGCGTCTGAAGAGCGCCACCCATGGACCGGTGTTGTGGACCATCACGCGAAGATCCGTCGCGGAGCTGGCCTTCCAGGCGACGTTGCGGCTCCTGAATCAGGCCCGGGCCGACTCGAAAGCAGGGGTGAGCGATGACGGACTGGTCATCGAAGGTTCAACCGTTGCCGGTTTGTGCGCGCCGGACTTCACTTTCTTCGTGGTGCATCCCTTCCTCAGCCCGGAGCGCTGGAAGGACGGCACGCGCGAGTTGATCGGCCGCGCGGACTGCGTGGTGGTCAACCGGCAAGCAGTCGAGAAACGCGAGCCTAGCCCCGAGGTGATGACGGCCATACACGAGGCGCGCCCTTATGATCTGCGGGTCGCCGACGTCCTAAAGCCGCTCGACACCTGGGCGGGCGACCTTCTGCCCCGCCTCCGAAACGCTGGTCCCTGAGCGAAGTCGAAGGGCGGCCCTGATTCCAAAGAGATCTCTCCCTTCATGAAGATTCGTATTGCCCACAGCCCCGACAGCGACGACGCGTTCATGTTCTATGGCCTGGCCAAGGGCAAGCTGGATACCGGCGGATTGGAGGTCTCGCACGTCCTCAAGGACATCGAGTCGCTCAACCGCGATGCGCTCGAAGGCACGTACGAAGTCACGGCGTGCTCGTTCCACGCGTATCCATACATCGCGGACAAGTACGCGCTGATGCCCTGCGGCGGCAGCATCGGCGACGGCTACGGTCCCATCCTGGTGGCGAAGACCGCATCGAAGATCGTGGGTGGTCCGGGGGCGAAGGATCTGGGCCGGGTCGCAATTCCCGGCACCATGACGTCGGCGTATCTGGCGCTGCGCCTTTACGCGCCGGATGTCGACACCTATGTCGTCCCCTTCGACGCCGTGTTCGACGAGGTGCTTTCGGGCCGCGCCGATTGCGGCCTGGTGATCCACGAAGGCCAGCTCACGTTCGGAGGGGAAGGACTGCGCAAGATCGTCGACCTCGGCGAGTGGTGGCTCGAGGACACCGGCCTTCCCCTTCCCATGGGCGGCAACGCGGTGCGGCGCGACCTCGGCCCCGAGATGATGAAGCAGCTCACGCGTCTGGTCCGCGGCACCGTGAAGTACTCGCTCGCGAATCGTGAAGCGGCGCTCGAGTACGCGATGACCTTCGCGCGCGGCATGCAAACGGGCATCGCCGATCGCTTCGTGGGGATGTGGGTCAACGACCTCACCATCGAGACCGGCGAGCGCGGACGCGAGGCCATCCGGACGTTCCTGAATCGGGGCCGCGAGGCCGGTGTGATCACGAAGGACTTCAACATCGATTTCGTGGAGGCTTGAACCGCATGACGCTTCTGGCCACTCCGTTTGCCCTGCCCAAAGCCGAGCTTCTCGATCGAGGCGGTTCGATCGCTTCGTCGAATGCCCTGTATGCGGGCGGCCCCACCCTGGTCATCATCGGCCATTTCAACTGCAAGACCTCCAAACAGACATTGCCGTTCATCGACCGCATTCACAAGGACGGCGGGCGCGCGGTGGCACTGCTGCAGGATTCACCCGAGGACGCCGCGGCCGGGCTCGCCAAGCTCGGCCTGACTCTGCCCTACTTCTGCGAGCGGAATCCTTATGCTCTCTCGACCGCCCTCGGCCTCGTGACCGTGCCGACCCTGCTCTTCATCGAGGCTGATGGAACCGTGGCTCTGACTTCGGAAGCGTTTCGTCGGCCGGACATCGAAGCCTTCGCCCTTCGCCTGGGCGCGCCCAAGCCCGTGATCGAGAACGACACCATGCCCGGCTTCAAGCCCGGCTGAATGCCCAGAGAACCCTCGGTCTGAGGGAGCAACGCCGACGGCCTACGGCGGAGGTGCGTAGAGTGATTGGCCTCGTGCGCCGGGAAGAACCCCGCCGGAACGCGGGCCTGATCCGCGGATGGAGAAGACCCCCGGGCCGCGCGGCGGACCATGAGGCAGGCAATCGCGGCATACTTCCCGAACTATGAAGACCCCACGTCGATGATTCCCCTCTCGCTGCTCCTGCTCGTGGCCGTGGCCGCGCCCGTGATGGACCGCGATGTGCCGGTCCGGATGCGCGACGGGATAGTTCTACGCGCCGACGTGACGCGGCCCGCGGGAGAGGGGCGGTTCCCTACTCTGGTCTACCGCACGCCCTACGACCGCCAACGAGCCAACGAGGACAACTCGACCATCAAGGCGGCGGTGGCCCGGGGCTACGCGGTGGTGGTGCAGGACGTGCGCGGCCGCTTCGGCTCCGGCGGCGAGTTCGTGCCCTATCGCCACGAGGGCCAGGACGGTTATGACACCATCGAATGGGCCGCTGCGGAGCCGTGGTCGGACGGCAACGTCGGGACCTTCGGCCTCTCCTACCCCGGCGCGGTGCAGTGGTTGGCCGCGGTCGAGTCGCCCCCGCACCTGCGCGCCATGGTGCCGGCCATGACCTTCTCGACCTCCCGGAACTTCATTTATTCCGGGGGCCTGTTCGACCTGTCCTGGCTGGCCTGGATCTGGAACAACATAGCGCCCGACATCCGGGTGAAGAAGGGGCTCCTCGGCCCCAAGACCTATGCCGAGGCGCGAGCGGCCTGGAAGACGCTCCGCGACCCGGTGCTGCAACGCCTCCCGATCTCCGACCTTCCCGAGTTCGGCGACGTGTCGCCCTACCTCTTCGACTGGATGAAACTGCCGCCCGGAGACCCGGCCTGGGACTGGATGGAGATTCGCGGCAAGTACGACCGGGTGAAAGCGGCGGTGCTGAACTTCTCCGGCTGGCACGACGAGGCCTACGGCCCGGAGGGGGCAGCCACGAATTACCTCGGGCTCGTCGCCGCACGCCAGGGTGAGGAACCCCGGACTCAGCTCGTGCTCGGACCCTGGGTCCACGGCGCGGTGAACGCGAACGACCACTCGCAGCAAGCCCGCTCCGGCGAGCGGGTCTTCGGGGAGGCTGCGGTGATCGACTATGACGCGCTCATCCTGCGCTTCATGGACCGGTACGTTCGGGGGATGACGAACGGCGTCGAGGCGGAGGCCCCCGTGCGTGTTTTCGTGATGGGCGAGAACGTGTGGCGGAACGAGGCCGCGTGGCCGCCCCCTTCGGCGCGTCCCTTGACCCTCTATCTGGGAGAGGCGGCCGGCCGCCCCCGAAGAGTCCTGTCGAAACAAACGCCTGGGTCCGGGTCCTCGTCGAGCGCCTTCGTATCCGACCCTAAAAACCCCGTGACCGATCCCTTCGCAGCCGAGGCGGGAGCCCATGACTACCGCGCCCTGGTCGGCCGCAAGGACCTGCTGGTGTTCGAGACCGAGCCCTTCGTGGTTGACACCCGGGTGGTCGGACCCATCACCTCGAAGATCCACGTCTCCACCGACGGGCGCGACACCGACTTGTGGCTGAAGCTCTTCGACGTGGCTCCGGACGGTACCGCCTGGAACCTGATGAGCCCCGGCCTCGACGTGGTCCGCGCGAGCTATCGCGACGGGGGGCCCGGGCGAAAGCTCCTCGAGCCCGGTCAGGTCTACGAGCTGTCCTTCGAGAAGCTCATCACCGGCAATCTCTTCGCGAAGGGGCACTCGCTCCGCCTGGTCGTGAGCGCCGCCTTCTTCCCGCACTTCTCCCGCAACCTCAACACCGGCGAACTGGAGACGGTGTCGGCCATGAGCCGGAAGTCGGAGGTCCGCATCCACCACGACCGGACGCATCCCTCGGCGGTGACGCTGCCCGTCATCCCCTGATTCGCTTTCCCCTCGCGGCCTGAAGGGATCGCACCCCGCGTTGGTCGCCGACCCCGTCCGCGGCTCTTGCGAGATAATCGCGGGGTGAGCGACATCCTCGATATCTTCAAACGCCAGGGCGCACTGCTCGAAGGGCACTTCCTTCTATCCTCCGGCCTTCATTCCGCACAGTACCTGCAATGCGCGCGGGTGTTGATGGATACGAAGATCGCGTCCGAGCTGGGCGCACGGCTTGCGGCAGGGCTCAAGGCGGGCGGGGTCCAGCCCGATGTCGTGGTCGCGCCGGCCATGGGGGGCATCGTGGTCGGTCACGAAGTCGCCCGCGGTTTCGGCTGCCGGTCGGTCTTCACCGAACGGAAGGGCACGACCATGACCCTGCGCCGTGGTTTCGCGCTGGAGCGCGGCGAGACCGTGGCGGTGGTGGAGGATGTCGTGACCACGGGCAAGTCGACGCGGGAAGTCATGGCGGTGGTCGAGGCCGCGGGGGCTCGCGTGGTGGGGGTCGCGTCTCTGGTGGATCGAAGCGCCGGCCAGGCCGGCTTCGAGGTTCCGTTCGAGGCTCTCCTGCGCATCGCGGTTGAAACCTGGAGTGCCCCGGCCTGCCCCCTGTGCGCAGCGGGATCCGTGGCCGTGAAACCCGGATCTCGCCCTTCTTAGTCTGGGGGGCCGCACACTCGAACGGACGCCGATGCTCTGCCCCCCAAACCCCCACGCTTCGGCGGGAGTCACAGACGAGCAGAGCGACTCTGCTCTGGAGCAGGCCCGCGACGCGGGGCTGCTCAGGAATCCCGCCTCCGCTTCCCTTCGAGATAGCGATGCCCGCGCATACAACCAGCGGGTCACGCTGTCGTACGACGGCTACGGTTTCGCGGGATTTCAGGCCCAGGATAAGGACAAGGGCCGGACGATTCAGGATGAAGTCGAGTCGGCGCTTCAGATAATCCACGGCGGGGCGTTCATCCGCATCGAGGGCTCGGGCCGGACGGATCGGGGCGTTCACGCCCTGGGCCAGGTCATCTCGTTCCGGGCCCCGCGGCTCTGGCCGGAAGACGAGCTGGCCCGGGCCTTGAACTCGACGTTGCCGAGGGACATCCGCGCCATGGCTTCGTCGAACGTCTCCGGCGACTTCCACGCGCGACGATCCGCGGTGTCAAAGCACTACCGGTATCTCCTCGATCTCGGCGAAACGCAGCATGCGGTGAGAAGGCGCTACGCGGGGCACACCGGATACACGCTCGATCCCACGGTCATCGATCGGGTCGCCGCCCTCTTCATTGGCAAGAGGGATTTCGCCTCGCTTCGAAACGCGGGCACCGACGTGAAGACGACGATTCGCCACGTCACGAGATCCGAGGTGTGCTGGGAAGACTCGACCATGATCTTCGACGTGGAGGCCGACGGCTTTCTGCGCCGCATGGTTCGTTCCATGGTGGGAGGGTTGATCTCGGCGGGCCGTGGAGCCGTGACGGTGGAGCAGCTCGCAGCCGCACTCGAAAGCCGCGATCGGAGCCTTTGGCCGGCCCCAGCCGGACCCGAAGGCCTCTATCTGGTCAGCGTCCGATACTGAGCGCAGACCGGTCCAATCAAGCTGGTTTGTGTGTGCCGAGCACGAGTAGGAGTACGTGTACGGCAAAACCAGACTTGGATGAGATCAAGTGTCCAAAGCTGGTCCTCGGACGACGATCAGGCGCCGAAACCCTGTGGTACATTCAAGAAGCTGACCTTGGGTAGCGCTATGGAAATCTTCCCCGGCATCTCGATGAATCCGGACGTTCGATTCGGCAAGCCCTGTATCACGGGCACTCGAATGGATGTTGCCACCATCGTCGGGTTAATCGCGGCCGGTGAAACGGTCGAGACAGTGGTCGATGAGTATCAGCTTTCGCTTGAGCAGGTCCGAGCGGCCCTGTCCTACGCCGCTCACGTCGCGGCTCATCTGCCGCCGGCGGTGCGCCAGGCATCTTGAAGGTTCTCCTCGACGAGAACTTCCCACTCGCGCTCTTGCGAAGCCTGCTCAAGGATGGCCAGGAGGCCGAGCACATCATCACCTTGGGCTGGCGGGGCGCTTCCGATCAGCGGATTCGAGAGCGGCTTGTTGACCGCAGTGTGCTGTTCCTGACCCAGGACGAGGACTTCCTGTTCGACAAGCCGGCGGCTGCAATTGTGGTGCTCTCGAGAGTGAGACAGTCTCGCCGCCTGGAGGAACGAGTCCAGGTCTGGCGCCAGGCAATCCACGAGCTCGTTTTCCACTCCACGCCCGGAACGACTCTTCGAATTGATGGACGACGGTCGCCTGCTACCGTGGGAGCAGATTTCGTGATGGAGATCTCAGGCATTCACGCCAACGTCCGCGACGGCGCGGCGGTGACCGGCGGCAAGTGCTGCGGCGACGCTCAGGCGTGAACCGATAGCTCGGCAGGTGGGACTTCCTTCAGCAGATCGTGGGGTCCTCAACCGAGGTAGTCGAGAATTGTCTGAGCGAACAGCGCCGGCTTCTCATTCGCCACGAAAACCCCCGCGTCGAGAAAGACCGCGGTGGCGGGCTTGAACGCATCATGCAACGGCTTCGACTTGACCGGGTCGGCAAAGGGATCCCGTTTGTTGTAGATGAGAAGGGCCGGGCACTTCACCATGCCGATTCGATCCTCCATGCGGTAAAGGGCGACCGCGAAGTGGCCCTGTTCGCTGGTCTCACCCGCGCGCCACAGATCGACCAGAAAGCGCTGGACCAGGGCCGGGTCGGGAAACCATTCGAAGAAGCGGTCCCATTTCTCCTTGAGATGGGAACCGTCCTTTTGAACGTGCCACTGCTTGAACCACTTGGAGAGTTCGGCCCGGCCTTCGGGGTCGGTGAAGACGGGTCCGGAAAGGATGACGCGATCGACCCGCTCCGGAAACGCGGCCGCCAGTTCGATGGAGATGACCGCGCCGGTGTGATGACCCACGAAGACTGCTTTGTCGATCTCGAGGGCGTCGAGGACATCGACCACGGTTCGCGCGTACTCGGCCACCGTGGGCTGACCTTCGACCGGGTCGGAACAACCGTAGCCGGGATTGTCGATGGCGATGGTCCGCCGATGTTTCGCGAGGAGAGGGAGGACCTCCCTGAACTCATCCACGGAGCGGGGCGTCTGGTGTAGAAGGATCAAGGGGAAACCCGCGCCCGAACCCGACTCGACGCAGTGGACCCGGCCCATCGAGGTATCGCAGAAGAAGCGGCGTGATGCGGTCATGGATGCGATTATGGACGACTGCGCTTCCCTCCGCTCGCAACTGGATATTCGCTATAATTTCGCCATTCCGCTCCTTCTCTCCCGAGGGCTTTTTGGAACCAGATTCGATCGTCATCACCGGCGCGCGCCAGCACAATCTCAAGAACGTTTCGCTCTCCATACCCAAGAAGAAGTTTGTGGTCTTCACCGGGCCTTCGGGATCGGGGAAGTCGTCGCTCGCCTTCGACACGCTCTACGCCGAGGGCCAGCGCCGCTACATCGAGAGCCTGAACGCCTACGCGCGGCAGTTCCTCGGCCAGATGGACAAGCCGCTCTACGACTCCATCCGCGGCCTGGCCCCCACGATTTCCATCGAGCAGAAAGCTGCTTCCTCGAATCCGCGATCCACCGTCGGGACGGTCACCGAGATCCACGACTATCTCCGCGTCCTCTTCGCGCGCGTCGGTCATCTTTCCTGTCCGAAATGCGGACGCGATGTGAAACCGCAGTCGTCGCAGCAGATCGTGGCCGAGATCGCCACCCTGAAGGAAGGCAGGAAATTCCTGATCCTGGCCCCGCTGGTGGACGGGCGCAAAGGCGAGCACCAGGATGTCTTCGAGACCATCCGGCGCACCGGTTTCACCCGAGCGCGGGTCGACGGCGCGGTCATCGCCCTCGAGGATGACATCCGGCTCGACAAGAAGAGGAAGCACTCCATCGAAGCCGTGGTCGACCGGTTGATCGCCAAGCCCGATCTCGATCGAACGCGGCTGGCCGACTCCGTCGAGCAATCCCTGAAGCTCGGCAAGGGTGTGGTGATCGTGGCCGTCGAAGGCGAGCCCGATCGGGTGATGTCGCAACAGCGCGCCTGTTCGAACTGCAATCTCTCCTTCCCCGAGCCGACGCCGCAGCTCTTCTCCTTCAATTCGCCCGTGGGCATGTGCCCCGACTGCTCCGGCCTGGGCACCCGCATGGAAATGGACGCGGATCGCCTCATTCCCAACCCTGACCTCTCGGTCAACGAGGGCGCGGTGAAGGCGTGGGGCAAGCTCGACGACGCCACCAGCTGGGGCTCCGACATCGTGCGCGCGTTGTCGAAAGAGCGCGGCATCGATCTCAACCGGCCCTGGAAGTCCTTGTCGCAGGCCCACAAGGATGTGCTGTTGTTCGGAACCGGCGGCGAGCGCGTGGCTATCAAGTTCAAGGGCTCCTGGGGCGGCGGCACGTTCCGGATGCGCTACGAAGGTCTGCTGCGTTCCATGCTGCGCCGGATGAAGGAAACGCAGTCGGAGGACATGCGGCAGTACTACCAGCGCTTCCTCTCCCAGCGTCCGTGCTCGACCTGCCACGGTCGTCGCGTGCGCAGCGAGGCCCTGGCCGTGAAAATCGACGGAATCACCATCGCGGACTTCACCGCTCTCTCCGTCGGCGATGCCTCGGCGTTTCTCGAAGGCTTGAAGCTCAAGGGCGCGGAGGCCACTATCGCGGTGGAACTGCTGAAGGAGATACGAAACCGGTTGCGCTTCCTGGTCGATGTGGGCCTCACCTACCTGACCCTCGACCGCGCGGCGCCGTCTCTGTCGGGTGGCGAAGGTCAGCGCATCCGACTCGCGAGTCAAATCGGCAGCGAACTCACCGGCGTCATCTACGTCCTCGACGAACCGTCGATCGGCCTGCATCAGCGCGACAACCGCAAGCTGCTCGAGGCCCTGAAACGCCTGCGCGACATCGGCAACAGCGTGGTGGTGGTCGAGCACGACCGCGAGGCCATGGAGGAGTCCGACTGGCTGGTCGACTTCGGCCCGGGAGCCGGGCGGCATGGCGGCGAAATCGTGGCCGAAGGCACGCCGAAGATGGTCAAGGCGAATCCGAAGAGCATCACCGGCCAGTACCTCAAGGGCACGCTGAGCATCGAAACGCCCAAGGCCCGGCGGCCCGGGAACGGCTTGTCCATTCAAGTTGCAGGGGCTCGGGAGAACAATCTCAAGAACATCACCGCGACCTTTCCACTGGGCAAGCTGATCTGCGTCACCGGTGTTTCGGGTGCTGGAAAGAGCACGCTGGTCAATCACATCCTCTACCCGGCGGCGGCGCGAGCGCTTCACAAGAGTGAAGTCACGGTCGGCGCTCACGACAAGATCACCGGCCTCGAGCACATCGACAAGGTCATCGACATCGATCAGACCCCGATCGGGCGCACCCCGCGCAGCAATCCGGCGACCTACACCAAGGTCTTCGATCTAGTGCGCGATTTCTTCGCCGAGCTGCCGCAGGCCAAACAGAACGGCTACACCCCTGGACGCTTCTCCTTCAACGTGAAGGGAGGCCGCTGCGAGGCCTGCGAGGGCGACGGTGTGAAGTGCGTGGAGATGCACTTCCTGCCTGACGTCTACGTCCCCTGCGAGGTCTGCCTAGGCAAGCGGTTCAACGAGGCCACACTCACGGTGGCCTACAACGGCCGGTCGATCGCCGACGTCCTGGCCATCACCGTCGATGAATCACGCGAGCTTTTCAAACATCACCCGCAAATCAAGCGAGCGCTCGACACCCTGGCCGACGTGGGCCTCGGATACATCGCCCTCGGCCAGTCCTCGCCCACCCTTTCGGGGGGAGAGGCGCAGCGGGTAAAGCTCTCCCGCGAGCTTTCGAAGCGATCGACCGGGCGCACCCTCTATATCCTCGACGAGCCGACCACCGGCCTTCATTTCGACGACATCAAGAAGCTGCTGGGCGTGATCAATCGCCTGGTCGACGCCGGGAACACCATCGTGGTCATCGAACACAATCTCGACGTCATCAAGACCGCGGACTGGATCATCGAGATCGGCCCGGAAGGCGGGCATGCGGGCGGACGGATTCTCGCCACCGGCACGCCCGAGCAGATCGCCGGCGCCAAGGCGATGACGACGGCGACCGGCAGTTTCCTGGCTGAACTTCTCTAGTCCGCGATGAGCTGGAGGTCGACGTAGGAGAAGACCCCGGTCACGAACGTGCTCGCGTGGTCGTCGAAGGGCGCGCCGCGTTCGTCCCGCACCCCCGAAATTCTGACCTGGTGCTCCGCTTGAGCGTCCATGGCCTGGGTGGGCCGCCAGAAGAGGATTCGACCATCCGAAGAGATATCGAGGACTCCCTCGACATCTCGATCCTCGCTGCGCACCGTAACCCCGCTGGTCGAACGGTGATCGACCGGGCGGGGCGCGGTCACGAGCAGGGTGGCGTCGCGCGGCACGTCGGTCTCCTGATCTTTCGGCATGACCTTCAAGGTCGGGCTGGTGTCTCGCGGTCTCATCGCCTCACCCCTGCCGATCGATCCAGCGCTTGCCGCGGAGGATCATGATGCGAACCCGCGCCGAACCGCCGGTCACGCGAACGCCGGCCATGCTCGTCCGGGTGCGCAGGTAGAAGGTGCCGGGGGTACCGGTGCCGAGGGGTGAAAATGAAATCATGCGACCGTTGCCGAAGCGGATGGGCTCGGAGCTCAACAGACCCCGGTCAGGGGCGGGGGCGGGGGTATTGGGAAGAACGCCCACCTCGACGCCCGATTGGCCCGCGTCCAGTCTGAAGGGTCCGGAAATTCGACGATCGAGGCCTCGTGCGATGTCGGCGGAAAGAACTCCGTTCGAGTTCCCATCGATGTAGGTCGAGCACAGGGTTTCGCCCAGGGCGTTCTTCTCGAATCGGATCGCGGTCTGGGTGTTCTTCATGGTGGCAATGGATCGCGCCTTCATGAATTCGGCCTTGAAGTTCTGGGCCGCGCCCAAAAGGGCTGCTTCCTGGCGGTATCCGTTGATGTTCGGAAGAGCGATCGCGCTCATCACGAGGATGATGCCGAGAGCCACCAGAAGTTCGAGAAGTGAATATCCGGCTGGGTCGTTTTTGCGCTTGTTGGTTTTCATGGTTTGTTCCTTTCCCGATTGGGCCGCGCCGATCAAGAAAATGGGGGTGCGGACTTCTCCGCACCCCCATTTCACGATCAGTGAAGCCGCCTACTGTTTCGGCGTTTCCTTGGGCGCGGTGGAGGCGCCCACGGACAGGAGGCCCTGGATCTTGGCGAAGTTCTTCTCGCCGATCCCCTTCACCGCCATCACGTCCTCGACGGACTTGAAGGCGCCGTTCTTCTGGCGGTGTTCCACGATGCGACCGGCCAGAGCCGGGCCGATTCCCGGAAGATCCTCAAGCTGGCTGACCGTAGCCGTATTGAGGTTGACCTTGCCCGCAGGTGCGGTGGCAGCTGCGAAGGCGGGGCCGGTGGTGAGGACCAGAGCCGCGAGAAGGGCGGCAGCGACGAAACGATTGATGTGGTTGAAACGCATGATTCTTTTCCTTTTCTTTGAGGTTTCGACTCGACTTTGGCTTGCGGGTCGTCGCCTCGTTGGTGTTGTCTTGTTGATGGTTATTGAGGTGGCAGGGGCCCTGGTCTCTCCCAAGTTGTCCAGAGCCCCCACCGTGAAACGTCATGCCGGCTCACTAAGGCAAGGGCGGTGCCAGCGGAGCCATACCCTGCTCAAGGCCAGGAGTACGAACCACTTGCGAGAGTCCCCCGGGGCAGGCGACGACCCTCCGGGGCATCGACGACGTCAATCTGGCTTGACGCTTCCCGGGTTGGGGGTGATCTGCAAGTTGCTGCGAAGAAGCTCCCTGGGGGGTAGAAATCCATCGGTCAAGCCGGATTGACGACGGGGACTGCCCCCCTCGCGATAGGATCGGCTCACCCCTGAGGAGTGCTCGATGAAAACGATCGACTGGATGTACCACCGTAACGGCTGAATGACCTGCAAGAGGACGCAGGAGTTTCTTGCGAAGAACGGGACGGAAACGAAGACGGTGGTGAACGCGACGAAGACCCATCTTTCCCTCAAGGACGCGAAAGAGTTGCTCAAGGGGGTCGAGGAAATCGTCTCGTCCAGGGGCGCGAAGATCGAACGGCTCCTGATGAAGGACAAACCGAGCGATGCCTCACTCGAGCGCGCCCTGATCGGGCCCACCGGTCGGCTGCGGGCCCCCACCGCTCGGATCGGGAAACGCCTGCTGATAGGCTTCAACGAAGCGACGTATCGAGAGACCCTCGGCTAAGCTCCCACCCCATAGACTGCTGCGGTCCACCTTTTTCGAAAGGGCGGACGGCTTCCCAATGCCCATCTCGGACTCCCCAAGCAAGAAAACTCCCCTGGAGAGCACGGATCCCCTCGTTCGCGCGAAAGCGGCGCGCGAGTGGCCCGTGGAAGACCAGACCGCTCTCGAGCGTCTGGCTACCCAGGACACGGACCCCAGAGTCCGCCAGGTGGCGGTGCGCCGGCTGAAGAGTTCGACTCTGGTCCTGCAAGTCCTGAATGCGGATGTCGACATGCACGTGCGGCAGGAAGCTCAGGACCGGCTGTTCAAGGCCCTTCTTTCGAGCGAGGCGGAAGCCTCGTCCCTGTTTGCCGAGACCGCGACCCACCTCTCGGATGACGAACTGGTACGGATCGCCAAGGAGGTGCACGGCGAGGTGAGCGCCAAAGCGGTCGGTTTCATCAAGGGACCGAAGGCTCTGGCGGACCTCGCGAAGACCGCTCGTTCGCATGACGTCCGAATCGCCGCCTTTGCCTTGGTGAATGGCTCCGACGAGAGCCTGCTGGTCGATATCGCCCTGCACTCGGAATTCAAGGACTCGGGCACGGCCGCGGTGGCGAAACTGGAATCCGAGGAGGCCCTCACCCGGGTTGCGGAGCGGGCGCGTCTCAAGCCCGTGGGCCGCGAAGCTCTCTCCCGCCTGGGCAAGGTTGAAGACGAAGACGAGGACGACGGCAACGAAGGCTTGGACGCCCCGCAGGCCGAAGAAGAGGTTCCGGCGCCCCCCATCGATCCGGCCGAGGAAGCCCGATTGCTGGCCGACTTTGACGCCGCGGTGCAGGTCCGCGAAACGTTCCTGGCTCGGGTCGAGGCGCTGCCCAATCCCGATGTTCGAAGCGCCATCGTGGAAGCCAGACTGGAATGGGCGGCCCTGCCTGCGCTTTCCGGGGTCCAGGGACACGAGTTCGCCGAGCGCTTCAGCACACTTTGTTCACGAAAGATCGCGGCCGCCGGGCGCGCCGAGAGATTCGCGGCGGTCTCCCCGGCCCTCGACTCCCTGGCCGCCCGGGCCGAAACGCTGGCCGCCGAGGAGGTCCTTCGCAATCAGAGAGAGAGGGTCCGTACCCTGCGCGCGGAGTGGGACAAGACCACCAAGGACACCGGAGTTCCCGACGACGATCCGAGGCGGCTCCGCTTTGAAACCGCAGCCCTCAAGGTCGAACAGGCGCTGGCGGAGATCGACGCGGCCTCTCAGCAGAAGAAGGACGAAGAGCTCGAGCTGCTGCGCACCCTTCCCACCCGCCTCACCTTTCTGATCCAGCAGAAAGAGGTTGCTCTTTCCCAGCTTGAAGAGGCCCAACGTGAGCTGCGGACCATGGAGCCTCTGGTGGGAATGCTCCACGGAGACGAGAGGAAGAAGATTGGCCGCGCCCTCGAAGAGGTTCGACCCAAGCTCTTCGCCAGGACCCAGGAGGTCCGCGAGGCGGTCGAGTGGACGGGCTTCGCACATCTGGCTGCTCAAGAACGCCTGATCGCCGAGATCGAAGCGGCCTCCCTGGTTGAGAACCCCGATTCGGCGGCCAACAAGCTACGGGACATCGAGGCGCGCTGGACCGAGGTTCGTAAGGTTCCCAAAGACCAGGGTGAGGAGCTGTGGAAGAAGTTCACGTCCTTCCGGGATCCCCTGCGCAAGCGACTCAACGAGTTCTTCTCCAAACGCACGGTGGAGCAGAAAGATGCGAAGAAGAAAAAAGAAGAGCTCATCACCCGGGCCGATGCCTTCGTAACCGCGTTGGGAGAGTCAACCGACTGGAAGACGGGGGCCGACCACTTCAAGACTCTTCAGAACGAGTGGAGGACTTTCGCTTCCGCCGGCAAGCACGAGAAGGAACTGATCGTTCGGTTCAAGGCCGCAGCCGATCGTTTTTTCGCAGCTCGCAAGACGGCCATGGACGAGCGCGACAAGGCCTTTGGGGCGAACCGCGGAGCGTTCGAGAGCCTGGTAAATCGCGCGGAAGCGCTCGCCCTCTCCACCGAGTGGGACAAGACCACGACCGAGGCCAAGAAACTTCAGGCCGAGTGGAAAGCCATCGGCGCCATTCCCATGCGCGAGCGGGAGAAGCTCTACGGTCGTTTCCACAAGTCGATCGACGCGGTCTTCGAGCGGTATCGCCGGCGCGACTCCATTGAAGACGAGAAGTTCCAGGCCGAGCGCGCGGCCCTCCTGGCGGAAATGGAAGCACTCGCGACCGGCGACCCCTCCGCCGATGGCGCGGGCGATGAGTACAAGAGCAAGGTGGCCGACTTCCGGGCCCGCTGGCGCAAGATGTCCGGGCGCCCGAGTCGCGAACAGGACCTCCTCTTCAAGACCCTCTTCGCCGGTCTGGTGGCCAGGAATTCCGAGGCCTTCAAGGGCACGGACATGGACGTCGACGAGAATCGGAAGAAGCTGGAGAAGCTCGTGGTCAAGCTCGAAGCGCTGGAGAACGACAAGGTCAAGGCTGATTCGATGGATCTGGCCACCAAACTCAAGGAAGCCTGGGCCTCCCGCACTATGGGTGCAAAACCCGGCGGGTCGAACTTCAAGGCCGAGGTCGAGAAGGCGCGATCGATCTACGAGAAGATCGGCCCGGTGGTGGGCGACGAGGGCGAGGCCCTGCGCAAACGCTTCGAAGCCATCTGCCGCAAGCTCGGCTAGAGGCCTTCGCGCAACGACCTAAAGGTCACGGATGGCGTGGGCGATTTCCGCCGCCTTGGTCTTCTGAATGATGTGACCGCCCTCCTCAAAACGAAGAGTGCGGGCGCCCGGTATGGCCGCCGCCAGTTCAATGGAAATCTGGGGCTCGAGAAGATGATCGTCATCGGCGAAAGCCACCAGGGCTTTCGACGGGAGAGGCTTTTGGGCGGCGCGATTCAGGAGGGGATAGTCGGTCGCGGTGAACGATTCGAACTGTATGGCGAATTCGCTGGCCGTCATTTCATCGGCGCGAGGAAACCGTCGCTGGCGGTAGTTCTTTCTGACCTGCGACAGAACGAAGTGGCGCAACCCGGGGACCCGCAGCATGAAAGCGATGCGCTTGAAGAACGCGGTGGATCGGGAGGCGCCCTTGTGCGGTCTGAGTCCCATCGGTGCTATGAGCACGAGATGCGAAACCCGTTCCGGGGCCAGGGCTGCGGTTACCAGGGCGGTCCCCGCACCCATCGAGTGCCCGATCACCCCGAACCTTGAAATACCGAGGTGGTCGGCGAGGCCGAGAATGGTTTCGGCTCGGACCTCCAGGCTTCGAAGGGCCGCTCGACGCGGTTCCGATCCGCCAGACCCGGGGAGGTCCACGCGGACAAGTCGGGCGAAGGAAGTGAGGGGGGGCGCGAGGTAGCGAAAGTCGCGTACCGAACCGGGCACGCCGTGAACGGCGAAGAAGACGGTCCGGTGCGAGGCGCCCTCATCGGTGAAGGTCAGGCGCGCGCCGGCGATTCGGGTTTCCTGGAGCGGTGGGTCGGTCTTGGGAAGAAGGGCCTGGGTCTTGGTCAAGGGAATTCGGGGCGCCATCGACCAGGGGGGCAAGAGGAAAACCGGATCGAGGTCGGTGGTCCATTCTAGAAGCGGGCAGTCCGTGGAGCCCATTTCGTGACCGGGAGCGATCTGAGGCAAGATGCTGCGATGAGCGCTTCCTTGGACACGTCTTTCTTCGGCCATCCGCGCGGCCTGCAGACGCTTTTCTTCACCGAGATGTGGGAGCGGTTCAGCTACTACGGAATGCGGGCGATCCTGCTCCTGTACATGACCGCCGCGGTAGCCGCCGGCGGCATGGGACTCTCCGCCGCGGAGGGTGCGGCCATCTACGGGGCCTACACCGCCGCCGTCTACATGGCCGCGATCCCGGGCGGCTACGTCGCCGATCGCCTGCTGGGGTTGAGACGCTCCGTCTTCGTGGGCGGCGTCCTGATTGCGACCGGACATTTTTGCCTGGCCTTTGGCATCAAGGCCATCTTCTTCCTGGGCCTGGTCTTCATCGTGGCGGGAACCGGTCTGCTGAAACCCAACGTCAGCGCGATTGTGGGAACGCTGTATCGCGCCGAGGACCAGAGGCGCGACGCCGGCTTCTCGATCTTCTACATGGGCATCAATCTCGGCGCCTTCATTTCGCCCCTGGTCTGCGGCTGGCTGGCGCAAAGTGAGACCTTCAAGGGCCTCATGGCTTCGCTGGGCCTGAGCCCGGAGGACTCGTGGCACTGGGGATTTGGGGCGGCGGGGGTCGGCATGACTCTCGGCTTGGTTCAGTATGTGATCGGAAGCAGGAAGCTAGCGGAAACGCCGGTGGCGAATCCCGCCCCCAATCCCGCTCTCCTCTGGGCGCAGATCGCCGGAGCGTGCGCGATCGTCGCGGGTCTGTTCTACGGTCTTTGGGATTATCGCAACTGGCTGTTCCTCATTGGAACCGCCGGCTTCTTCGTCTGGTTTGTGGCTCAGACGGACCCCGGGGTGGAGAGAAAACGGGCCTACGCGGTCTTGATCCTTTTCGTTTTCGCGGCGCTTTTCTGGGCCGGTTTCGAGCAGGCGGGCTCCAGTCTCAATCTCTTCGGCGACCGGTTCACCCGCAATGAGATCTTCGGGGTTTCCTTCCCGTCGAGTTTTCATCAGTCCACAAACTCGGTCTTTCTCATCCTCTTCGCCCCGGTTTTCGCGTGGCTATGGATTCGTATGGGCCGAACCGGAATAGAACCCTCGTCACCCGCGAAGTTTTCCCTTGGACTGCTGTTTGTGGGGGCGGGTTTCGCGGTGGTGGCGATCGCGGCCCGCGTCTCGGCCGCCAATGGCGATGCGGCGGTGAGCCCGATGTGGTTGACCGTGGTTTATCTACTCCACACCATCGGTGAACTCTGTCTTTCGCCGGTGGGCCTTTCGACCATGACCAAACTCGCCCCCGCCAGACTGGCCGGCTCCATCATGGGCGTCTGGTTCATGGCCACATCCATTGGGAACTTCGTGGGCGGAGAAGTCGCAGGCCAGTTCGAGAAGTTCCCCCTGCCTTCGCTTTTCGGGGCCGTGTGTCTGAGCACGGTGGTGGCTGGTCTTGTCTGTCTTGCTCTCACCCCAACCATCAAGAGATTGATGGGCGGCGTGAACTAGCAAGGCAAAACGAATCGCGAGGAGCGGGTGTGGTCAACAAAGAGCTGAGGACCTTCGAGGAATTCTGGCCTCACTATCTGGGTGAGCATATCCACCCCGCCAATCGGGCCCTCCACTTCATCGGCACATCGCTGGCTTACGGAATCGTGGCGCTTGCTTTGGGTCAATCGGCAGAGTGGCTCTTCCTCGCGCCCTTTGTCGGTCATGGCTTCGCCTGGGTCGGCCACTACTTCGTTGAACGCAACCGGCCCGCGACCTTCACGTATCCGCTATGGTCACTGCGGGGAGACTTCCGAATGCACGCGCGGATGCTGAGCGGCGGCCTCCGCAATGATCTGGATCGACTCCGCCCAAAGGCCCCTCTGGGCGCCGATCCGGGCTAGCGGTCGTGGGGGCGCGTTCTACTTCGCCGGCATCGCTCGGTAGGCGACCTTTCCGTTAACGATCGTGTAGAGGATTTCCGTCTTGAGGATTTCGCCGTCCGGGACGCTCAAGATGTCCTTGGACAGGACGGTGAAATCTGCCCACTTGCCCGGGGCAATGACCCCGCCGTTGGCCTCGGCGAACGAAGCCCAGTAGGCGTCCTTCGTATAGGAACGAAGCGCTTCAAGCCGGCTCAGCTTCTGGTCGGGTTGATAACCGCCCGGAGGCACACCCGTCTCACTTTGCCGGGTCACGGAGGCATAGAAGGACCGGATCGGATCGACATCCTCCACGGGTGCGTCGGTTCCGTTGATAAGAACGGCCCCGGACTTCTTGAGCTTCTGCCACACGTAGGCGCCCTCGAGAACTCGCGCTTCGCCCAGCCGCTGAGCGGCCCAGGGGAGGTCGGAAGAACCGTGGATTCCCTGAATGGAAGCGATGACGCCCAGTTTTCCGAATCGCGGTATGTCGTTCTCGTCCAGGATCTGCGAGTGTTCGTCGCGGAAACGCACATCCTTCTTCTCGGGATGTGCTTTGAAGGCGGCCTCGAACGCATCCAGCACCGCGCGATTGCCGGCATCTCCGATCGCGTGCACATTGACCTGGAAACCGTTTTCGATCCCGTAAAGCGCGGCCGCGCGCACCACCGCGGGATCGGTGACCCAGAGCCCGGTATTGCCGGGATCATCGACGTACGGTTCGAGCAGCTTGGCTCCCCGCGAACCCAGGGCGCCGTCAATCGAAAGCTTCAACGAGCGGATGCTCAAGAAGGAGTCCGCCGTCCCGGGCTGCGGCGGGCCAAATCGCTTGAGATTGTCGAGCCCGCGAATCATGGCGTAGAGCCGAAGCCCCAGCTGATTCTTCGCGGCGAGCTGCCGATAGAGGGCAATGGTCCCGAGATCGGCCCCGGCGTCATCGAAAAACGTGATGCCTTTTCGCAAGCACTCTTCGGTAGCGAGACGAATCGCTTCACGGAGATCCTCTTCGGTGGCGTTGGGCGGCTGGATCAGCCTTTGCGCGGTGTCCACGAAAACTCCGGTGGCCTGGCCACTCTCGTCGCGAATGATGTCGCCTCCCGAGGGCGGCTTGGTCTCCCCCGTGATCTTCATCAGTGCCATGGCCTGAGCGTTCGTGAACACCGCGTGGCCATCGGCGCGGGTCAGGTAGAC
Organism: Vicinamibacteria bacterium; assembly: GCA_031362685.1. Taxonomy (GTDB): domain Bacteria; phylum Acidobacteriota; class Vicinamibacteria; order Fen-336; family JAGNNV01; genus JAGNNV01. The sequence goes on along the minus strand of JANLSZ010000095.1, from coordinate 7,800 downwards.
AGGGTTGTCCGGAGAAATGGCGGAGAGAGCGGCGTGGGTCGGAAACCCTCGAACCAGCTTCGCCGGTTTGGTTTCCCACTTTCCCTCATGCCAGCCCCGGCCCACAATCCATGCGCCTTTGGGTCGTCCTTTGACGGCCGCCGCCACCCTCGCGACCACTTCGTCCCAGCTCTTGGTCCCCACCAGATTCAGGTTCATCCGCGCCTGGCCTATGCCCAGGAAGTGACCGTGACTCTCCTTCAGGCCCGGGACGACGGTGGCGCCATGCAGGTCGATGACTTCGGTTTGAGGACCCTTCAGGGCGAGGACTTCCGCCGTCGATCCAATCGCTGAAACCCGCCCCCCCATCATGGCCACCGCCTCGCCCCGAGGGCGACCCTCATCCATAGTATGAACGACCGCGTTCACCAGGATTCGATCGGGCGCCGGCGTTGCGGCGAGAAGCACGGCGAAGGTATTTATGGTCAGGAACATGGTGAGCGCTTTCCTTCGGATGATCGTTGCTTGAAGACGGGCAGGCGGGGTGGCCCTTGTAGTTTATTCGCTTCGGGTGGCCCTGCTCCGCCCGCCAGCGTTTGGGGCGGTGGATTACCCGGGGGACGGCGACCCCCAGGTCTGAGAAAATCCGGCAGGAAGGGTTCAAATAGCGGGGTGGGGTACCCTACTTTGCAACCCTGGACCCTCAACGAACCCAAATGAGAACGATTTGACCGAAGATCGCTTCGACGTCGTCCCCGGACTGCGGCGGGAATGGATGATTGTGGTCCGACGGCGGCGTCTGGTCGCTCTGGGCTTCATCTGTTCGCTCGTGGGCGCCACCATCTACAACTACACGCTTCAGCCGGTCTACGAAGGCGTCTCGGTGGTGGCTCTGGCCGAGGCCACGGCCACCAACCCCCTGGCCCGAATGGGCATGGAAGTCGCTCGATTTGGAGCGATCGTGGAACGACAGCGTGCTCTGATCCGCAGTCCGGAATTCGGGTCTCGCGTCGTGGAGGCCCTCGAACCGGCCGCCCTCCATGAGCTTTCATTCGGGCCTATGGGGACCTGGTTCGAGCGCGTGACCGCGGAATGGGTCCGCCGGACGGGAGGATCCAAAGCCCAGACGCCTGTCGATTTGGTTTCGGCGTTCCGCTCGAGACTGGGGGTTACCGGGGGGGGCGAAACCAGGTCGACATGGATTGAGATAAGTTTTTCGGCTTACGATCCGAAGGTCGCCGCCGACGTGGCCAACAAAGTAATGGATCTTTATTCGCGGGAGGCCGACGCTTCCAATGCGCGCTCCATCGAAATGTCGAGAAAGCTTCTCGGTGCTCAGGTGGAAGAGAAGGAACAGAGCCTGGGCCAACAGTTGAGCGGTCTTCGCGAGATGGGCGGCAGGTCCGGACTTGGCGATATCGAAGTGCGGAAGGCGATGCTCGAAAGAGAATACCGTGCGTTCCAGGAGGCCCTGGTCAACGCTCAGACCTCGCGGGTCGGCCGCGAGGCCAGAAGACGGGAGGCGACTCAGCTGCGCGGCGGGGTCGCCGCCGTCCGTTCCGATCCGCTGGTGCGCGCGGCATCGGCAAGGGTCGCCGAGCTTGAGGATCGCGAGGCCTCGCTGCTTTCAACTCTCGGCCCCAAACACCCCGACGTGGTTACCGTCCAGCAACAACTGGAGGGGGCGAGACAACGACTCGCTCAGGAATTTGGCGCTTTGGGCGAAGGGGCGGACTCTGAGTATGAGCTGGCGGTCAACGAAGAATCGCGTCTCCGGGCCAACATGGCGCGCATTCAAAGAGAACTTGTGGACGTGGAGAAGGAGTCTCTTGGCTACTCTTTGGAGCGCAAGAAATTTGAAGCCAACCGTGGCTCCATCGAAGGCCTCTTTCAGCGCCAGGCTAACTCGTCACTCACCATCCTCGACGTCGAGATTATTCAGAAAGCGCGGCCATCGGCAACGCCGATATCCCCGCAAAGGCAGCGCAACTTCGGTTTTGCTCTCATCGGGGGATTGTTGGTGGGTCTCCTGCTCGCCTGGACATCTGAGCGTTTCGACGATTCCATCCAGTCGCCCGAAGACGTGAAGGAGGGTTTGGGACTTCCGTTTCTGGGAATCATCCCGTTGATTCGCAGGCTTCCTCAGGGGTCGCTCGTCCCGGCCATTGGCGATGCCAAAACCGGCCTCGCAGACAGTCTGCGGGTGGTGAGAACAAACCTCATCTATGGATCCGCGGAAGCCCGGCCCAAGGTTCTGGCCTTTACCAGCGCCTCGCCCGGTGAGGGGAAGTCCACCGTCGCGGCCGGGCTCGCCCTTCTCTTCGCGCAGAACAAAGCGCGTGTTCTCCTCATCGACGCCGATCTCCGGCGGCCCTCCATTCACCTGCTCGTCAACGTGCCCCAAAGCCCGGGCCTGGCCGGAGTCCTTTCCACCGAGGGTCCGGTGAATCTGGTGGCCAGGAGCGGACCCGTCCAAGGTCTTGACGTGATTCCAGCCGGCTCTCCTCAGAACCTGTCCGCGGAACGGCTCGGGTCCGAAGCGATGAAAACCCTGATCGATCAGGCGCGAGATCGCTACGACTGGGTAATCATCGACTCGCCACCCGCTCTGGGATTGTCCGATGCCGCGGTCATCGCAACCCTCGCCGACGGCATCGTGGTGGTTTGTTCCGGGGATAAGACGCCGCGACAGGCCGTCCGTCATGTCGCGGACCAGCTGCGTGCGGTTCGGGCCACGGTCCTGGGTGTCGTTCTTAACCGGGTCGACCTGCACCGTCATTCTTACTATTACGGTCGGTATTACTCCGCGTACTACGGAACCGGAAGCGAAAGCGGAACCGGAAAGAAGCCGGGCCGCGAAGCACAGGAGAGCTCGGCTCCTTAGCCCAACCGGCCACGAGCGGGAGAATGCCGCATGGCTTCATTCGCGATCCCGGGTTAGAACCTCCACCGTACTGTCATAAACCACCTGGGTCGTGATCTGGGTCAGGCACTCGGGGGGCCTTGGCGCGTGATCGCACTCTGAAGGCGGTCGCCGAATGAGGTTGCAGGGGCTGCACCAGAGTTTCGGAGCCAGGGCAATGTGTTTCCGATCCGAGCCAAAGCCCATCTCCCCACCGGAGAAATACCGACCTGGATCTGAAGGGCCAAAGATAGCCACCGATGGCACTCCGATCGCACAGGCAAAATGCATGGCCGAGGTATCACACGAAACAAAGGCGTCGCAAGCGCTCATCATCTCGGCCAGACCGGCAAGACTGAGTTTTCCGGCCAGGTCGAGGACGGCTCCCGGGACGGCGGCGCGGATGGCGGAAGACTTGGCGCTTTCTCCCGCCGAGCCCGTGAGCACCAGAGTCGCCCCCTTTTCCTTGACCAGCCGGCCCGCAAGTTCCACAAAGCGCTCGATCGGCCATTCCTTGATGGCACGTCCGGCACCAGGATGAAGGCCGATGACTGGACCTTCCCTGACCAGACCGGCTTCGGAAAGTGCGGCAGCTAGGCGGTCTCGACCCCGAGAGCGCCGACCTTGGTCAAGCCACCTGAAGGGTTTCCTGGGGAGACTGTGGCCCAGAGCTGTTTCGATCGCTCGGTAGTTCTGCTCCACCAGGCTCACGTCCTCGTCGAGAGCAACGACCGCAGTAAGAAGCGATGCGCTTCCGGCATTCGCGTAACCCACGCGGGCTCTCGCCCCGGTTGCACCCATGAGCCAGATCGCCCGCGGGTCGCCTTGGAGATCGATGGCAAGATCCGGCCTTTGGGCTCGACGAGAGAGCGCGGCCTGGAATAGATCGATGCCGCTCAACGCCCCTTCGTCTCGCCGACCCACCCAGGGTGCGCTCCAAACCAGAACTTCATCGACCGGGGCGTCATGGGCAATCTCGCGCGACCATTCGCCTACCGCGAGCCGGATCCTGGCCTCCGGCGCCGCCTCTCTCAGGGCGCAAATGGCGGGCAGGCTCATGAGCACATCGCCGATCCGGTCGAGCCGCAAAACCAGGATCTCCATCGGACGATCCGTCCCGGATCGCCCCAGAAACGGCGCCACCAGGCGGGCCCCGGCGCTAGCCAGCGCCACCATGAACCGCTCGCGCGGCTCGGTGACGCGGCTCGCCGCCCCCTTAACGTTTTGCCAACGCCTGCGCCTGGACATAACACTCCTCGAGGGTTGAGCCGACCCGGTCCCAAGTCAGGTCGCGACGGGCTCGACGCGCGGCGGCCTCGCCCAGTTCCCCGCGCCGCTGCGGGTCCTTCACCAGACGGAAGAGCGCGTCGCGCAACGCCGCCACGTTTTTCGGTGGAACCAGAATGCCTTCGATACCGTCGGTCACCACATCCGGAATTCCGGCGACCCGACTCGCCACAATTGCCTTGCCTGCGGCCATGGCCTCGAGCAGCGCATTGGGTAATCCGTCTACGTTCCCCCTCGAATCGACGATCGAAGGGACGGCCACGAGATCCGCGCACTCCAGCGCTTCGCGTATTTCGGAACGCGAAAAGCGGCCGGCAAGCGTGAGGGAGGAACGAGAGACGTCGCCGCGGGTTCGCAGATCCGAGTGCAGGTCGCCATCGCCGATGATGGCGAGATGGAGGTCTGGGGCATTGGCCATCGCTTCGATCAGGTGGGCAAAGCCCTTCTTCTCCACCAACCGGCCGACCGCGACCACGAGGGTCTGAGACAAAGACGCGCCGAGACGAAGACGCATCGCCGCTCGCTGGCCCGCTGGTAACAGATTTCCGGCGGTGAAGAACTGAGTGTCGACCCCATACGGGACGGTGCGTGTTATTTGAGCAGGGGCGCCCAGACTCAAGGCCCGATCGTGAAGATCCGAACTGCAAGCGGTCACTGCGCTCGCCGCCGCGAACGCCCGACCCGCGGCCCAGCCCACCAATGCACTGCGTTCCGCGGCGAAGACATCGGTGCCGTGAAGACTGATCACCAGGGGCTTCCGAGCCGCCTCCGCGGCCCCGCGAGACAAGACGCCGCCCGGAACCACCCAATGGGCGTGGACAATGTCATACGATTCACCCCTGAGCCTTTTTCTCACCGCCCCTCCGGTAGCGAGAGCCGCGAAAGGAGCTACCAGGAGGGTTTCCCATCTGAAACCGCGATCGGCGTTCATGCTTTGCGCGTAGCCCCAGACGTTGAGATTCGGGATGGGGGCGTAAGAGAAGGGGAAGAAGCGAAGGCGAAGTTCGTCGCTCCGCTTCAACCTCGGGTGCGCGGGTAGAACCAGGTCGACCTGATGCCCGCGCGCGGCCACGCTTCGCGCGATCTCTTCGATGAAAGGCGCGGTGCCGTCGCCTTCAAACAGCGGATACGACGACGTGACCATGAGAATCTTCATGATCTCGGCGACCGGGCCAGAACCTCGACGCTGTCCACCATGATGCCCAAATCGCGTGTGTCTTTGGCGAGCGGATCCGTATTCGTGGGACGCCAGGCGGGTACATCCAGGCGGAGAATCTTCGAACCCGGCGGGAGCGGTATGGGAAGGGCGATTTCGAAGTCGCGCCAGGCGCCGTCCGCGGTGAACCTGCCCACCAGGACCTCATTGAAGAAGGCCTTGACCCGCGCGGGCTTGGCCAGGGTCGGCCGAAGATGGGCGGTGGCTCTGATCCTCAAGTGCGCCCCCGCCGTGGCCGCGGGCACATAGATGGAGCCAGTGGCGTTTCCCCGTTCGTCGAGACAGCCGCCGGTCCATCGATACGTTCGGTCGCCCGTGGCCTCGCTCTCGAAGAATCCCGAAGTCTGAAGGTCACCGGACCCTCCGATGTCGATCAGCGGCTCGGTCGTGACGCGCAGCGTCTCCGGTTCGATCACTCGGGAAAGGAAGAATTCCACCACCCGCGGTTCAGGTTTGCGAGGAACCCGGTCGTACGTCCATTCAAACTCGGAGGAGGTGAACCGGAAGGTCTGGGTGCGCTCGAGAAAGAGGCCGCAGACATCGGTCCTGAAGCTGGTCACGAAATAGATGTTTCGGTAAGTCTTGCGCCAAGCGGCGATGAGATGGGCCAGCCTCTCGGGGTCGGGATTGAAGCGCCGGAACTCCACGGCGTTGGCGCCATACAGACCCCACAACGGCAACGACAGGAGATGGATGTTCTTGGGCTGTTCGAACAACACGACGTCCCGGGGGCCGAATCGCCGAGCCACATCCGCCACGAATCGCACGCTCCCCTTCCAATCCACGTAGGACAGAATCGGCTGGGTGTTGGCCACGGAACCGCCAAGCGCGAGCAGACCGGAGACGGTGGCGACCAGACGCCATCTCTTCGACCACCGGCCCATGGTCACCACGGCCAGGGCGGCCAGGATAAAGGTGAAGGGCAGCGTCACCGGCACGTAGCGGCGCATGGCGAAGAAATAATCGTTGAAGACGCGGATCTTGTAGAAGTAGAAACCGGAGAAGATGAGAAGCACGGCCAGCGCCAGGAAATCGTTCGAATCAACGCGTCTCAGGAAAATGGCAAGGCCGATGAAGGCCAGGGCCAGCACCGGAGCGCCCACGAACCAGGAATAGCGGCGCAGGGCCTGGGCGTCGTGGGCGGCCAGGCGCTGAAAGCCGAGGCTCTGGAGAATGCCCGGGTTCGCCAGTCTCTCGATCTTGGGGTTCCCATCGCCGCCGGCCCACGCCGACAGCGACGGGCGCAGGGCCAGGGTGTAGATCGAGATTGCCCCCATGACCACAAGCGCGGATGTCCGCACGGCCTTTTCGTGTCGCCGCACGGTGACCATCCATCGGGGTCCTTCCTTCCAGGCCACGAACACCGCGACCAGGGCAAGGGCCCCGATGAGCAGCCAGAACGAGAACGGATAGTTCCAATACCGTCGGGTCAGGATCTGGTGAACGTACCGCTTGCTGAAGAACACCGCGTGAATCGAGGCGTGGACGAGCAGAGCCACGAAGGGAACGAGCAGGCTCGAGACCCGCGACTTCCACTTGTCCCCACGGCTCACGAACTGAACCGCGACCCAAAACGCCAGGGGCATGAGAAGGAGCACACTGTCGATCCGGACGAGAAGGGTGAGGCCAAGAAGCGTTCCGGCCAGCCACCCGAAGGCTCGTGAATCGCTTTCCTGATCCAGCCGGTGGGCAAGCAGGCCGCCGAGGATCAGAAACTGCGAGAACCCCTCGGATACCGGATAACGGGCGAACCAGACCTGAAGGACGGTGGTGGCAAGACCGAGCGCGCCGATGAGCGCCACCGCGGTTCCGAACATCCGGCGAGCGAGAAAGAACGCGGCGAGGGTTCCCAGGATGCCAAGAATGGGCGGGGTCGCGAGCGCGCCCCGCACCCTCATGGTCTCGAACAGATACGCCCCGAAAGAAGGGAAGAGATGGAAGAACTGGGGCGTGATCAGGCCGCTTCTCGGATGATCCAGCTCAAAGCCCATGAACCGCGGCCAGGAGGGCTGAGGCTTGTCCTCGTCGGCGGCCAGGGTGAATCGAAAAGGCCGCTCGTCCAGGTTGGTGTAGAAGAGGGAAAGGTCCTCGGTCGGAATCGACGCCACCACGGGGTCGAGGTGAGTGATTGATCCGGTACGCGCGATTACGCCCATGGCCGAAACATAGGCCCCGGGATCACGCCCCCCCACGATGTACTCGCTGGGTTTCGCGTGAAGAAGAAATGCCACCGCCGCCACCGCGAAGGCGGGCAGAAGGGTGGTGACCGGCCCGGGAGGCGCCAGAGGCGTGGCGGGTGGGCGGCCGAACCGTCGAGCGGTCAGGACGACCAGGGCGAAAAGGACGACTTCCACCAGGGCGGCCCGGACGGTGCTGAAGGCCCCAAGCTCGGCGAGCAGAAGGGCCAGCCAGGAGG
>JANLSZ010000090.1:0-27756 GCA_031362685.1 Vicinamibacteria bacterium | reverse complement strand
GCGGTCACCAAGCTTGACCATCAGCGTCGATCCTTCGGGAAGGAATACGTCGGTGCGCGAACCGAACCTTATGAGACCCACCTGTTCGCCCCGGGCCACCACGTCCCCCACCTTCTTGCGAAAGACGATCCGACGGGCGATGAGGCCGGCGATCTGAGTGAACCCCACCCGGCCTTCGGGGCCGTCGATAAAGGCTCGATTCTGCTCGTTGCGGAGCGAGGCCTTGTCGTCGAAGGCGGGCAGGAACTCGCCCTGGTTGTAGGCCACTTCGGTGATTCGTCCGGCGATGGGCGCGCGATTGATGTGCACGTCGAACACCGACAGGAAAATGGAGATCTGGGTGGAGCCGTCTCCCGCCGGATGCCCCGCGGGGGTTGGAACGATCAGCACCACCTTGCCGTCGGCCGGTGAAACCACCAGCCCCGCGCCCTGGGGAATCTCGCGGTGGGGATCCCGAAAAAAAGCGCCCACGAAGAGCGCGAGGAGCAGGAGCACGCCAAAGGCGCGCCAGGAGAAGTACGCCCCCAGGGCGGCGATCGCGATGGCGATGATGATGAAGGGCAGGCCTTCAGGAGCGATCTTCAAAACGGGTGGTCCTTGGTTTTTGCAAAACGACAACCGAGACGCCCGCCTGGCGGGGCGCCCTCGCGGCCGGCTGGCTTGTCTGGGGAGGCCGTCAATGAACGCTGCGCGCGATCTTCTCCATGCGGTCGCGACCGGCGAGTTTCAGCTTCTTGAGCTTCGATTCCTCGATCTGCTCGGCGTCGGTCAGGACCGCCTTTTCAGAGAGGACCTTGAGACGGCTCTCGAGTTCCGTGTGCTCCTGGTAGAGCCTCCGGTATTCCTCGTTGCTTGCAAGCAGCGACTCCCGAGTCACGGCGTTCAGTGACGGCATCGTGAGACCTCCTATGTGCGTTCGAAGAAGAAGATTCGCTCCTCACGATCCTTGGAGGAGGTGGCTTCAGGACTTCGACCCTAGCACGCGTTTCTTGGACCTTTCAACCTCGTTTATGGCTCAATTTCAAACCGCATCAGGATCGCGTCTTCAATTGGTCCCCGGTAGAACCCGCTCCGTCTCTGGGTCTCCTTGAATCCGAAGCTGCCATAGAGCGCTCGAGCTTCGTGGTTTCCTTCTCGAACCTCCAGAAACACGCTTCTGACTCCCGCGGGAGCCACGTGGTCGAGCAGTGAACGAAGGAGGAAACGACCCAGTCCGCGCCCCCGGCGGTCGCGGGCGACGGCCAGGTTCACGATGTCCATTTCCGGAGCCTGGATCCGGGCCACCACGAACGCCGCCACCGGCCCGGCCGACTTCAACACGAACAGTGTGGGTGGATCGTTTTTCAGTTCGGCCGCGAGAGCCTCGGCCGTCCAGGGGTGCGGAGAAGTCGAGTTGATGGAAACGAGGGACGGCAGGTCGGCCTCCTCCGCCGCACCGAACGACGCTCCGGGGTTCGCTGCCTGGTCGGACCGAGCCGTCATTTTTCTTTCGGTCGGGGGTTGAGCAAACCCCGGGTGAGCGGGTCTCTCAAGTAGAAGGGCAGAAGATCTCCCGCCCGAGCGGTGGTCGTCTCGGAGGCCTGGGCGGCGGCGAGCGAAGCCAGATGGGGAGCGAGTCCTTCGGGGAGGTCGAGAATGGTGATCCCGGGACACCCGCCTCCAATGTCGATACGGTGTTTCAGCGTCCCAGAGCCGATGGCCACCGCGCCTTGGCTCAGCAGGCCCTTCAAGCCAGCCAGGACTGCGCCCAGATCTCCGGACTCCCGCTTCGAGATAAGCGTGCCGTCACCGTCGTGCACGGAAGCGAAGACCTCGCCGTGGAAAAGATCGGTGATGGCAAGGATCTCTGGCCCTCGTCCCCGCCCGGCCCAGGCGGCGACATCGGTGGCCACGGCCCCGAAGCACGGCGTCTCGCCGGCGAGTCCTCGAAGACAAGCGAGCGAAACGCGAAGTCCCGTGAACGAGCCCGGGCCGACCACCGCCGCGAAAAGAGCGACGTCACTTACTTGAAGCCGGGCTTCCGTGAAGATCTCATTGATGGCCGGTAGCAGCCTCTGAGAATGGCCGTGATCCGCTTCGAATGCGCGTGCCGTCAGTATCGTTTCGCCCCTTGCCAGGGCTACGCTGCCGAGCGACGACGAGGTGTCGAGGGCGAGAATCAGAGGGTTATGAGGGGGCGCGGTGGTGGAAGGCACTGAAGAGACAGAGCTTATACTCGCGGACCCCAAGCGACCCGCCGTCGCTTCACTCGCGATGCCGCGAGTCCGAAGTGTCCATTGAAACCAAGACGCCCATGTCTGTGACGCCCACCCCCGCCATGCAGCAGTACCACCGCATGAAGGCGGAACATCCGGGCGCCTTGCTCTTCTTCCGTATGGGCGATTTCTACGAGTTGTTCTTCGAAGACGCGACTCTCGCCGCGCCCCTCCTCGACATTGCGCTCACTTCGCGGGCCAAGGACCAGAGCGGCGAAGCCATTCCCATGTGCGGTGTGCCTCACCGCGCGCTGGACGCCTATGTGCGCGCGCTCGTCGAAAAGGGCCACCGGGTGGCCATCGGCGAGCAGCTTGAAGATCCCAAGAACGCCAAGGGCGTGGTCAAGCGCGGGGTGGTGCGCGTGGTGACCCCGGGAACCTTCATTGATGACGAATCTCCGCTCGCCCGCGCGTCTCGGATTGCCGCGTGTTACCCGGGGAGGTCGGCGCTGGGGGCGGCGGTGCTCGATCCGGTTTCCGGCGAGTTCTTCGTCTTCGAGCGCCGGGGCGAGGGCCGAGTCGAGGCCTTCTTCGATGATCTGCTGGCCATCGGGCCGCGAGAACTTCTGTGGCCGGAAGGGGTGGCACGCCCCGCGGACTTCGACATCTCAAAGCTGGGCGCGTCGGTTTTCGAGCTCGACTCGGAATTCGACTCGAAGCGCGCGCGCGAGGATCTCCTCCGCCATTTCGGCGTGATCAATCTCGAGGCCATGGGCTGTGAGCGCATGCCCGAGGCGGCCACCGCGGCCGGCGCGCTTCTCCTCTACTTGAAGTCCACGCAGAAGCGCGAGCTATCCCATGTCACCACCCTGATGCACCGGGATGACGGCGACGTCCTCATTCTCGACGAGTCCACGAGGCGGAATCTCGAACTGGTCGAAAACCTCATCGATGGTTCGCCCCGGGGGACCCTGCTTTCGGTTCTCGATCAGACCCACTCGCCCATGGGGGGACGCCTCCTCCGCGACTGGATCCTTCGACCTCTCTCCCGGCGCGAGCCCATCCAGGATCGACTTGACGCGGTCGAAGAGTTGGCCTTTCGGACGCGCACCCGAAGTGACCTCGAAGACGCGCTGGCCAGGATCCGCGACCTCGATCGTCTGATCGCGAAACTGACCTTTGGCCGGGCGAACCCGCGCGACGTCGCCTCCCTTGCCACCTCCCTTCGGGGCGTGGCCGCGGCCATGGCCGCCGGAGCTGAGCTCAATGCGCCGCTCCTGCGCGGTCAGATCAAGACGCTCGATCCCCAAGCACCCCTGGCCGATCGAATCCTCAGCACCCTGGTCGACTTGCCACCCACCACCGTAGGGGACAGCGAGCTCGTTCGTCCCGGGGTGGATCCTCAGATCGACGAACTCAAAAGCCTCCACACCGGCGGCAAGGAGGCGATCGCCCGGATCGAGTCGCACGAGCGCGAGCGGACGGGGATCTCGTCGCTGAAGGTGCGTTACAACCGCGTCTTCGGCTACTACATCGAAATCACCAAGCCCAATCTCCACCTCGTGCCGGACGATTACATCCGCCGCCAGACCGTGGTCTCCGGGGAACGCTTCATCACCCCCGAGCTCAAGGATTTTGAGGAGAAGGTGCTCCGGGCCGAGGAGCGGTTGCTGGAGCGCGAGAAGGAGATCTTCGCGGGTCTGGTCGAGGAGGCGCTGGGCTGCGTGAAAGCGCTTCAGGCCACCTCGCGCGCCATCGCCATCATTGATGTGATCGCCTCTCTGGCCGACGCCGCCCAGCGCCTCAACTACGTGAAGCCGAGGTTGTCGGCTGAAGGGGAACTGGTCTATCGAGACGGGCGTCACCCGGTGGTCGAGTCCTCTACCGAGAATCCCTTTGTCGCCAACGACCTGACCTTTGGCGTCGCCGACGAATCCCCGCGGCTCTTCATCGTCACCGGGCCCAACATGGGCGGCAAGTCCACCTTCCTTCGCCAGACCGGGCTTATGGTGGTCATGACCCAGATGGGGAGTTTCGTGCCGGCCCTCGAGGCGAAGATGACGGTTTGCGACCGGCTCTTCACGAGGGTTGGCGCATCCGACTACCTCCTGCGCGGCCAGTCGACGTTCATGGTGGAGATGCTGGAGACCGCGTACATCCTTCGCCACGCCACCGAACGAAGCGTCCTGTTGCTCGACGAGATCGGCCGGGGGACGGCAACCTTCGACGGTCTGTCCATCGCCTGGGCGGTGGCCGAGCATCTGGCCGATCGGGGCGCGCATTGTCCCCGCACTCTGTTCGCCACTCACTATCATGAGCTCGTCGATCTCGCGGTCGATCGGCCGGCGGTGTCAAACCTGCATGTCACCGCGCGTGAATGGAAGGAAGACATCCTCTTCCTGAGGCGGGTCGAGCCCGGCGGATCGGATCGATCGTTCGGCATTCAGGTGGCGAAGCTGTCGGGGCTGCCCTCTCCGGTGGTGAAGCGCGCGCGGGAGATTCTGAAGAACCTCGAGCAGACCGAGTTCGATTCGGAAGGCCGGCCCAAGCTCGCCCGTACCGGGATCATGGGCGCGCCGAAGGAGCGTCAGCTCTCGCTCTTCGCTCCGGTCTCCGACGCGGTGGCGGACGACATCCGCAAAACCGACGTCAACGCCCTCACCCCGATCGAGGCCCTCAATCTGCTGGTGGAGTTGAAGAAGAAGCTGGAGGGCTGACCTCTTTCGACGCCCGGGCGGTTTGCGCGGCCTGGTAGCGGGACAGAAGTCCCTCGATGTCGGCGATCTGGAACGGCTTGGTTACGTAGTCGTTCATACCCACCGCGAGACTTTCGTCCCGGTAGCTCGACAGAGCGTGGGCGGAGAGACCCACGATGTACGGTTGTTGCGCGGGGGGGGAGCCCGACCGGATTCGCCTGGTGGCCTCGACTCCGTCCATCTCCGGCATTTCCAGGTCCATGAGAACCAGATCGAACCGCTTTCCTTCAAGCGCGACCAACGCCTCCTGCCCGTTTCCGGCCGTCTCCGCCTCACACCCGACGTGCCTCAGCATGGCTACGGCCACCAGGAGGTTCACCGCGTTGTCGTCCACTACCAGGATCCGGAGTGTGTGAACCGAGGCGTCGGAGCGGATGCTCGAGGGTTCAGTGTCCCTCAGAATCTGCGCGATATCCCCCGTCCTGATCCGGACCGAGGATGGGTCCAGGAGCACGGTCAGGCGGAAGATGGAGCCGCCACCGGGTCGCGGCCGGTGAGCGATAGTTCCCTGCATCAGATCGCCGAGCCGTCGGCAGATGGCCAGGCCAAGACCGGTGCCTCCGAAGCGCCGGGTGGTCGATGCATCCATCTGAGAAAAAGGTTGGAAGAGTCGTTCGATCGCCTCCGGGGGTATTCCGACACCAGAGTCCTCGACTTCGCAGACGACTTCGAATCGATCGCCCTTGGGAAAAGCATCGACGCGCACGGCGATCGCTCCCCGGGTGGTGAACTTGACCGCGTTCGAGAGCAGGTTGACCACGATCTGCCGGAGGCGCGCGAAGTCGCCCGAGAGCGTTCTCGGTGTTCGGTCCGTGAACGACAGCGAGATGCCAAGGCCCTTCTCACGCGCGGCCGGGGTCACGATCGCCACCGCTTCGTTCATGCAGGCTTTCAAGTCGAACGGAATCGTCTCGAGTTCCATGGCGCCCGCCTCGACCTTCGACAGATCCAGGATGTCGTTGATAACTTCGAGGAGCGCCTTACCGCTCACCCGTATGGTCTCAACCTGGGACCGTTGTTCGGCGGTCAGGGAGGTGCCCAGAAGAAGGCTGGTCATGCCGATCACGCCGTTGAGCGGAGTCCGGATCTCGTGGCTCGTGTTGGCGAGGAATTCCGTCTTCAGCCGGCCCGAGGTCAAAGCCCGCCTGGAGGCTTCCTCAAGTTCGGCATTCTTTTCCTGCAGCCGGTTCTTTGCCCTTCGAATCATGTCGGCTCCATCGGAGGCCACATATGCGACCACGTAGAGGATGACCACACCCACCGTGACCGTCACCAACTGAACGTTGTCGGCCATGTGGGCGTGGGGCAGGAGGGGCCGATGGGTGAGGAGACCGAAGCGCTCCAGGAGAACCACGCCGACCAGGCACAGTGAAGATCCAGTGGCGAACACCAAAGGGAAGGGCCGGGGCAAGACGACTCCCACGTAGGCCACCATGGCCGCGTACATTCCAAAGAGAAACGCCCCCTCGGCGCCGCCGCAGTAGTGAATAATGCCGGTGTAGAAGATCGTTTCGGCTGAATGGATCGCGATGGAAAGCGCAGTCCCGTGCTGGGGCCAGCGTCTCAGGAGCGGGAGGGTTGGGAAGCCGATGAGCAGCAGGCCGATGACGCACGCTGATATCCCATAGAAACTGGCTCCGGGCAGAACTCCGGCCTGAAGGAAGAGCATTCCGATGGCCCAGGAGGCGGCACTGGCGGCGGTGCGCACAAGCGCTCCGCGCCGGTGCCGTTCCACCAGTCGCACGGGCGCGGGATCGTCGAGTTCGGAACCAGACCGTAACAAGAAACAATTTTCGCACAGCCGTCTGCGGGCTGGAGTCTCGGGAGAACTAGTACCGGTGCGCCAGAACCACCAGAAGGCGGGTGAGGGATTCGAGATCGCGGCGATCCATGACCTCCGCGGGGGAGTGCGAATAGCGGCCCGGCCAGGACAGGCCGACGTCGATCGCGCCTTTGGCGCTGAAGGGCGAAGCGTCGGTGCCGCCGCCGGTCACGCCGATCTGCAACGGGATCTGACTTTCCTTCGCGAGCGAAATGATCCGGTCCATGACCTCGGCGGGGACGAGGGTTCGATTGTCCAGACCCCGCAGGACCGCGCCCTTGCCGAGCGGGGCGTAGGCGAGACGCCGCGAGTCGACCGGCGTGTCCGACGACACAAAAGTGTCGACCGCGAAGACGGTGTCGAACTTCTCCTTCTCCGCGATGAAGGCCGCTCCCGCGAGCCCGGTCTCCTCCTCGACCGACCACGCGAAGGCCACCTGATTCTTCAGCGTCTTTGGATCGAGGCGCGCGAGCGCCTGAAGGAGCGCCGTCGACCCGTTTCGATCGTCCATCGAACGCGCGGTTGCGCGCTGCTCGCCGAGCTTCACGAGGTCCTTCCTCGGCGTGATCGATTGTCCAACCGCGAAGCCCAGCGACTCGGCCTCGGCGCGCGTCTTGGCGCCGGTGTCCAGGAACAGCGCGGAAAGTTCGGGCTCCAGAGCGGTCGATGTCGAATAGTTGCGTCGTGGAGCCAGTACCGCATCACGCGGACCCTTGCGGGTATGCACCATCACCGGATGAGCTTCGTAGAGCGAGAGGTACATTCCACCCAGCGGACGAACCACAGCCGTTCCGTCTTCATTGATCGACGCAATCTCGAAGCCCACCTCGTCGGTGTGAGCCACGAAGAGAAGGGTCTTGCCGCCCTGGCCGAGGCGGACGATCACGTTGCCTTTTCCGTCGACTTCGGGCCGGGCCCATGACGGCAGGCGGCGCAGGACCTCGGCGCGCACCGATTCTTCGTGAGTGGACACGCCGTACGCTCGAACCAGACCGGCCAGCAATCGCAATTCGGGTTCGGCAAATGTGACCGCGGGCGGTTCGGGGATGGAAGAGAGGGGCGTCCCTGCGCCCAAGGCGCCAAGGCCAAGGGCTTGGGCGACCAGTCGAGCGGCGGCTTCGACATCGCGCACATCGATCGTTTCGGCCGGCGTTTGCGCGTAGCGCGAAGGAATGGCAATCACGTGGGTCTCGATCCCACGAACGCCGGAGAGGGGAAGATCGGTGGCCGATCGCTTCTGGATCGGGCCCCCGGTGGCAGCGGCAGCGGCGGCGAGAAGAGCGTCATCCTCCCGAACCAGCGGTCCGCCCCCGACTTCGCCGGTCGAGCCGATGGCGTCCTTCGCCGGAGGCAGAGCCCCGACGAAGGCGATCAGTCGATCCGGTCTTTCGATTTCGAGGAGGCGGAGCAGACCGCGTTGACCGAAGAAGGACTGCGTGGTCCAGGCGAACACCACCGAACCCGGAACCTGGGCGCTTCCCCGGCGATTCACGATTTCGAGAAGAGCGGTGGCGCCCGCGCGGGCCGACACCGCAATGCCCGCGACCTCCATCCCGGCGAGCTTTACCGTACGTTCACGAAGGGTGACCGAGTCCAGCATCCGGATTCCGCGCGCCGCGACCTCTTCAGGCGAAGACGCTCCGACATCGACGAAAAGATCGTCGATGGAACGAAGGGTCGACTCGGTCCCCGCCGGCCTGGTTCCACGCAGGTGAGTGGAGGGTGTGGCGGTTACTCCGTTTACAGAGCCGCCCGAAGCGGTGCGCACCAGGACGGGCTGTCCCACGTGATACTCGTGGGCGAGAGGGCGGGTGAGACCCGCGGTGTGCCGATGAAGACGCAAATAACCCTCATCGTTGATTTCCGAGATCACATAGCCGGGCTCGTCGAGTGGCGCCACCACCAGGGTGTGGGGAGAACCAGAACCGATGCGGACCACGAGACTTCCGAGGCCATCGGTCTCGGCGTGAACGGTGGCGGGCAGCATCGAGGACACCGCCTTCGAAACGTCGGCCTCGTGGCCTGATACGCCGGGTACCCGGGAGAGTCGCAGCAGTCGTTCGGCCGGATCGGTTGGGGTCTGAGCCCATACGGGCGGGCTCAGCAGGAGGAGGGTGAAGGCAGCGGCATACGTTCGTGGCGTCATTGGGACCTCGCGAAAAGAGGGCGGCAGTGTACCTAAGCCACCCCCTGCGGGATGGACCGCCTTCGATTCGTCTCCTCAGGCCCACAATCGGAACGTCCCTTCCCAGATCACAGGACCGCGGGCTTTTTGGAGGTCGCCCGGCCGGGGACGATTATGTTCGATGAGGGGGACGGCCGGATCGGGCACAAACCCAAACGCGCGCAGTTCGCCGATGAGCTCAGCTTGGGTGAGGAAACACTGGGGCTGCCCGGAGAACTGGGTGAACACAAACGTCTCGCCCGGAAGCGGCGAGACGTCCGGCGGCAGAGTGTTTCGCGAGAACGTGAAAACGAAAAGCCCCGCCCCGGGTTTCGAAACGCGAGCCGCCTCGCGCACCGCCTGCCGGAACGTGGCGCCGGATTGAGCGAGGTTCCAGATCCCGTGGGCAATGACCAGATCGAAAGATCGATCCTGGGCCGGGATGATGTGCATGGGCGAAAGAGCCACAAGAAGCGCGCCCTGGTCGGGACGGGGGCGCGCGAGGGCCGCCCGCAGCATGGGCCACGAAAGGTCCGTGCCCAGCACGTTCAGCCCCGAGTCGCTCAGCGGTCCGGCGTTTCGACCCGCGCCGCAGCCGATGTCGAGGACACGCAGGACAAGTCGGCGCTTTCGCTCGTCCGCCACGAACTTCAGCAGAGTGGCGTTGGGAGGCGACTGCGAAAAACCCGCCACGGTGGTGGGGGCGCTCCAGGTCGAGTCAGCGAGGGGATCCAAGCCGCCAACGTAGCACGCAGGGTTGGCGACGGGTATGACCGGCATCATCACGTTCCCGGCCTGATTCCCCTTACACTGATGGGACTCATGGCCCGCACTACCCATCCGGAGATTCACCGAACCGAACGCGTGGGCTGGTTGCGGGCCGCCGTCCTGGGCGCCAACGACGGAATCGTGTCCACCGCCAGTCTTCTCGTCGGGGTTGCCGCCGCGAGCGTCGATCGCGCGGAGATGATCACGGTCGGCTTGGCCGGCCTGGTGGCGGGGGCCATGTCGATGGCCGCGGGCGAGTACGTGTCGGTGAGTTCGCAGGCCGACACCGAAGCGGCCGATCTGGCCCGCGAACGCCAGGAGCTTCTCACCGAGCCTGAGTCGGAACACCTGGAACTCGCGATGATCTACCAGGCGCGGGGTCTCACGCCCGAACTCGCTTCGCAGGTCGCGCACCAACTCACCGAGCATGACGCCCTGGGCGCTCACGCCCGTGATGAGCTCGGCATTTCCCACATCACCACTGCGCGTCCGGTTCAGGCGGCTCTCACTTCCGCGGTCACCTTCGCGATCGGCGCCGCGCTCCCGCTGGTCTCCGCGCTTCTCGCTCCGACCTCTCGGGTGGCCCAGGTGGTGGCGGGCACGTCGCTTTTCTTCCTCGCCGGCCTGGGCGTGGTGGCGGCTCGCGCCGGGGGCGCTCCGGTGGGGAAGGCGGCCGCTCGCGTGGTCTTCTGGGGCGCTTTGGCCATGGCCGTCACCGCCTTTGTCGGAAGAGTCTTTGGAGCGGTGGTCTAGCCGCTAACGCACCGCCGCGGTCGCTCGCGGCCTGGCCCAGGCCCAGAAACTGAGACCGGCGGCTCCGACCACGCCCACCCAGAGCAAGAGGCGGGTCGAGTCTCGGAAGCCGAAGTACAGCATGAAAGCGGAAGACGCCACGTGGATGCCCGCCGCCACCAGGGTGACTGCGCCAGGTTTTTCGATGCCGTCCTGGGCGGAGAGCGCCCGGCGGAAGATGGAGACGGAGACCAGAGCGGCGAAGAGGGTGAGAATCGCCCCCACGTTCGCGAGAGCCTGCTGGATGGTGTGAGTGGCGAGGATGAGGAGCGCCACCGCGCATTGGAGGGCGATCGACTTTGTCGGGGTGTGACCTTCCGGCACGCGCAGGAACGCGGGTAGATAGCCATCGGCGGCCATGGTTGCGTAAACCCGCGGCCCCACGATGGTCATCGCACTCACCGCGGAGATGAAGGCGACCAGGACGAGGAAAGACATCACGAGCCCGCCCGCGGGCCCGAGGATCCGGCTCAGTATCACGTGACCCAGGGTGACCTTGCTCTCGTCGTACCCGAAGACCACCTTGAAATCGTTCGGCGTGAGGTTGGCGACAAAGACCCAGTTCACGGCTAGATACAGCGCAGCGACCAGACTGCAGCCGATCAAGAGCGCGCGGGGCACGTCTCGTTTCGGATGACGAAATTCCGAGGCCGTGTAGATGGCGGCATTCCAGCCCGAGAATGCGAAGGCGATGAAGAAGAGGCCGCGTGCGAACGCTTCAGACGGGAAGCCGGTCGAGGTGGCGGTGGCCGGAGGAACCCAGGTTGGCCACTGGTTGGTCCCGAAGAAGAGGCCAGTGACGGCGAAACCGGCCAGAAGCAAACCGTTTGCGATGAAGAGCAGATTGTGCCCGCGCTTTGAAATGCGGCGTCCCATCCCGTGCATGAAGCCCAGGGCGACGATCACCAGCGCGCCGAAGGCCCAAGGGGGCAGGGAGCTGCCGAGAGTCCGCGCGAACTCGCCGGCCGCGAGAGCGTCGACCGCTATGGGCCCCGAGAAACCCACGAGGAGCGAAGCCCAGCCGGCCAGGCAGCCGAGGGCGGGGTGCAGCAGGTCGGAGAGATACCGATACTCACCTCCGGAGCGCGGTACCCAGGTGGCAACCGTGGCGTAGGCCCGGGCGCCGGAGAGCGCGATGATGGAGCCGAGAACCCACGACAGCAGGATCAGACCGGGCGAGAGATCCTGGGCCATGAAGCCGGCGCTGATAAAGACGCCCGCACCCACCATGTTGGAGACCACCAGGCCGATCCCGGACTTGAGGCCTAGATGGCGATCACTCGCTTTCATGGGAGCGCGGATGTTACTCTCACCAGTTCTATGGCCCCCGACCGTGTGGTCACCGGGTCGAGGAGCGCAGCGGGGAGAAGACGGAAACGGCGACTCCTCCACTTTCGGCCAGACAACCACTCCTTCGCAGATTGAGACATGAATCCCAAACGACTTTCGCACGTTCTTGTCGCCGCCGCCCTTGCCCTGTTTCCGTTTGTGACCGCCTGCGCGAAGGACGCTCCCAAAGCAAACCCAGAGGGGGCCGCTCGGGCCACCCCGCCGACCATGCATATCGCGGCTTCACCCGGGTTGGTCCCGGCGCCTTCTAGAAACGCGGACGAAACGTTCGACCCGGAACTGCGACTGCTCTTTCGCCTGGTGGCGTGCGCGGGCTCGGAACCTGTTCCGCAAGAACTCGCGGCAGTCGTGGCCAGACACTGCGCGTTGTTCCAGAAGACCATGTCGGACTACAAGACGAAGTACGTCTCGGTGGCGCAGCCGTTTCTCCTCGCCTTGCAGCCAAAGGGGCTTTCCACGACCGTTGTTTATCCTTTTGGCGGCGGGGACCTCCTCTCCGCTCTCACCACCTACCCGAGCCTCACCGAGGTCACAACCCTCTCGCTGGAGTACGCCGGGGACCCTCGGCGCATCCTTGGCATCACCCCCGAGCGGCTGGAGCTGAGCCTGGCCCAGGTTCGGCGCCGGGTGAGCGGTCTGCTCATCTGGACCGAATCGACCAGCGAGAACATGATGCAGTTACAGCAGGGCGACATCCCGGGGCAGCTCGCTTTCTTCCTCACCGGCCTCGCCGTTCACGGGCAGGAGCCAGTGAGCCTGCGCTTCTTCAGGTTAGGGCCGGACGGCGCGCCCATCGGTCTGACCATCGCGGACATCACCGCGCTGGAAGGCGCGTCCGCCACCAAGTTGAACAAGGTGTGGAAGTCGCCCGATTTCTCTGTGGCTTTCTCGAACTCCGAGATCACCTTTCGCAAGGGTGGCGATCCCAAGGCCCCGCTTCGGATCCACCGGCACATCGCCGCTGACCTTTCCAACGGAGGCCTCAAGGGCGTGCCCAGCGTGCTCAAACATCTTGAGGCCAAGGCTCGCGTTACCGTTATCACGAAAGCGGCGAGCTACCTCATGTGGAATTCGGGCTTCTCCCGGATCCGCGACTATCTGCTCACGAACATGGAGTTCATGCTTTCAGACTCGACGGGCATTCCTCCCCACTATTCCCAGAAAGCGGGCTTCGAGGTTCTGGCCTACGGCCAGTTTGACGCCCCGTTTCTGCCCGCTCCCGAGGCGGAGGCGAAGGACATGCTCGCTTTGTTTGGCGCCCAGCCGAAGCGGGAGCTGAATTTCCGCTATGGCTATCCCGACATCAATAGTCATCACCATCTCCTGGTGACGCGCAAGCCGGAGCACAAGCAGTAGCCCGGACGAACTCTTGAAACCGCGACTCCCCACGGCCCTCGCCGCCCTGGTCTTTCTCGCGGTTGGGTTTCTTACCCACGCCGGCCAAAGCTTCGGGTACGACGAACTCTTCACCCTTTGGATGTCTTCAATGCCCTGGGGCGATCTGGTCCCTCAGGCCACCGCCGATGGCTTCACCCCCCCGCTTTTCTACGCGCTGGTGAAGGCTCTTTCGCTCGCCGGTGTTCAGGACGAGAGTCTGCGTGTCCTTCCCATCGTCTTCGGCAGCCTCGCGGTGCTTCTGGCTCTCCAGGCTTGCGAACGCCTCTTCGGTTCGACCTCGCGGACCGTGGCCTTTCTCGTGATTCCCTGTTCCGCCTACCTCTTCACTTTTTCACACGAACTGCGGCCGTACTCGGCTCTTCTGGCCTTCGCTTTCTTCTTTCTGGGTCAACTCGGCGGGCCGAGCAGCCTGAAGAGTGATGTCCGGTCCGGATTCGCGGCCCTGGTCGCCACGGCCTTCTCCTACCTTGGCCTTTTCCTGGTTGGGCTCTGGGTGATCGAAGGCCGACGCCGCTGGTCCAAGCCCCGGCTCGTGGTCATGAGCCTGGTTGCCCTGATGTTGTGCGCACCCGGGCTCGCCAAGGCGTTCGGCCTGGCCGCGGCAAGGAGCGAAGCCAGCATCGAATGGTCGAAGGAGTGGCCCGCACTGTCCACGGTTTTCTTCGGTCTGGCCCCGGTTCCTTCCGACGGGCGGGTCGAGGTTGTCAGCCTGTGCCTGCTCGTGCTTCTCCTGGGTGTCGCGCACCGGCACAAAGATCGACCCGCCCTCGCCTTTCTGATCCGCGCCTTCGGCGCCTTTATCGTCATGCTGCTGGCCTTGGACGCGGTGGTACGGATTGGCTTCGCTCCCCGCTACTTCGCCCTCTCGATGAGCGCGCTTCTCCTCCTCCTCGTGGGAAGCCTGGCGCGGATCGGCAAAGTGGGAATGGCGATTGCGCTCGTGCTGCTGGGAATGAACGGCATCGCAGTCTTTCGCTACCTGACCATTCGGCCGGCCGCGCGAGAGGACTGGCGAGAGGCGATGGGGCGGATCGAAAAGCAGCTCGGTCCCGAGGGAGTCCTTCTGGCTTTCCCTTTTCACCACGCGGCCGTGGCCGCTCATGCCTACGCGCCCCGACTCAAGCTGGGAGGCGGCTACACGTCCAGAAGCGGTCCGGTGTTCTGGTACGCCCCCCCCGCCTCTTTCCACGGTTATGCATTCGAGGACCTGCGAAAGCTGCAGGATGCCCATGACGTGTTTCGCGGCCTGGCGTCCACCTCGGAGGTGTGCCTGTTGAGCGACGAGCCGGATGTCACCAAGACGGCGACCGTGTTCTCCGCGTTCGAGCAACTGGGGAACGTAGAGTCCTTCGCCACCGGAGACCCTCGGCTGCGGGCTCTTTGTCGCGCGAAAGGCGACTCTCCGAACTGAGCGAGCCAGCGGCGGCGAACGTCCTGGCCTCGACCTCGAGTTTCAGGCCGACTGCATTCGTTCGATGGACTCGAATAGAGCGCGGAAGTTTCCGGCTCCGAAGCCCTCGTCGCCCTTGCGCTGGATGATCTCGAAGAAGAAGGGGCCGGCCAGAGCTTCCTTGTAGAGGCCGGAAGCTTCCCGCAGGAAGATCTGAAGCAGGTACGAATGCGGCCCGTCGCCGTCCACCAGGATCTCCAGTTCGCGAAGGACATCCAGATCCTCGTCGATGGAACCAATGGATAACTGCTTCAGACGGTTCGGGAGCATTTCGTAGTAGGTCGACGGGGTGGGCATGAACTCGATCTTCCGCTCGCGCAGGCCGCGGACGCAGGCCACGATGTCCTTGGCGGAAATGGCCAGGTGCTGAACCCCATCTCCTCGCAATTCCTCGTTGAAGATATTGATCTGCGAGGCCTTGAAGAACGGGCGCCACGGTTCGTTGTTGGCGAACTTCACGCCGGAGTGCCGATCCCACATGACCTCGGAACGAAGACCGGAGCCGTGGGTCTTGTCTTCCTTGCCCACATCCGTGGTGTGGAACTGAACGCCCCAGAACCGCTCAAAGCCCATGACGTGTTCCATCCAGAGCAGAGCGGGTTTCATGGTCTGGAAATTCGAAGTGGTGTGGTCAAAGCCCTGGAACCCAAATCGGTTCGTGCCGCCCCGGGGAGTCGCGTGAGCCACGAAACCGGGGAAGAGGGCCTGATATCCCTTTCGCTCGACGAAACGAAAGGTGGTGTCGCCAAAGGGCGTGGTAATGGAGAACCAGGCCAGGGTTCCGCCCTTCGCATCGGTCGCGCGCTCAATGTCCTGAATGGGAGTTCCGCCGCGTTCCTCGAGAAGACGAAAGGTGGTCTCGATGTCCTCGACTTCGAAATTGAGCGTCCCCACCCCATCCGGGTGCTTCTTCAGGAAGCGGGCGGCCCGGCCTCCTTCACCCAAAGGAGCGATGCAGACGACCACGCAGTTGCTGGCCATGAAAGCGACCGACTTCTGCCGGCCTCGGGTGGTCAACTCGTCGGAACTGACGCCGATTTCCGCGAAGTCCATCATGTCGACATAGAAGCGCCGGGACCGCTCCAGATCGTGAACGTAGTAGTGGACTGATTCCAGACGCCGGATACCCAGGGATTCGAGCTTGCTCATCCGCGCATCTTAAATCCCGCCGCAACCGCCGCCCTTACGCCCGGTAGGGCATGCGCGATTCGAGAAAGGTCTTCATCGCCGCGCTGACGAGAAGAATCACCAGCGCCAGCTGCACGCCCAGGCTCGAGAGGTCGGGGTGGATACCCAGCATGGGCACGCTCGGAAAACCGGTGGGGTGCGGTCTGATGTAGCCCGCGGCCACGAAGGCCGAGACGCCGGATCCCGCGAAAGCGATGGCGAGCAGGCTCAGCAGAAATCCCGACACGCCAAAGAACACAGGCACGGGCAGCCGCCCTAATGCGTTTTGGGTGGCGACGGCGATGAGAACCACCGCGGCCAGGCCCACGAGGGCGCCGGCGAAAACCGGTCCGGGGCGTCCCACTGACTCGATGAGGAGAGCTTCGGTAAACAGGATGGTCTCCGCACACTCCCGATAGACGGCCAGGAAGGCGATTCCGGCGAACGACCACACCCGGCCCGAGCTGAGACCACGGTTCATCTGGTCGTTGAGAAAGGCCATCCATTTTCGAGACTCCGCCTTGGAGATCATCCAGAAGCTCACGCTGAATAGAACCAGGGCGGCGAGAAGGCCGATGACGGCCTCGATCAGCTCGCGCTGCGACGGAGCGATGGCGATGAGTTTCGAGAAGAGAAACCAGCTCACTCCGCCGGCGATGAGGGCCCCGACCCAACCGATGTGGATCGCGCGAACGGCGTCGGGCCGGCCCAGCTTCTTGACCCCGCCCAGGAGTACGCTCACCAAGAGCGCCGCCTCGATGCCTTCCCGGAAGTAGATGATGAAAGCGGCGACCAGGGGGAGCGTGGTTCCTTCCGACGATGTGGCCCGGGAGATCAGTTCGTCGAGGAGTTGCGCCCGCCTTTCGATCTCCGCCGGATTTCCACGAACCAGGGCGCCACGGAAATCGCGGAAGGCGATCTCAACCGACTGGGTTCGGTGGGGGTCCCTCGCACTGATCTGAGCTTCGAGTGGTTCAAATCCCTTCAGATAAGCGTCAAGAACCACGCGATCGGCATTCTCAGTGTGCCCGGCGACGCCCAAAGACGCGGCCCGGCGAACCATCGAGCGGGTCTGATCGATGCCGAGTCCGAGCGGCGCCTCCGCGAAGGCCGCGTCGCGACGGGCGAAAGTCAGGCCCTCCGAGGGCCTTGGGTGCCCCTCGGACTGAAGAGAGGCCAGCACATCGGCGTCTGAGCGCACCGACAAATCCGAAAGAGTCATGGAGACCGGACCGCGGGCCGGCTCTCCCGAGTGGGCGAGGCGGAGGACATAGAAAGCGAGGTCCCAGCGCTCCGCCGGCGAAAGGCTCTCAAATCCAGGCATGGCCGTGCCGGGAATGCCCAGGGTCAGGGCGTTGTAAATGCGATAGGGAGAGAGGGCGGCCCGGCGTTCCGGGTTCTTGAAACTGGTTGGTTTGGGCTGCAGCAGAGCTGCGACTTCAGTCTGACCGAGGCCGTCCGCGCCGTGGCAGGCCACGCACGACACGGCGTAGAGCGACTCCGCTCCCTTCAGGTTCGGGCGCCTTCGCGGCGTGGTTACGAGTTCCAGACGGGACACGATCTCTTCCCGGGCCGCGCGCCCAAGCGAGGCCACCCTCCCCGCGTCCGCCCGAGCCCGGACGGCCTCGCGAAGGGCGGCGACTCGCCTGGCTATGGCCGCACTGTCCTCGGCATTCCTGGCCGCCCGGGGGGCCAGAGCGGCGGCGGTTTCCAGGAAACCAAGCTGCTCGTCGTACTCGAAGCTCGAGACCACCACCCCATTCGCTACCGCGCCCCCATAATCGGCGGCCACATAGTCGATCAGTGAAACCAATCGCTGGCCATCGCCACCGTCTTGAGCATCGATGGCCGCCGGAGGTCGGTCCGCGCTCGAAGCCGTAGGGCGAGCCCCGCATCCCAAAGCGGCCAGGATCCCGGCCAAGACGAAAATGAACTTCGTTTTCATTTTACTGCGTCAAACATACCATGGGCTGCTCAGTCGCCGCCCTTCCCCTCGTTGGTGCCATGGCCCTCGTCCCCAAGGACGAGCTCGAACACGCTCAGCCGCGGCTGAGTTCTTCGACGATGGCCTGAGCGGCGTCCTTTGGCGAGGAAGCCTCGGTGATGGGTCGACCCACCACGATGTAGTCGGATCCAAGTCGAAGCGCTTCGAGAGGCGTGGTGACTCGGGCCTGATCGCCCTTCGCTGAACCCTTGGGCCTGATCCCCGGCGTCACGATCACCAGATCGTCCCCCGCGCTCTCACGAATCAGGGTGATCTCATGCGGGGAGCAGACCACGCCATCGATACCCGACTCGCGGGCCAGGATAGCAAGCCGCCTGACCGTCTCCGCCACGGTGCCGCGCGCGCCGGTTTCCTTCAGGGTTTCGTCGGTGTGCGAGGTCAGAACCGTCACTCCGAGCAACTGCGTTCCTTCGGCTGGCAATGCCGAGGCCGCCGCCTCCAGCATCGCGCGGCCGCCCGCGATATGGAGGGTGACGAAGAAGGCGCCCAACTGCGACGCGGCTCCGACCGCCTTGGCCACGGTGTTTGGAATGTCGTGGAACTTCAGATCGAGGAATACCCGCCCTCCGCCGGCCACGATGGAGCGCACCACCTCCGGCCCTTCGGCGGTGAAGAGCTCCTTGCCGACCTTGAACATCCCTACATACGGTCCAAGTTCCTCGACCAGTCCCTCCGCCCGTTCCCTTGAGTCGACGTCGAGAGCAACGATGAGTCGATCCTTTGGGTTCATGCTTTCGTTCTCTCCATTACCTATCTTGCCTCACCGGAGTGGCTCAGAGCATCTCTGCGTGAGCCTGCCACGCGGTGAGGCGGGCCCGCTGCCTGGCCGCCTCGCTCCGTTGCGCGGCCTCTCGCAGGACCCGCAGGGGGACATCGGGATTGCCGGCCAGAGCCAGCGCGATCCCATCCCCATCCTGATTCAGCAGAAACTGAAGCAGCGAGGCCGCGGGGATGGTCTTGAGTCCGAGGGCCGGGCTAAGGCAGACCTCTTCGAGTTTAGCGCCGCCTGCGTGACGTGCGTGTCTCAGCAAAGCCTCGATCGGGGTGGCGGCATTCATCCGTGCCGCCCTCTGCAGGTATTCGCTCTCGGTGTCCAGAAGCGCGGCGAAAACTGAGCCAGGGTTCTCCCCGTTGGCGGCGACCGCCCTCCAGGATTGAAAGTCGGGTTCCAAGGCGAGCGATGCTTCAAGTCCAAGGGCTCGGTCCAGAATCGCCGCGAGCGCCATGTTCGGGTGAGGCTCGAGTCTCCAAGCCGACGGGCCGGCCGTATGAATGCGCGCCAGGGCAGCGGTGGAAAGTCGCGGGTGAGAGAGCAAAGCGTGGACCGCATCGATGGGCTCCCCGCTCAGTCTAAAGGCCTCGGCGACCACAGCGTCTTCGGGTGCGGCAAGGTTGGCGAGCGCCACGCCTCGCACCACTTTCTCATCGTCCTGCGCAAGCCTTCTCAGTATCTCTGGTCCACGCGCACTCGCGGCCAGAAAACCTCGCAGGAGCGGCGATTCATCGGCGGCGAAACGGTCGGCGTTCCGGTCGAAGAAGCGCAACAACTCTCCGGTATGACGAAGCTGTCCGAGCCAGGCCTCGCGAACCGCGCGGCGGGGGTCGAAGAGCCCCTGGGCGGCCTCCGTAAATGTTCGAGCGGCCCCGGGTCCAACCCGCTGCGCAATCGCCCAGGCGAT
Source organism: Vicinamibacteria bacterium (assembly GCA_031362685.1). Classification (GTDB taxonomy): domain Bacteria; phylum Acidobacteriota; class Vicinamibacteria; order Fen-336; family JAGNNV01; genus JAGNNV01. The sequence goes on along the minus strand of JANLSZ010000090.1, from coordinate 8,210 downwards.
CAGGTCGGCATCATCGGTGGCCAGGAGCCGCTCCGTCCAGGCTGGGGATTCGGGCAGGAATCGCATCGCGCGACGCTTCACGGTCGGGTCCGAATCCTGGAGGAGGAGGAGGCGATCGCGGTCCTCAAGGTCGGCATGAGAGCTCGCCGCCCGGCGCACATCTGCGGAGTCATCCCTGGCGAGAGCGGAGAGAAACGGGGTGGCGAGGTTACTGGCCGCGATTTGCTGACGAACCTCGGCCCGGCGGTCGCGGGCGAGCTTCGGCCGAGTGTCTTCAGGCAATGACGGGTGATGAACCACCGCCTTCCGCACCGCAGGCGCCTTGTGCCTGGCCAGCTGTCTGAGGATATCGACCGGGGTCAGGGGATGACTCGCCACCGCAACCAGGACGGCCTCGTCCGAGGAGCCGGCAAGGTTCGACAACTGCGTCGGATCCGCGGCCGACGAGAGCGCCAGATCGAGGTGCCAGCCTGGATCATCGAGGGCCCGGGCGGTCAGAGACTTCGGGCAATCCTTCTGCAGGAGCGCCACGCGCAGGCCGCGCTCGCCCTTGACCAGGCTGAAATCGAAGGGCCGCCTGAAGGCGTCCGGATGAAGTCGCAGCACTTGCCGCCATTCTTCGAACCCGGCCGGTCGTACCAGGGCTACGGTCGCACCCGATCGTCGATCGGCCTCGTCCAGTTCCTCTCCGTCTTCGCCGAGGTACCGTAGCCCGGCCTCGATCAGCGATTCCGGAGCGCCCACGCGTCTCCCCGGACCATCGTCGTCGTAGCAGTATTCGAGAAAGCGCTCCTCCGGCAACCGGGCCGACTTGTCGGTGAGCACCAGAGCCCGGGCCTGGAGCGCCTCTCCCCAGACCTCAACTGCGTAGTTGTTGTCATCGGCGTAGATAAGACCGGCGCAGTAGACGGACCCGGTCACCACGGTCAGTTGACGACACAGGAGGTTCTGAGCACGGAGGTCGCCCAGGACCACCAGGTGACCGCTTGAAGTGTAGTCGTCCAGCGTGCCCCGGACGGTGAGATCGCCATCCACCACGACGTTGAGGGTGTGGTCGTAGTCGTCGCTCAGGGTCAGGGAGCCGGGATGCACGTACCAGGCTCCGTCGAATGAGTCGAAGAGCTGGGAGCGTTCGCCCTCTCGCTTTGGCAGCCGCTTGAGGATCTTCTTCCTCTCTTCTTCGCGAAGGGGGAGGAAGCGGGCGGCGAGATTCTGGGAGTTGAGCACTACAGGGGTCGGCTTGCGGCGAGGATGACCATCGCTTTGCGGATCATGCGCTTGAGGCCGGGGTCGAGGTCCATGGCCAGAGCCTCGGCAACCGCGAACCAGCACAGCGGCGGCGCCGAAACCGCATGGCCGGGCGCGTCGGCGGTTTCAGATCGCAGGGTCTCGGACCGATCGGCGACGAAGAGGTAGCGGACATCGAGGTGCTCATGCTCCGGGTCGAGCTTGCGCGCGGGGATGGTGTGGATGTCGACATCGAAGGGCCGGGGCGCGGTGGGATGGAGTCTGGGCTCGAGGCCGGTTTCCTCGGCCACTTCCCGCGCAGCCACGATTTCCCCTTGCCTTTCTCCCGGCTCACCGTGACCTCCCGGTTGCAGCCAGCGTTGAAGCTTGGTGTGATGAAGGAGCAGGACGGCGGCGCCGTCTTCCGACATGACCAGTCCGGACCCCGTGAAATGGCCTTCGGGGATGGCTCGGTCGAAGGGATCGGCATGGGCGCGCGCAAACTCGATCATGCGCAAGCGATCCCGCTCCTCGCGAGGCTCCGAGGTTCGGTGGATCAACAGTGCGGCCTCAACGCTCATCTTTCCGATTGTAGGCGCTTCGAGATCAGCCGTCTTGGTGGCAGACTGAAGGGATGGCGACGATGGAATCGGTCTTCTATGGAGTCAGCTTCTCCCGCTCCGACAAGTCGATTCGTCACTTCTCGAACGAAAACCTCGACCGCGAGTTGCTGGACGAAGGCGTCTTCTCGTGGATCGATGTGCAGGGCGGGGACATCAGCGTCCTCAACGACCTGCTTCTGAAGCTCGAGCTCAACCTTCGTCTGGTCTCTCACTTCGACGACCCGGAGATTCTCCCCCGCATCGTCGAGCGGCCGGAGTCGCTCGCCTTCTATCTGTATGAGGTGGAGGATCCGGAGAAACATCTGGACACCCGGCGAGGCATCAGCGAGATCGAACTCGACCGGATGATCCTGGTTCTCTCCACCGAGTACGTGATCACCTACCACCGACGACAGATGGACGTGGTCGACTCCGTCAAGGCGAGCTGCGAGGATGCCTTCCGTTTGGCCGGAAAGAGCCCGGCCTTTATTGCCTTCCTGTTCATAGAACGATGCCTCTACGATTGCGCGCATCTGAACCTCGCGAATGACAACGCTCTGGACGTTCTGGATTCCAAACTGGTTCTGGGTGATTCGGAGTCCGCTCAGGAGGGCCTCAACGAGGTCGCCGGCAACATTCTGACCCTCAAGAAACTTGCAGCCTCGCTGCACATCGTTCTGATGCTGCTGGGCACCAAGCGCAGCCGGTTCATCAGCGAAGATGCGAAGGCCTCGTTTCAGGAGGTTCTGGGCAACGCCCTGGCGGTTCGCGGGGCGGTGGACTCGTCGCGCGACCTCCTCGACGGCGTGCTGGCGAGCATTCAGGCCTCCTCCGCCAACAAGACCAATGAAGTCATGCGGGTGCTCACCGTGATGTCCGGGATTCTGCTTCCGCTTTCCCTCATCGCCGGGATCTACGGCATGAACTTCGACAACATGCCCGAACTCCACGAGCCGCTTGGATACTTCAGCGTCATCGGATTCATGACCGTGCTGGGCATTGTCCTCTACCTGGCGTTTCGACGGGCCGGTTTCATCGGCGGCAAGAAGTAGTCCCTCCCCAAAAGACCGGAAGACCTTCGATGAAGACTCTCACGCGCTCCATGCGGTTCGCCGCCTCGCTCATGGTCGCGGTACTGGGGCCGTCATCGGACGCGCAGGAGGCAAAGACCATCGTCATGGTGAAGGCCGGCCATCTCATCGATGGCCGCGGCGGTGTTCCCCTGTCTCCGGCCATGGTTCGCATCGAAGGCGAGCGGATTGTCGCGGTGGGCTCGACCTTGCCCGTGCCGCCCGGCGCGCGCCTGATCGACCTTGGAAATGCCACCCTCCTCCCCGGTCTTCTCGATCTCCATACCCACCTGACCGACAAGTTCGGGATCCACTGGGAAGAGGCGCTGGTCAAGACCACGCCCGCCGAGGCCGCGCTTTGGGGGGCCAGGAACGCGCGGGTCACCCTGGAAGCCGGATTCACCACCTGCCGGGAGATGGGTCCGACCTGGCCCTTCACCGACGTGGCCCTTCGGAATGCCATCAACGAAGGCGCGGTTCCCGGGCCGCGCCTCATGGTCGCCGGGAACTACGTCTCATCGACGGGCGGTGCTGGAGACGCGCGTCAGTTTTCGATCTTTGTGGATGTTCCGGTGGTCCGGAACCTGGCCGATGGTCCCGACGAGATTGTGAAAGCGGTTCGAACGAATTTCAAGAACGGGGCGGATTTCATCAAGATCCTCGCCACCGGGGCGGTGCTCTCGAAAGGCATCGAACCGGGGGCCCAGCAGTATTCCGACGAGGAAATAGGAGCCGCGGTCACCGAGGCCAACCGGTGGGGGCGACAAGTGGCGGCTCATGCCCACGGAACCGGCGGTATCAAGGCCGCGATTCGCGCGGGGGTACGGACCATCGACCACGGCACCATGCTCGACGAGGAGGCGATCGAACTCCTGAAGAAATCGGCGGGCCGCACCTATTTCGCGCCGACGCTGCTCACCAGCGAGTACATCCAGAACTCGGCCAGCACACCGGAGTCCGAGAAGGAACGCGACCGAAAGATTCGAGAAAGCGAGATCCGAAGCTTCAAGTTGGCATTGGGGGCCGGCCTGCCCATCGGACTTGCCACCGACTCCGGAGTGATCCCCCATGGCGCAAACGCGGGGGAACTGCGGATCCGGGTTCAGCTCGGTGAAGCTCCCATGAGTGCGATCGTCTCGGCTACGAAGCTCAACGCCGAAATCATCGGCTGGCAGGATCGCGTCGGCACCGTCGAGGGATCAAAGTTCGCTGATCTGATAGCGGTCAAGGGCGATCCCCTCAAGGACATCACCGAACTGGAACGAGTCGGGTTCGTGATGAAGGGTGGAGCGGTGGTGAAGGACGAACTCTCGGCCCGTCGCTAATGCGGGCCCAAACCGTTCACGCGACCACGTAGGCCTGGGGCGGTCGCCTTGGGCGCAAGGCTCGGTACAAGAGCCACGCCCCGAAGGCCAGAATGGTGAAGGGCAGCGCGATCAAGGCGAGGGGGATCAGCAGGAGGGCCAGCAGGAACATCCCTTTGAAGATGCCCCGGGTGAGCCCGCCGATGAGCGCGCCCAGAATCCTGAAGGGGATTACGATCAGAGCCATCAATACCGCGAAGGCCACCTTCAGCAGAACCAGCGGGATCAGTACCAGCGAGAAGAGGGCGCCAAAGAACATCAGGCCAAGAATGAGCAGCGTGGTCATGGTTTTCCCCTGTCTAGTGGAATAACGACAACGAGGCGCGACAGGTTCCCGGCACTCGGTGAAAATTGTCGAAGGTCCACGCGGTCTTATGATCGGAGGCATGGAAGACACCGACCGAATTCTTGCCGACCTGCGCGAACTGGTGGTTCGGGAGTCGCCCTCCGACGACGCCGATCTGGTCAGTGCTCTGGCAGCCTGGGTCCGCGACCGGCTGAACCGCGGCGGAAGTCCGATCGCCCGGCTCGTGCCCTGCCCCCTTCGCGGCGACGCCGTCATGGCCACGGTTGGCTCTGATGGCGAAGCTCGTCCCAGTACCCTGCTTTTGGGGCACATCGACACGGTGTGGCCGGTGGGGACGCTTCTCGAGCTTCCTTTTTGGAAGGAAGGCGACGTGGTTCGGGGTCCCGGAGTCTTCGACATGAAAGCCGGCGTGGCCGTCGCTATCCACGTTCTTGACCGGCTCCGTCTCAGTCCTTCGCCGCCTCGCGTGACTCTCCTGCTGGTTCCCGACGAAGAAGTGGGGAGTTCGGCCTCGAGCTCTCTGCTTCTCGAACTGGCCAGGAAGCACGATCGCGTTCTGGTCCTTGAACCTTCCGCGGCCGGGGGTGCGGCCAAGGTGGCTCGGAAAGGAACCGGCCTCTTTCGCCTGCGGTTCACGGGAATTCCCTCCCATGCCGGACTGGACCCGGAGAAGGGCGCCTCTGCCCTCAAGGCCCTGGCCGAGTTCGTCCTCGCCACCCCGCAGTTCGCGAACCCGGAGGCCGGAACCACGGTCGCCGCGACCCTCGCCTCGGCGGGGACGAAGACGAACGTTATTCCCGAGCACGCCGAAGTGGCGATCGACTGCCGGGTGTGGACATCATCCGAGCCGGAGCGGGTGGAACGTGAGCTACGGGCCTGGCGGCCCATCGATCCACGAGTGAGCGTCGACGTTGAGGGAGGATTCGACCGGCCGCCCCTGGCCGAAACCGAAGCGTCACGCGCTCTTTTCGCCAGCGCTCAGCGAGTCGCCCGGGACCTTGGCTTCGAACTGCGCGGCGAGCGCGTGGGCGGCGCTTCGGATGGGAACCTGACCGCCGCCGCCGGCGTTCCTACGTTGGACGGCCTGGGCCCGATGGGCGACGGGGCCCACGCGCGCAATGAGCACGTGGTCATCGCCGACCTTGCTCGCCGGGTGGACTTGATCGAGCGCCTGGTGCTGGCCACCTAACCCTGGAACCCCCTGGCCTGGGCCCGGCGAGTCCTCGGCGAGGCTCGAATCGCCGGAGTGAATCAGGCGATTCGAACATGGTGTCGCCGAGCTTCGGCCATCCAGTCAGACCGCGGCCAGAAAGCGCTGGCGCATTCGGGAGTTCAGCGGTCGCTTCGTCATGGTCTTCAAATCGACGACCACCACCACGTTCTTCGCGCGGAACAAGAGGGTCTTGCCGCGACGGGCCTCGAAGGCAAGCGCCACCGACGTTCGACCCACGTGAGTCACCCGAACTCCGATATCGATGGTGTCGCCGTGCCGGATGGGCTTCACGAAATCAACCTCAAAATGCACGGACGGGAAACCAACGCCTCCGCCGATCACCTTTGAGTACGAAGGACCGATGCGCGCATTGAACAGGGCCTCGAACGCGCAGTGGCAGAAGTCGACCAGTCGCGGGTAGTACGCCGTGCCCGCGGCGTCGACATCGTGAAACATGATCGGGACTCGGAGGACGAAGGAGGAGTGCGAACCCTGCTCCGAAAGGGCGGTCTTCAGATTCTTTTTCATGATCGTGTTTCCATTCTGACAACAAAAAGCGGCTGGGACGCCGTTCGTAAGTGTCAGAATGCTGGGACCGTGGCCGCTTCCCTGCTCGATCGACTGGGGCTCTCTCGCCCTGAACTCCGGGGGTGGGTTGCCTACGACTGGGCGAACTCGGTCTTCATGACCTCGGTCATTCAGGTGTTTCAGGTGTACTTCGCGAGTGTGCTGGCCACCGGATTTACCAAAGCGGAGTCCAGCGCCAGGTTCTATTCGGCCACCACCATCGCCGCGCTGGTGGTGGCGGTTCTCGGTCCCTTCGTCGGCGCCATGGCCGACTTCTCCGGGGCTCGGAAGCGCATCATGGGAGTCTTCATCGCCATTGGTGTCGCGGCCACGCTCGGGATCGCGATGGTCGGGCCGGGCGACTGGCTCTTTGGGCTCGTCTGGTACAGCCTCGGAAACATCGCCATCGCCGTGTCTTTCATCCTCTACGACTCTCTCCTGCCCCACGTGGCCAAACCCGAGGAGATCGATCTTGTTTCCTCCGCGGGCTATGCGTTTGGATATCTCTCCGGTGGTCTCGTCCTTGCCCTGAATCTGCTTTGGATCTCCAACCCGCACGCGTGGGGATTCGCCGATGCGGGTACGGCCACGCGCGCGTCTTTTGCTTTCGCGGCTTTGTGGTGGGCCCTGTTCTCCATACCGCTGTTCAGGAACGTCTCCGAGCCGCCCGCCAGCGGTGACGGCAACGGCGTTCGTCGATCGGTGGCGGCCGCGATGATGGGCACGGTAAATTCCCTCCGGGCCACCTTCCGCGATCTGAGGCGATATCGCGAGGCCCTTCTGATGATGGTCGCGTTTCTCATCTACAACGATGGGGTCAACACCGTCATCCGGGTGGGCGCCACCTACGGCACCGAAATCGGGATTCCGCAGGCCCGCTTGTTGCAGGCAATTCTGGCCGTGCAGTTCATCGGCCTCCCCTTCGCCTATTTCTACTCTCATCTGGCCGCGAAGATGGGCACGCGTAACGCTATCTACCTGGCCCTTCTCACCTACCTGGGCATCTGCGTCCTCGGCTTTGTGATGACGGAGACCTGGCAGTTCTTCCTGCTGGCCTCCCTGATCGGCACCGCGCAGGGCGGGGCGCAGGCGCTCTCGAGGTCGCTTTTCGCCAGTCTCATCCCCAAGGAAAAATCGTCGGAGTTCTTTGGCTTCTACGGGGTCGGCGATCGCTTCGCGGGCATCATGGGGCCGGCGCTCTTCTGGGCCGCGGTCACGCTGACCGGGTCCAGTCGCGGAGGTCTTCTCGGGCTCGCCGTGTTCTTCGTGGTCGGCGCCTTTCTGCTCTCACGGGTGGATGTCGACGGCGGTCGGGCGCTGGTGGTGTCACAAAGAAGCTGAGCGGGGCGAATTGGATTGCGTTCTCGCGGGTGACTAGGGCACGCAGACTTCGCCCGAGGCGGGTGCAATTCGAAGCCCGGTAAGCAGCCCCGCGCTGTCGACGGTCAAGCGCACATCCAGCTTTCCTCGATCGCAGTCGAGGCGCAGCATGCCGCTCTCGGGACCGCCGCTCATGAGGTCGCCGGCCACGCAGGCTCCGTAGGCCCGGGCCGCTTCCAACTGTGCGGCAACATCGCCGGGTGCGCTCAAAGAAAGGAGGGAGTCGCGGAGATGCTCTCCCTGATTGATGGAACGAACAAGGGCGTCGGCCACGTTGGAGAAACCGGAGGTAGGGGGAAGAATGGACGCGGCCTCGAGGTATTGGACGGTGGGCGGGAGGGTGGGGGCCAGGGTCACGCTGAGCGTGATCCGGCCTCGCTCGCAACCGAGCGTCCACTTGCCACGGAGCGCATTCTCCGCCTCGATCCCCGACTCGGCGTGGCAGGCCCCGTGTTTCTCTCGCAGCGAGTCGAACTCCTT
>JANLSZ010000363.1:0-18252 GCA_031362685.1 Vicinamibacteria bacterium | reverse complement strand
GGGACGATCGGCCGCGAACTTCTTTCGCGCGATGAGGCGTTCGACGCGGTCCTCGTCCCCCTCGGCAACGGTTCCCTTTTGAATGGCGTGGCGCGATGGGTGAAGGCCGCGTCACCGGCTACCGAGATCATCGGAGTGTGTGCTGCGCGCGCGCCCGCGATGGAGCGGTCGTGGCGGAACGGTCCGGGCGGCGCTCTGGTCGAAACCGCGACGACCGACACCATCGCCGATGGCGTGGCGGTTCGCGTGCCCGTTCCCGAAGCGGTGAGCGATATGCACGGATTGGTGGACGATGTCGTTCTGATCGAAGACGAGTCGATGCAGGAAGGGATGCGGCTGATTCTCCGACACGCCGGCCTGGTCCTGGAACCAGCGGGCGCGCTGGGTGTCGCCGCGATCCTTGCCGACCCACCGCGATATGCGGGCCGGACGATCGCCACGATTCTTTGTGGGGGAAATCGGGCCGACGAACCTTAGATTCGCGGGATACGGCGTACACTAGAATGGCGCCAATGGACTCTGTGACGGCCTTTCGGGCCAGCCTCAAGCGGTGCCTGGAGGAACCCAACTTCCTCCTGGACTTCTATGGAACGTTCATGGGCTCCTCCGAGGAGGTGCGCGAGAAGTTCCGTCACACCGATCAAAAGCGCCAGACCGAAGTTCTGGCCGACACCCTGTGGACGATGGCCGTCGTCGTCCAGGGCCAGCCCGGCAGCGTGGCCCGACGTGACCTCGGACGTCTGACCGAGATGCACAGCCGAAGGCATCTGGACATACGACCCGAACTGTACGATCAATGGCTCGACTGCCTGGTCGCCACCGCACGGCGATACGATCCCCGGTTTTCGTCGGAGGTTGAGCAGGCGTGGCGAGAGACGCTTGCCGTCGGCATCGAGTTGCTCCGTTCCGGCTACTGAGCCGAGGCGAACCGGTCCCTCGGTCTTCGCTTGGCATTTGAGTCCGGGTTCGCGGAAATCCCCTATGATGGGCTTACTGACGTCAGGTTCATCAAGGTGAGGGCGACTCCGCGCTCCCGCCATTTCTCGAGCAAGGGTTCCATGTTTCCAAGAATTCGAATTTTTGTCGTCGCCACTCTGGCCGTCGCTTACGCGGTGCCCGCGCAGGGCCAGGAAAAACTGGCCTTCCTGATCCCAACACTCTTCGGACCGAACGGACTCACGGTGAACAGCGAAGCGAGACTGCCAACCGGAGAAACCCATTCGGCGCATTTCAACAGTTCCTTCCAGGCTAACTTTTCACCCTTCAACTCTGCCCTGGCCTCGGGGCTCGCTTCGGTTCCGCTCCCTTCGCCCGCCTCCGGCTTCACCTACACCTTCGATCCGGCCCTGGGTGTGTTCAATCGTTCCACTCAGAGCTTCGGCCCCCTGGTCGCCGACCGGGCCGAGACCATCGGGAAAAACCGCGCCTCCTTCGGAACGGCGTACCAGCATTTCAGCTTCGACACCCTGGACGGCCTCGACCTGGGCGATATCCCCACGGTTTTCAGCCACGACAACCCTGTCGCGGGCACCGGGCGCGACGACGTGATCACGGCAAGAAATTCGATCGCCGCCGAGATCTCCCAGTTCACCGCCTACGTGAGCTTCGGCGTGACCGACCACGTCGATGTGTCCGTCGCTTTGCCTCTGGTGAACGTCGACCTCGCGGTCTCGTCGCGTACCACTGTGCAACGCATTGGAACGGTGAATCCCGCGGTCCACTTCTTCTTCGAGCCCGGCGCAGACCCTTACGGTGATGAGGAGACGTTCCAGAAGTCAGGCCACGCCAAAGGCATCGGAGACGTGGACATCCGAGTGAAGGGCTCGGTCGTGCGGCGTCCCACCCTCGGTATCGCGGTCGGTCTCGAGGGCCGCCTCCCCACCGGAGACGAGAAGAACCTGCTCGGGACCGGAGCCTTCTCGGTCAAGCCGTTCCTGGTGCTGTCGGCTCCTCATGGAGCCTTCTCGCCGCATTTGAACGCGGCCTACCACTGGAACGGGAACAGCCTGCTCGCCGGCAACGTGCTGACCGGAGAGAAGGGGGACCTGCCGGACGAGGCCGTGGTCGCTCTGGGCGCCGACCTTGGCGTCGGCAAGAAGGCAAGCATCGCCGTCGATGTGGTAGGGCGGCGAGTGATCGACGGAGAGCAAGTCTCGATCGACACCTTCAGAGCTCTCAACAACCGCTCGACGTTTCCCACCGTGCGTTTCAGCAAAGGGTCCTACAACGTGATCGACGGCGCGGTCGGGCTCAAGGTCAACCCGGGGGGCGGCCTCCTGCTCGGCCTGAACGTCACCTTCAAGCTCAACGATTCGGGCCTGCGCGATCGCGTGACCCCGCTGTTCGGGATCGAGTACAGCTTCTAACCACTTCGGGCCGCCGAATACCGAACGCCCCCGTTCCTACTGACTGATCTCGGCGATAACCCAGCCGGCGTCGCTTCTCACCAGGCGCAGCACCTGGCGGACCGCAGGTACGGTCTGCCCGGAAACGCGCCCGGTGCGGGTCACGCGCAGAGTAGCCTTGTCCCCATCGAACGAGACATCATCGACGCTGTAGTCCACCTGTTGTGACGAGACGTTGTTGAAAGCATCCCTCAGCCGGCGTTCCTCGTCGGGCTTCAGGCCGGGTCGCACCCTCTTGTAGAGAGAGAGATCCTTCTCCTCGATGGCCCGCTTGAAGCTGGCGAGGAGTTGGCGCACTGCTGCTTCGTCGCTCAGCGCCGGTTTGGGCGCCGGTGTGGCCGGGAGTGGTTGCGCCACCATCGGTGCGGGTGCCGCGACCACCGGGGTCGGGAGCGGTGGCGCGGTGGTGGGCGCGACCAGTGGCGGCGTACTCGGAGACGGCGCCGCGGCCGTGGTGGAGACGGCCGGGGTCGGGCTCGGCTTCGAGGCCAGCGCCTGGACGTCGCGCCGAGAGGCGTCGTAGGCTCGCTGGGCAGCCCCGAACTGCTGCGTGGCTTCGGTGTACTGCTTCTTGCCGTAAGCCGATTCCGCGCGGGCGGCCAGGCCGACCGCCTCGGCGTAGGCGCGGAGGGAGCTTGCGCCGGCCCGGCGGGCGGTGTCGGCCGCGCGATTCATTTCCTTCTGCGCCGTTTCGGCCGCCGTCTTGAAGCGGCTGGCCAGCTGAGCCGACAACTCGCCGGCCACGGGGTGCTTCGGCATGAGGACGAGCACCTTCGAAAGTGCCTTGGCGGCGGCGTCCAGGTCGCCGGCTTCGGCCGCCTGTCGCGCCGCGCTCGCGAGAGTCTCGACCTCGTCGAGGGAAGCGCGGGCGCGGCCCATGATGTCCTGAGCCTCCGCGTTGCCGGGATCGAGCTGAAGCGCCTTGCCCGCGGTAGTGATCGCCCCTTCCAGGTCCTTGAATTCGAGGCTCCGCCGCGCCGCATCGAGCTGCGCCTCCACCGCCGCCCTGACAAACACCCCCGAACGATCGTCGGGCGGGGTCACCGGAGCCTGCGGGCGTTTCAGAAGGACTCCCGCGCCGACCGCGATCAACAGCGTTATCACGATTGCGCCCAGGTACAGTGGGGTTCGAGAGGGTGCGATAGAGCCTGCCGACCCGCTAGCGGGCGCCTCGACCCGCGAGGCGCTTCCCGAGGCGCCCGGCGGTTTCGAGCCAGACCTCGCCCCCCGGCGAACCGGCGTAGCCGCGCCCGCGATCCCTCGCACGGATGGCAAAGAAGTCGATTGGCCGGGCGCGCCACGCCGCGGCGAGGGAAGGGTGGAGACCGCCCCCGTGGCCGGTTCGATCGACGCCACCGTGGCCGCCACCTCGCTCGAGGTCTGGACCAGGGTCCGGGCTTCGCGCAGCGATGCGATGACTTCCGCTTCTGCAAGCGAGCCATCGAGAACCCGGCGGCACAACTCCAACGACTCGCGCATGTCGCCGGCGTCCCGGTAACGGAGCTCGGGCTCCTTGGCCAGCGCCTTGGAGACGAACATCTCGATAATGGGGGGCAGATCCGCACACAGTTTACTCAGCGGGGTCGGATCCGAGTCGGTAACCCTGTACAGGATGGCATGCATGGAATCAGCTTCGAAAGCGCGTCGTCCTCCGATCACTTCGTAGAACAGGGCCCCGAGGGCGAAGACATCCGAGGGCGGTCCGGCCCGCTCACCGCGCACCTGCTCGGGCGACATGTAGTTCGGCGTCCCCATGACCGTCCCGGCGCGGGTCATCTCGGATTCGCCGAAGCGGGCCAGGCCGAAATCCATGACCTTGACCCGACCGTTCGCCTGGACATGGATGTTGGCCGGCTTGAGATCGCGGTGGACGACACCCGCGATATGGGCGTAGGCGACGCCCTCCAGGATCTGCTCCATCACCGCCAGCTTGTCTTCGAGAGTGGCCAGGCCGCGTCGCTTGAGCAGGTCCTTCAGGTCCTCGCCCTCCAGTAGCTCCATGGCCATGAAGAACCGCCCCGCGTCTTCGCCAAAGTCGTGGAGGGTGACCACATTGGGGTGATTGAGCCGAGCGGCGGACTGCGCCTCGCGCAGGAAGCGCTGGCCGAGTTCGGCATCCCCGAGCACGGCGGGCGACATGGTCTTTATGGCGAGAAATCGATCGAGGACAGTATCGCGAGCCCGGAACACCTCGCCCATGGCGCCCTGCCCGATCTTGGCGATGATCTCGTACTTGCCGATGCGGTCTTTGTGATCGGACGACCGAGCGGTTCCCTCTCCGACCATATATGTGGGAGGTTAGCACCCAGAACCGCGGGCGGAGGCTGGAAAGAGACTATCGGAGCGCGCCGCCGCGGCCGCTCCGCGAGTCGCGAAACGCCGGATCAGGCGAAACGTTGATTACTGCCCGTCTTCCCCGGGCCGACTCGGAGGTCCATTCTCTCGCGAAACTCCATCCAGTTGATCCGGGCGAGATCGCGGGGCGAGGGTGAAAGCGAAGGTAAGCAAGTCCGGGAGTCTAGACTTCGCCGATGCCTCTTAAAGACCGCATCACATTTCTCACCTCGCCCCAGGAAGTCGATGGCTTCTTGAAGGTGAACCCCACCGCCGCCATTTTCAAGGCAGGGACCTGCCACAAGACCCAGGAGTCTTTCGTCCATGTGCAGGCTCATCTCGATCCGCGCGAGGATCTGAGACTCGGCATTATCAAGGTGGTCGAGGCGCGACCCGCGAGCAATCATGTCGCCACCATGACCGGCATTGAACACGAGTCGCCCCAGATCATCCTGTTCAAGGACGGCAAGAACGTTTTCGACCGCGACAACTGGGACATCACCGCCGAGGCGATGGCCGAGGGGCTGAAGACGGTTTCGGCCTAGCCGACCGTCGGGCTTGAAGGTGGGGTTGCCGCAGGGCAACCTACCTCACATTCACATGGGCAGGAAGAAGCGCGTCTCGGTTCCGCCCGTGGAGGTGGGGGCGAAGCGGGTGAAACCGCCCACTTCCCGAACCAGCTTTCCGGCCTCGCCCAGGGGGCCGCTGCCGGCGCCGGTGGGAATCTTCTGCTGCTCGTCAACCGGAATAAGCGCCGGCTGAGCGATCATCAGCATCAGGAAGTCACGCTTGGTTTCGGATCCATCGCGACTCTTGAGCAGAACAGGTTTCTTCTCGGATCGCACGCTGATCTTGCCCGCGGGAGCGAGGGCCGCGGCGCCTTCGACCGCGGCCTTGACGAGTTTCGACACATGGGCGGGCGGGCACAAAGGCAACTCACCACTGATTTGCGCGAACTCGACGGTTCCCCCGCTCCCGGAAAGCCCGGCCTCGGCGAGGCGCACGCCTTCTTTGAGGATGGCCTCGAGGGCCGAGTCGACGGCGCCATGACTCGGCGAGCTCGAACCGGTCGAGACCGCTTTCGGTGGCGGCAATGGAGAGCTTGACGCCTGGCGTTGCGCGCTCACCTGTTGAGCGAGCCGGGTCGCCGGTCCGGCCGACACGGCCGAGGGCGGAGGGAGCGCGCCGCCGGTCGAAATGGCCTGGACTCGTCTTTGGGTCAGGTCGGCTTCCCGCTTGATCGCGGCAATCGCGGCGTTCCGCTTGATGTCTTCCTTATAGAGGAGGGCCAGGTCGGCGTGAGAGACGATGGCGGCGAGACCGCTGTTGACCGCCTGCACCACGCTCGAAAGGATCTCGGCCATGTCGACGTTGGACTTGATGGCCTTGCCCAGCAGTTCTTCGATGACCAGACCACCACCATCGGCGCCACCCTGAAGCGAGGCATTCGGGTCGGCGATCTGAGACTGGGTGACTGTGATCTTGGACGGCGAAATCGTGGCGGGCTTTCCAGGCGCGGATTTCGAAGGGGCCTTTGCGCTGGCGTCCTCGGCCTTGCCGGCAAGAGCCTTGAGAGCGGCCGCGACCAACTCGGGGACGGCCGCGGGATCGAGGCCCTTGTCCTTAAGGTTGTACTTGATCGCGATCGACTGGAGCATCTCCTGAGCGGCGGCTCCGAAGGTCTCGATGACCCCGTCGCCATTGGCGGCCACTCCCAGAAACGCCTTGCGACCCCAGGCGTTCAACTGGCGATTGAGCTCGGCCTCCGTGTCGATTTCGGGCATGTCGCGCTTGTTGTACTGAAGAACGAGCGGAACCTTCTCGGGCACCAGTCGGTTCGCCAGGAGGTTCACCTTCATGTTCTCGAAGGCGGCGATGTTTTCCTTGGCCATCGACTTTCTCGAGTCGGCCACGAAGACGATCGCGTCGGCGCCGGCAAGCACGACACGCCGGGTCGCGTTGTATTGAACCTGGCCGGGAACGGTGTAGACCTGGATCTTGAATTCGTAGCCCGAAACCTGCCCGAGGGAAATCGGGAGGAGGTCGAAAAAGAGGGTTCGGTCCTGCGCGGTGTTCAGCGAGACCAGGCTGTTGTGCCCCGAAGGGTCGGTGAGCCGATGAATCTGTTCGAGGTTCGTCGTCTTGCCGGACTTCGCGGGGCCATAGAAAACGACTTTGGCCTTGATCGTCTTTTCTGCAAAGTTGAACTGGACCATAAAGAGATTTTTGAATATAGCACGCGAGGTGAAGGCTCTCCGGAGAGGGCGGAGGCGCTAGGGAAGGGGCGCGGGTTCCGCGGCCTTCTGGACGTGTTCAAGCAGGGCCGACTCGGGTTGAGCGCCCACAAACTCGCCTCCTTCGCCCACTACTGTCTTGGGTACGGAGGACACGCGGTAACGACGGGCCAGGTCGGGAAAACCCGTGACCTCCACTCCATCGGCGGTGATCTTTTCACTGGCGATCGCGAACTTGTAGGCCAGGCGCACGGCCCGGGGACAAAACGGTCAGGTGGGGGTCGAGAACACCTGCACATGAACCGGCCGGGGGAGCGCGTTCAGGGCTTCGATCGTCGCGGGATCGAGGCCGCTCTCGCCCTTGGACACATCGACAATCCCGTCGATCAGGACGCCGAAGTCGTACTGCATGGGAAGGCCGAAGAAACGCACGCCATAATCATGATCGGCGGCCCCGTCGATTCCGGCGCGGAGGATAGCGATGGCGGGAATGCGTTCCACCCCCATCGACTTCGCGTAGTCCGCGTCGATGACGAAGTTCTTCGACTCCACGATGATGCGCGGGTCGAGGGTTCCAAGCTCCTCGACCAGACGCTTCACCTCTTCGGACTCCGGATATTGGAGAGCCTGGGAGAAGACCACCAGCTTCACCGGATGAACCATCTCGGAGAGACGCTCTTTGATCTCTCCGGCTACCTGTTCGTCGAAAAACATGCGGGACTTTACTTCGAGGCCACGCGAAAGGCCGCGAGGTTGCGCTCGATCTGCTTGGCGTGACTGGTCAGATGCGGGCCATAGCTCTTGAGCCAGTCGCACGCATTGTAGGGACCAGACTGGGTGTGCTTGCCTTCCTTCGCCCAGTCACCATCGTTGAGCGATCTCAGAATCGGGAGGGTGCCGGTACGCACCGCGTCGATGGTTCGCAGAGCGCGATCGGTGGACTGCGCGTGATAGTTAAAGACCTTGGCCCAGACC
Source organism: Vicinamibacteria bacterium (assembly GCA_031362685.1). GTDB lineage: Bacteria > Acidobacteriota > Vicinamibacteria > Fen-336 > JAGNNV01 > JAGNNV01. Next base: position 10,304 of record JANLSZ010000363.1, on the reverse strand, counting down.
TCCTGGTCGTAGCCGACAATCAACGGATCCTTCTCGGCCACGAGCAGACGAATCCGGGTGGCGGCGTAGGTCTCCGAGTCGGCGCAATGAACCACCACCTCGTGGGCCGACCATTTCTCCGCAGCGGGACGCCACTTCTCGGCGTCTTCGGGGATGCTCTCCCAGGCAGTGCGCAGGAGGGTAGCCCCTCGTTCGTATTCAACAATGAGCGACTCGCGCTCGGCGGCAGTGAGAACAGTTGGCATCAGTGACTCTCCTTCAGGGCATCGGCGATGAGGCTCTCGATGACGCGCACGGCGTCGTCAAGCCGGCTCGCGGGAACAAGAATGTGATCGGTGCGAAAACCACACTGGGGAATGATGGGAATCCGGGCGAGGGCGAGTCGCTCGGCCACCGGAGCGAAGAAGCCAACGAGATCCACCGGCATCGACGCCTCGATGGTGATGGCCCGCAGACCTCTCACCACCTCGGTGGCCCGAGCTCGCAGACGCCACGCGCCGAACGCCCCTTCTGGTGCGGTCAGTGTGCACTCCGCCCCCTCGGTGAGGAACGCAACAAACGCGGATGCGTCGCGCACACCCACCCGGCCGGCGAAAGCGGCCACCCGGTCTCCCGCGAACCTTGGGAAGGTGGCGAGAACAACCAGGTCCGGCCATACCTTGACTTGAGCGGTCGACCAGACTTCGCGAGATCGAGCGTTAAGAGCCATGGCAGCCTCAATGAAGATGCTACGACTGCAACCCTTACCGCGGGAAACTGCAAGGACTTGGATCGTTGCACCAGTTCCCTGGATTTCAAAAAGGGCGACGCCGGTAGAAAGATGGAAATAGGAATCCAAACTTCCAGCAGGGAATCCAAGACCGTGATGATGGCGAATCGAGACGTCCGTTGAAAATATTGAACTTAGATCGGAGTCCTGCCGCCAAGTCACCGTCGACACCCTGGCACGGTACTTGTTATGAGAAGAGACAATTCGCCAATCGGCCTCTTGGCTGACGTGGCTAAGAAGCCCCGGCGGGTGGGGACGGAGGGTCCCCTCTCGCTGGGCAAATACCACACTCGAGAAGACCTACGGTGGCTTCTTTCCTGAACTCCTGGGTCATATGATCCCCTTCCCTTCTTTCAGGAGATCCCCATGACCTTTGCCGATGCCCTGCTTCCCGAATTCGATCAGGAGATGAAGACCACGCGGAAGTACCTGGAGCGCTTCCCCGCCGACAAGGCCGACTACAAGCCGCATGAGAAGTCGATGTCGATGTCGCGGCTCGCTAGCCATGTCGCCGAGATACCGACCTGGGCCACCGCCACCTTCACCGCCGATGAGCTGGACATGAATCCGGTGGGTGGAACGCCCATGAAGCCGGTCGTGCATGGAACGAGCGCCGATCTTCTTGCGTACTTCGACAAGAACGTTACCGGGGCCCGAGCCGCCATCGCGGGAGCGGCCGATGCCGAGCACGCGCGAGGCTGGTCACTCAAGAGCGCCGGGCAGACCTACTTCACCATGCCCAAGGGCGCCGTCCTGCGCACCTGGGTGTACTCGCATCTCATCCATCATCGCGCCCAGCTTTCCGTCTACTACCGCCTGAACGGGGTGCCCGTGCCCGCAACCTACGGGCCTAGTGCTGACGAGTCGGGGATGTAGGCAGGATCAGTTCACGAAGGCCGGGACTCTGGCGGGGGATCTCGACGCACGCGCTCATGTCTCGAGCCTCCTTCTGATGCGGAAGTCCTGCGACGCGCTCGATCATCTTCTGATTGGCGCCCCGACGCTTGAAAGCGGCATCGTCTGGCTTGAAGAAAGAACCGGCGTGCGCGCGGCAAAGGGTGGCTCGCATCCCGGCCTCGGCACCTGGAATGCGCTCGCGTCGCTCGGTCCGCGGCAGTACGTCGAGATCATCGCGCCCGATCCCGGACAAACGGGGGTCGCAACGTTCTACGTGCCGGGCCTTCGTGATCTCAAGGAGCCCGGAATCGCCACCTGGGCCGCCCAGGGAAGCGATCTCACATCGCGCTTCGTCGCCACGCTGCCTTCCGGTTTTTCCTGCGAACCTCCTCGGGAGGGATCACGCGTTCGCCCCGATGGAAGCCGGCTGGCCTGGACTCTGGCCTTCCCAAAGCATTGGCAGCATGGGGCCTTCGATGGCATGCTGCCGTTCTTCATCGAATGGCAGTCTCCCGAGAGCCACCCCGGCCGGGCCACGCCCCAGGGATTGACGCTGTGCGCCCTTTCGATTCGGCACCCGGAGCCCGAATCCGTTCGCGGTGCGCTGCAGGCGTTCGGTATCGAGTGCGCGGTGAGCCGTTCGCCCACCGCCTCAATCAGCGCCGAATTCGAAACGCCGCGCGGGCCGGTGCGCCTGTAGTTCCTTCCCACCCCAGCGCCCTTATGAACAAGCCGCCCTAGGGTGTCTTGCGAACTAGAACAAACGTCTCGGCGGGTATGGGTTCTCCGATGGTGGCGCTGGTCCAGCGGATATCGACTTCCTTGGCTCCGTTGTAATACAGGCGCACCCGGCCCGGCTGCATGAAGCCCGACTTGAGCTTGTAGTAGTCGGTGTAGATGCGTTGGTGCCAGCCCTTGGGGGCGCTCCAGGCTGCCTGCCGAACCAGAGCCTCCTTCATGTCGATGCCGAAGAGCGTGATCGCACCCGAGGGATCGGTCACCTTGACGAAGTAGCACGGTAGTCCTTCGACATCATCGTCTGCGAGTCGGTCCAGTTTGAAACCGGGGTCGAGGGCAAAACGAATCGCGGAGTAACCAAAAGCGTTGGCTTCGTCGCTCCGGGCGCGCTCGGGTGGCACCGGGCCGTTCTGGTCATACGAACGTTCACCATCGAAGCTGGTCTGAAAGAGGACCTGTCCCTTGACTCTGGCGTCGAGACGAAACTGTCCGGTGCCCTGATGGGCCGCCGGGACCACCAGCGGATAGACCCGATACATCACGTACTCGTCGGCATGAACGCTCTCGGCGATGTTCCCGTTACGATACAGCGTCGCGTCCCCGCGCATCACATTGGTGACCGCGCGACGCCAGGCCGCGCCCCCGGCGGCCTCATGCGCCTTCTCGATGATCGCCCGCGCGGAAAGAGAATCCGCCGGGGCAAGAGCCAGGGCCAGACTGGTCACGACGGCAGAAACGATGAGCATGACGATTCTTCACCTCAAGGACGGGCCGACAAGGCGGCCAGATCGGTCAGTGCTTTCGCGGCAAAGGGCAGGAGGAAATACTGCATGGGCACCGCCACCCGCCACTCATAGAGAAAGGGTGATTCGAAGATCAGGTAGTAGATCGGCACGACCAGCCAAAGGACGGTCGCCCGAGGGGACTCGCGGATCGACAGGACGACGCCGATCCAGACCAGAACCGGGACCACAAACCAGAACCGGTGAAGAAGCCTCAAGGGACCCCGAAGATAGGAGGCCACGCCTGCTCTCGCCGCGAACGCGCCTTCGTTGATTGGAGCGTCGAGGCCGGGGACCGCTGGTAGCGGCACTCTCTCGACGTCAAGCCCCTTGACCACGGCGCCTGAAGGCAGTAACCCTCGCGGGCCGTCGCTGAAAAGCAGCATCGAGGCCATCCGTCCCGCCATCGCCCGGGCGTACCGAAACGGATCGGCCCGGATGACCGCGAGGGCCCGGCGGTAGCGATCCTGGTCGCGGGCGATGCCATCGGGCTCGGCCCACCAGAACAAATAGTCAGGTCGGCCGTAGCGCTCGGCCTCTTCCGCCATCACCTGCTTGTCCCAGACCCGCGCGCCGTGTTCCTGGCCAAGAGCATCCGCGACCCCTTGCCAGAGAGTGATCCCCCCGTTGATGCTCACCGGGACAAACTCTCCAAAGACCAGCCAGTTGCGCAGGGTGATCGGCGCCATCACGAGGAGAGAGGTCAAGGCGACCAGGCTGGAGAGAACAAGCGCACGTCGGTTTCGGCCCAGGAGAAAGAAGAGAAACAAGCCGGCGAAGGGTCCAAGAAGAACGATGTTCGGGCGCAGCCAGATTCCCAAACCGATGAAGGCGCCCATGGCTATCAGCCGGGGGACCGGTTTCGGGAGCGACGATCGATCCCGCACCAGGGGAAGAGCGACTACGAATCCGAGGAGAAGTGGAATCGAGGCGATGGCGTCGGCCAGGATCAGATTGGAGGTCGCCGCGATGTGAGGTGAAATCGCAACCAGTAGACCGGCCACAACACCGGTGCGAAGGCCAAAGAGTCGATAGGCGAAGCCAAAAACCAGGAGGACCGCAAAGGAAGTCAGGACATTCTGGACCGCAGCTACGATCGGAAAACTGCGGCCAAAAGCCGCATAGACCGAAGCCAGGAACACCGCGTAGCCCGGCGGTCGGGAGGCGAGTCCGGTGCGCGCGGGGTCCCGAACGGTTGGGAAGAGAATCCCTTCACCACGAAGAATCGACAGGGCTGAATCATCGTAACGGCGCGCCATCCGGGTTCCGTCCTGCTCTGCGGTGTAGAAGAGGGCCGCGCCGTCCGCGAGATAGAGACCGCGAACGAGCAGGGCGAGAACGAACAGCAGCGCGCCCACAATGGCGACGCGGATGCGCTGTGTCATGCCGGAGTCCGGGAAGACTGGAGGGCCGCGAGGGTCCCGGCGATGACGGCATCCACAGATTCAAGCTTCTCGCCAACCAGAGACTCGACCGCGGCCGGATCAGAGACCTCATCGCAAAGCAGGCAGGCAAGATCGTTGGGGGTCAGGCCAAGGTATCCCGACTCGCGCGCCCGGGCCAGCGCTTCGGGCAAGGGTCGCTCGCGTATCTCGACCGCGTGCCCCGCGACCGAAGCCACCCGGCCGATCAGCGCGCGATAGGAAAGGATCTCGGGTCCCACCAGGTCGACAACCCGCGGGGAGGTCTTGTCCTGATCGAGAGCGCCCACGATGGCGCGCGCCGTATCTCCAACCGAAACCGGCTGAAGCCGATACTGCCCGTCTCCCGGGATCTCGAGGGCCGAGCCGGCGGTGATCCGGCCGATGAGGGGAGTGAGGAACTCGTCGCCCGCGCCGACGATGTAGGAGGGCCGAAAAACCGTGACCGCCAGATCGGAGCGGAACAGCGCCACCTCTCCGGCCATTTTGGCGAGGAAGTAGGGGTTCGTGCAATGGGGGTTCATTCCGTAATGCGCGATGCCCAGACCGCTGAAGAAAACGAGCCTGGGAACGCCGGCCTCGCGACAAGCGGCAAGAATATTTAGCAGACCCTGAGGGTTTGTCCGGTCCGGGTTCCTGGTCGAGGCCGAAACGGAAGCGGTGTAGACGAGCCCGTCGCACTTCGCGAGCGCAGGAACGAGGCGGTCGGTCGCGGCCCGCTCAAGGTCGGTCACGCGATGCGGCGTTCCGCCCAACCGTTGAACGATCTCCGCTCCGGCGTCCGACCGGACCACGCCCACCACGTCCACACCCTTTGGAGCCAGAAGCCCGAGAAGGTTCCTTCCCACGAAGCCATTCGCGCCGACAATTGCGATCTTCCCCAGCATCCGCCTTCGGAGGGTATCACCCCGCGTTTGGGGGTATGTAGGAGACGGCGGCGGCCTTCCCCCGAGTTGAGCCGGCCAATGCTGGTAAAATTCGCGCCCGCGGTCTGAAGGCCGCGGGACTCAAACAGCATTTCGGCCATGATTGAAGGATTCGAAGCATCCCCTGGCCGTCCATTCTCGATTTTGAAGGAGACTTAATTAAGTGCGTCTAGTAAAGACTATTACGTTCGTCGCTCTCGCGTCGTTCGTGGCCGTAGCCTGCGGAAAGGGCCCCGCTCAGGCTGCGCTCACCGCTGCGGATGCCGCCGTTTCCGCCGCTAGCGCCGACGGTGAGAAGTTCGTTCCCAAGGAATTCAAGGCTCTGGCCGACACTGCGGCCGCGGCCAAGAGCAAGTTCGACAGTGGCGACTACAAGGGCGCCCTCGAAGCCGCTCAGGGCATTCCCGCTCAGGCCGATGCGGTCACCAAGGCTGCGGTGGCCAGGAAGATGGAACTGATGGAGGCCTGGAAGGCCATGGAGGGTTCGCTTCCCGCCATGGTGGCCGGCATCCAGAAGAAGGTCATGGAACTCACGACCGCGCGAAAGCTCCCGGCCGGACTCGACAAGGCCGGACTGGCTTCCGCCAAGACCGCTCTTGAGGGCGCAACCGCGGCCTGGACGGAAGCGGGCGCCGCGTTCGGCGCCGGCGACGTCATGACCGCGGTGGCCAAGGCCTCCGAGGTCAAGGCGACGACCGACGGCCTGATGACCAAACTGGGCATGTCCCCGGCCGTCGCAGCCATGGAGCCGACAAAGAAGTAGCCGTCCAAGACCCCCGATCCGAGCACAAGCGATCGACCGCAGGGTCGATGGTTTGAAAGGCGAGGAGCCTGGACGGTTCAGGCCCCTCGCCTTTTTTTCGCGGCCTTCCGCTAGTCTCATCTCATTCCAATGTCTGCCGGGTCTATGAACTCCCCTAAGGGAAGTCTGTGGTCGCGCTTCGGTGTCGAACCGGCCGAACAGCGAAGCGCCGCCTTGATGCTGGCCCACTCAGCCTTCATGGGATTCGGCACCGTCTTCTTCGAAACCGCCGCGTCTGCGCTCTTCCTCGGACAGTACGGCGCCTCCGCCCTGCCCTCGGTCTACCTGTCGGCAGCGGCGCTCTCGGCTACCACCGGGTATTTTTACTCAAAGCTCCAGAATCGCCTTTCGTTCTCAAGCCTCATGACGGGCACTCTGGTCACCCTGATGTTCGTGGTGGGCTCGCTGCGCGGGGCGTTCTTCCTGACCCAGGCCGCGGGCCTCTTCTTCTTCGCGATGGTCTTCTATCGCGTCCTTTCGATCCTCACCGACCTTGAATACTGGGCGGTGGCCGGCCGGCTCTACGACCTCCGGCAGGGCAAGAGACTGTTTGGGTTCATCGGCACCGGCGAGGTGGTGGCTCGAATCATTGGTTCGTTCTCGGTTCCGGTGCTTCTGCAACTGGGGGGAGTCCCGAACCTCCTGGTCTTGTCCGCCCTGGCGCTGTTGGCCTGTGTCATCGTCCTTCGCCACGTCTTGCCCATGATTCCGGTGGATGAGGATCCGAGGCGGACGCCCGCGGAAAGAGCCGCTCGCTCCTCTGTGGGTTCGCTGGTCCAGGACCCCTACCTGCGATTTGTCCTGATCGTGGCTTTCTGCGGCATTCTTGGAAAGTACCTGATCGATTTCGCGTTCCTTCAACAGGTGAAGAGCCGGTTCGCCGATGCGAAAGAAGTCGCGTCCTTTTTCGCACTCTTTTCCGGCATCTCGCAGTGCGCGTCGCTCTTCACCCGCGTCTTTCTTTCCGGCAGAGTGCTGTCAGCCATCGGGGTTCATCGAGGACTGCTGATCCTGCCGGGCGCGCACGTGGTCTGCACCACGATTCTGCTGATCGCGGGTGGTCTGGCTCTCGGTCCGGATCCGGTGTTCTGGCTGGTGGTTCTCAATCAGGGCATCTACAAAAGCCTCAAACATCCGATCGACAATTCGTCGCTCAAGACCCTCTATCAACCCATACCGAAGGATCAGCGCCTTTCTCTCGCCATCGCGGTGGACACCCTTCTGAACCCGGTCGGCATTGCGCTCTCTGGCGCTCTGATGGTCTTGTTCACAACCGTGTTTCAATCGGACCCGGTCCGTTTCGGGTGGGTGTTGCTCATCTGCTTCTTCCTTTGGCTTTGGAGCGCGCGGGCCGCCGCCGCAGAGTACGTTCGGGCGCTGGTCGTGGCCTTGCGCGGTCGAATTGAGGATCTTGAGTTTGCTTTCGACGACGAAGGAGCGGTCACCGCTCTCCGCCAGACCCTCAAGACCGGATCCGAAGACGACGCTCTTGTGGCTCTGCAGATTCTGGGCGACCATGCCCCCGCGGCTCTCAAACCGATGCTGGTCGCTCTGGTGAGCCATCCGTCAAGGGAAGTCCGTAGAGCGGCGCTTGAGCGAGTGGAGGCCCATCAGCCCGCGGACATCGCGGCCACCCTCCGGGCGCGCCTTGACCTCGAACCAGAGGACTCGCTGCGCGCCCTGGCACTTCGCGCGCTCTCGGCGGTGGGAGGGACTGGGTCCAGGGACGAGTTGCTACGCCACTCCGGGAGTTCGATCCTGGCCCTGCGGGAGGCGGCCCTTCTCGGTCTTCTTCGCATGGGTGCAACGGAAGGAACAACGGGGATTCAGGAACTGGCCCGCTCCCGCGACCCAGCCCATCGTTCCGCGGCGGCCCGACTGCTTCGCCTGGTCGGCAACCCCGCGGCGACACCCATCCTCAGAACTCTGATGGAAGATGAGGATCTGGCGGTGAGCCGGCTGGCTTTGTTCGCCGTTGGTCAGACTGGAGACCCTGACCTCATCCCCCACCTGATTGCGCGAGTGAACCGGAGAGGCGTTCTGGGCGCGGCCAGAGCCGCTCTGGCCCTCTCCGGAGAAACGGCCTTGCCCTTTATCATCCGCGCCTTCGACGACACCCGCGGCGGGGACCTGCGGCGCGGCCTCGTTTCGACGATCAGCCGGATCAAGTCGCCGGGAGCCGTCCGCTTTCTGATTCTCAAACTCGACATCGAGGACGTTGCCGTGCGCCAGGACGTGGTTCGCGCCCTCGCCCACCGTCATTTTGTGGCCTCAAACGAGGAGGATCGCGACCAAATCGAGAAGCTGGCTCGGAAGGAAGCGCGGCGCGCCCTCGAGACCCTCTCCCGGGCAAGAGACCTGGACGGCATCGAAGGAGCCGAGGTCCTGCATCGGGCGCTCCTCGGCTCGCATCGAAACACCCGGGAGCGGATCCTCATACTCCTCGGTTTCACTCGCGATCCCAAGGCGCTCCTCGCCGCGCGCACCCACATCGACGGAACCCACAAGGATCGTCGGGCCTACGCTCACGAGATTCTCGACGTCGTTCTCTCCCGTGAGGAACGGGAACTCTTCATGCCCGCCATCGAGGGGGCCATCGAAGACCTGGCGCCGGAGCAGGCCGCGGCCTGGGGTCTAGGCCGGGTTAGTGCGGCGGACCGGGTAAAAGAGCTTCTCCTCGATCCTTCCCAAGCCCTCGAAGCCTGGATTCGCGCGGCCACTCTCGCCGCCGCAGCGCACCTGAAGACTCAGGGACTGGATACTGCGATCGAGGCGTTTCTTGGGACCTCGACCGGGGGCAACTTTCAAAACACCGGAAAACTGAGCCTGGCCGCAATACGCGGCCTGCTTCGCGCAAAGGAGATTGGACCCATGCTGCTGATCGAGAAAGTCATTACCCTCAAGGCGGTGGAGATGTTCGCCCGAACCTCCGAGGATGTTCTCGCCGATGTGGCGGTGTTGGCCGAGGAGGTCCGGTTCAAGGCCGGAGAAACCGTCTTCGCGAAAGGCGACGCCGGTGAGAGCCTCTTCGTCATCGTTTCCGGAGAGGTGAAGATTCACGATGGCGATCTGGACCTCAAGCATCTGAAGAGCAAGAGCGTCTTCGGCGAACTCGCGGTGCTCGATCCCGAGCCCCGATCCGCCTCAGTCACCGCCATCTCAGACACGCACCTGCTTCGTCTCGACCGGGAGGCGTTTCTGGAATTGATGGCCGGCAACATGGAAGTGGTACGAGGCGTGCTCTCGGTCTTGTGCGACCGCATCCGCGAGAAGAATGTCGAGGCCACGCCCCCGCGGGCGCCCGCCGCGCGGGCCTGACCACGGCCTCGGCCGGAGTCGCCGGTCTGCTAGACTCCCGTCCCTTCGCGGGGCGGTTAGCTCAGCGGTGGAGCGTCGGCTTTACACGCCGCAGGTCGCAGGTTCGAATCCTGCACCGCCCACCAAAGCAAAACGTTCCGCACCGCAGAGAACCGCGGGGTGGTAGTTCAGTTGGTTAGAACGCCGGCCTGTCACGCCGGAGGCCGCGGGTTCAAGTCCCGTCCACCCCGCCAAGCTTGCGCCTCCGGCGCGAGCCTGGCGCGGTTGACTTGGCTTGACCCCGCTTCGCGGGCTGGCAACTGCCTCACGTCGGCTCTTCGAGCCAACGTGACATTGCCTCGCCTCGCTGGCGCTCGGCGTCAAGTCCCGTCCCTGCCACCCCTCTGCCGCGCTGCCGGCCCTACTTTGGCAGCTTGAGATAGGCCTCGGAGACGTCGGTGAAGCCCCAGTCTCGTAGCTGACGGGCCCAGGCGCCAAGGTTCTCTTTCGAGACTCGCACCAGTTCCATCTTGTTCATGACCGGCACGTCCTGCTTGAGGTGGACCTTCTTGAAGATGGTCTCAACTGAGACGTAGCCCCACAGATACGTCGACTGCGCGAGGAGCACCGGGGCCAGACCCTTTTCAACGTAGGCGAGTTCGGCGGGCAGGG
>JANLSZ010000349.1:0-8263 GCA_031362685.1 Vicinamibacteria bacterium | reverse complement strand
CGGACGATGATGCGGCCTTTGGTGAAGCGGACTTCTTCGCGGATTTGGGTGGTCAGGTCCCAGCCCGCCTTGAGGATGGCGGGGGTGATGAACTTCGAGCAGATGTCTCGTTCGTTGAGGTTGCTCTTGTTCATTTCAGCGGACCCTGGCGCCCGGGAATCATTGGGGAAAGTGCAGGCGAAACGGACCCCAGCGGACACCCAACGCCTCGTAGCCTTCGTCCACTCCCAACCCAACCTACAGGACGGGCAGCATGTCGGATCCCATCGAGGCCTCCTTTGCGGAGGTCGTGAGCCTTGTCGAACAGGCTCGCAAGCGTGCTTATGAAGCCGTCGGCCAGGAGCTTGTCGGCCTCTACTGGCGTATCGGCGAGTACATCAGCCGAAAGATTGAGGCTGCGGAATGGGGCGAGGGCGTCGTAGAGGGCCTGGCCCGGCATCTCACTCACCGTTTCCCCGGTCGCCGCGGATTCACCAAGCGCAACCTGTTTAGAATGAAACAGTTCTACGAGGCGTACGGCGTGGAGAAGAAAGTGTCATCACTGATGACACAATTGCCGTGGACGCATCATCTGAGGATTCTCACGGAGTCGAAGCAGCCCGAAGAACGCGAGTTCTACCTGCGCATGGCCATTCGAGAGCGCTGGAGCACTCGGGAACTCGAGCGTCAGTTCCGGCGCGGGCTTTTCGCCCACACGGTGCTCCACTCGCCAAAAGTCTCACCAGTGGCGAGACAAATCCACGGAGACGCGATCGGCAGCGTCCTGAAGGACGCCTATTTCGTCGAGTTCCTCGACCTGCCGAAGGCTCATACCGAGCACGATTTGCACCGTGGACTCCTTGAGGGGCTGCGCGACTTCCTGAGTGAACTGGGCCACGACTTCTGCTTCGTGGGATCGGAGTATCCCGTTCAGGTGGGCGGGCGCGATTTCGCGCTCGACCTGCTGTTCTTCCATCGCGGCCTCAACTGTCTGGTGGCCATTGAGCTCAAGGTGGATCGGTTCGAGCCGGAGTACTTGGGAAAGCTGGGTTTCTATCTCGAGGCGCTCGATCGTGATCACCGAAAGGCGCACGAGAACCCGGCCATGGGCGTGCTCCTCTGCGCTTCAAAGGACAGTGAAGTCGTCGAGTACGCCCTCAGTCGCACACTGTCGCCCGCGCTGGTCGCCGAGTATCAGACCCAGCTTCCCGACAAGAAGTTGCTGGCCGCCAAGCTGCATGAGTTCTATGCCATGAACGCAGAGAAGGAGCCTTGACGGCGCAAGTGGTTCCAGGACCCCTACGCGGCGCGACGCGGCTTTCTGGCGGTCACACGCCCGCCGACGGCCGCGGCCAGGAGCGTCTCGTGAACGCGCTCGAACGCACGCGCCGCCCGGCGAGCGTGCGCCGACAACCGCTTCGCCGGAATCGGCGGCGGAAGAACCAGTCGCTTGCTCATCTTTGGAGTTTAGAGCGCACGTCAGCGACGCCGTTTGGGCCCGCGATCAAATAGATCGTCGCTTTCATGCCTGGAACCGATTCTCGAAGTGCCACTTCAGCCGATCGGGATCCGGCCGGTTCGCAGCGAGATCCGGCACGACGGTCAGCGGCTGGTCGTTTAGGCGGTAGTACACCTTGCCGTTGAACCAGGTCTCGCGGATCTTCGGGCTCACCTTGATTCGCAGATCCTGATTCACGCCGACGAGGCCGGCGTCGAAGAGGCGGTGGAAGTCGGCCCGAAGCAGGAGCCCGTTTCGGACGTCGTGACTCCCCTGCTCGTCCGAGAAGGGAACGATGTGCGCCGCCTCGAGCGCCAGCAGCGTGCTCTCCCCGGTGATCGCGCAACGCCGCTTGTACGCGTCTGTCACCATCACCCTGAAGGAGGACTGTCCAAGTCGGGGCTTCGTGAGGACCGGCGTTCCGAACTTGTCGGGGGGCTCAACGTAGGGCCGGGCTGCAGGGAGATCGTCCGGCTGCGCGTATCTGTACCGAGAGAGAGCCGCGGCCACGCGCTGCCAGATCGCAGCACCACTTCCTTCATCGTCGAGGAACTTGCCGACGACGGCTTGCCGCCCGAACGCGCCGCCTGTGGGGATCCACTCATCCTGGGGAAGGAAGAATGGGCTCGTGAGCACCGTGCATCCGATCTCCGTGGTCATCGTGACCCGCGCGCGGCCCGCGAGGCGGCCCAGGCGCTCGATCAAGCCCTCGAGCGTTTCGACGCCGCATTTCTTCCCGAAGACTTCCCAGGCCAGCGCAAGGGGAAGGCGGCTGTAGGTGATGAAGAATCCGCCGCCCGCGATGTGGTTGTGCGGCTTCTTGAGCTTGAACAGGAACGGCATCCCTTGCGGGACCGTGGTGAAGTCGAACGGAGGTTTGCCGCTTGGCTGCCAGAAGTTCACTTCGTCGAGGCTGCTGCCCGCGAGGAAGTTGAACCAGCCGTTGTCGGTAACGCCCACCCAGAAGCGCATCTGGGCGGAACTCTACGCTCGCGGCGGCCTTCCGCTGCGGGATTGCTTCAGGCCGACGCCGGAACGGGTGGGCCTTCGAAATGACATCCGTCAGGCAGTGGCCTGCCCCAGCCCGTCCAGCTGCTTCAGCATTCCCGGCCACACGGTCTCCTTGCGCAGCCATTCGAAATTGGGGGCATGCCGGGCGAAGAGAAGAAACTGGGGCTCACGATCACTCAGCGCCTGCTCGGCGAGAGCAATGGCGCTCGCCGTGTCGCCGACCGCGAATGAAGCCTCCGCGAGGTTGTTGAGAGCGATGTACTGCGAACTGGCGCGCTGCCGCAGCTGCTCCAGGAGTCCCCGGGCTTGGGTCAGGTGGCCCAAGCGGGCCTGAACCATCACAAGCATCGTCGCGCCAAAACCGGAATATCCGGACATACGCGCTGCTCCTTCGATGACACTCGCCGCCTCATCGAACTTGCCTGCCCAACAAAGGGTATGGGCGAGGCCATGACGGGCAAGAAGGGCGTCCGAGTCAGCGTTGGCCACCGCCCGAAGGAGGGGCAGCGCCCTGTCGTGCTGTCCGGATATTCCAAAACAAATGCCAAGGATCGTATTCACGTAGAGAGAGTGTGAGTCCGATTCGAGGGCCCGACGCACCTCGGCAATGGCCTCCTGATGACGGCCGCGGGTCAACTGAAGGAAGAGCAGGGCTCGCTGGCAGCGCGTCTCGCTGTGGTTCGGGCTCAGCTGGAGTGCCGTCTGAAACTCATCGTCCGCTCGTTGCGGATCACCCCGATACAGGAGTAGGGAGCAGGCAAGCGCAGCGTGTGCCCGCGGGGATCGCGCGTCGATCTCTACCGCGCGCGCAGCCGCCGACACCGCCCGCTCGCGATACTGGTCTGGGCGGACGAGGCCGTAGTACGCAAGGAGGTTGCACACCTCGGCCACCCCCGCCCAGGCCGGGACATAGTTCGGATCCGCTTCGACGGCCTTCTGGAGGTGCTGGAGCGCCGAGGGCAGGTGCCGCCCTCGCTTCAGGGCGACCACCCGGCCCTTGAGATACAGGCGGTGCGCCCCGGAGTCGACGAAAGCCTTGGTGGGAACGGCTGAGTCCTGGCCCGGCGCCACGCGTAGGTTGAAGGCCTCGCCGATCGTCTTCGTGATGCTGGCCTCGACCTCCAGAAGGTCGGCCGGGTCACACTCGATTGCGGTCGACCACAATTGGGCTCCATTCAGAACGTCGTTGAACTCCACCTTAATGCGGACGCGATCCCCGATCGGGCGAACACTTCCGGTGAGCAACGTGGCAGTCTTCAACTTCGTACCGACGAAGCGCAGGTCTTTGGTGCCCGCAAACGCGAAAGCGGAATCCCTTGGCGTAACTCTCAATCCTTCGAGTCGCGCCAGATCGTTGAGAATGTCCTCCGCGATGCCCTCGCAGAGCCAGCTCTGGTCTTTCGCAACGCTGAGGTCTTTGAAAGGGAGTACAGCGATCGAGGTGCCGCGTTCCACCCTCGGGGCCTTGGTTGGCGCGCTTGTGGGCCGCCTGGCTGCGCCCCCGACGCCACCTGCGATCGTTTTGAGTTCGGCTTCCGATTCCTGTCTTGACTCCGCCCCCATCCCCTCCCAAACCCGTCGCACAATCCTCAGGTCTCTCAGGAGATGGTGGGCATCCTGGGGTCGATCTCTGGGGTCCTTCGCGAGACAACGAAGGATGATCTGCTCCACACCTTGGGGTACGGCGGGCCGAATATCTGTGACCGGCCTTGGGTCGTCCCTCAGTATTGCGGCCATGATTGCGGGTCCCGAGTCGCCAGAGAACGGGCGTCGGCCCGAAAGCAACTCGTACATGACGACACCCATCGAGAAGATGTCGCTGCGACCGTCGAGCGGCTTCGCCTCGATCTGCTCGGGCGACATGTACGGCGCAGTACCCACGATCATCCCGTCTCGTGTAATCGACGGGAGATCGGAGCGCCCTGGTCCTTCGGTGTCGGTGTTGCGAGCGAGGCCGAAATCCAGAACTTTGACCCAGCCGCTGTTCGTGACCATGACATTTGACGGCTTGAGGTCACGGTGAGTGATCTGCTTCTGGTGCGCGGCGGAAAGAGCGTCTGCGAGCGCGATCGATACGTCGAAGAACTCCGCCAATGAGACGACACCTTCTGAAATAACGCGGTCGAGAGTGCGACCCTCGATGAGTTCCATGGTCATGAACCGGACATCGTCCGCCTCCTCGGTGGAGAAGATCGTCACGATGTGTGGATGATTGAGCGCGGCCACCGCGCGGGCTTCGCGAGCGAATCTCGCGAGTCCCTCTGGATCCTTCGACATGGACTCAGGAAGGACCTTCAGCGCGACATCGCGATTGAGCCTCGGATCGTGGGCACGGAACACCTCGCCCATGCCGCCCGCGCCGAGCGGGGAAATGATCTGGTACGAACCGAGATGAGTGCCCGCGGCCAGTCTCACGATTGGCTCCAATTGGTTGACAAAATCGTACTACCTGGCCGATGCCCTAACTTCAACCCAAGGGCCGGGAGACGCCTGGTTTGAGTTGCCCCCTTCGAGCGTAGCGTCGTTCGACCTGAAACGCGCTTCTTCGCGGCTCTGGGTGGCGAGGTCACGAGCCGGCGCTCAGGACGCCGGGGGTGGTGAGCTTCGAGTAGATGTCTCGGTCGCCGAGGTCCCGCTTGGTCATGTCCGCGCCTCCGCCCTCTGGAGTCATTGGGGAGAGTGTAGGCGAAAGGGATCGGCCCGGGAACTCCGGGGCACCGTTCCGCCGCGCGATTGTTTCAGGCCAACGGCCAAACATCCCCATCGCCATCGTCGAGGCGAAGGACGACCTCCCCCTACCCCGTGGCCGAGGATCGTAGCTCTCGTTGGTCATGGTCATCCTAGTGGGTGATTCCGACCCCGCGAGCAATGGTGATAGCGCGAGCTATCATCGAATGGTAACTTTCGCCTGATCCGCATGTGGGCGAGTGGAGGAGTGCGGTGGCGTCGCGCCGGAACGACGACGGGACGGTTTCCTTCATCTCGATCGACCCCACGCTCTCGGGGTTCGAGTTCGTGGTGGCGGACAAGGAGGGTGAGCGCCGGCTCATCACGCGCGACGCCCAGCATGAGTACGTCTTCGTCGAGGAGAAGGGGCCCGCGAGCAAGCCCTGAGCCGAAGGGGATTTCCGGACTCAGCCGCTCCGAGCCGCGGTTCGCCCCGTCCGTAAGGATCACCGGCAAAGGGTGTGCGGGCGCACGCTCCGGCCCCGTAGCTCCCGAGGCCGGAGACGGCTGCGCTCAGCGGTAGCGGTCGGCGCGGAGGTCGATGGTGTTGTACGGATCGACGTACACGTCGAAGGGCTGCGAGCCGTAACGCCCGTCGGCGACTTCGATCTCGTGCGGGCCCACCTCCAGAGTGAGGCGCTGGAAGAAGCCGTCGAAGTCGTCGACGATGCCCGCGTAGTAGCCGTCGACGTACACCTCGGCGTCGCGGGGAAAGTCGCGCAACCGCAGGTCGCCGTAGGACACATAGCGTCCGTAGGTCGGAACGCTGCGGCGGTAGCCATAGACGCGGCCGCTGTAGTACGAACCGTAGCGATAGCCCGAGCCCCAGCCGAAGTCGAGGTTCAGCCGGCTGCGCGAGTCGTAATACCTTCGGGGCGCGTAGGCGCGCGGAAGGGAACGCGGAGCGTAGTAACCGCGGCTGTATCCGTTGTGTCCGCGGCTCCAGTCGCCGCGATAGGAGCTGCCCCAGTCGCTTCGACCGTCGTGCCCGCGGTCATAGCGCTCGCCCCGGTCGTTGCGGTCGTTGCGGTAGGTCCGGTCGTTGCGGGGTTGGCTGGAGGAGCGGTCCGCACGTTCGCCGCGGCTCTCGCCGCTGGCTCTCTCGTCACGGTCGCTCTGGTTCGAGCGATCGGTGCGGGACGGGCGGTTGGAATCCGAGCGGCGGGCCACGGCCCGATCGTCGGCGCCGCGTTCGCCATCGTCGCGGCGTTCGCGGTTTTCGCTCTGGCGGTTGTGGTGGCGCTGTTCCTCCTGACCGGCCGCGGAGAACGGCGTCGCGAGGCCAATGGCCAGAACAGCGAGGGGAAGGGCGGCTTTGTTGAGTTTCATTGTTGTCACCTCGTTACGTGGGCGAACCCACGACAATGTCCATAGCAACTTCCCTACCAGGCCTGTTCCCGACTGATTTCATTGGACTTGTGGCGTAGGCGGCCCCAAGGTGTCCATTCAATAAGACACCGCACGTATTTGACAATCTATCTTGTCTATTAGCCGCAGGTGGGCTAGAGTCCTGCCATGGTCAGGGTCCAACTCGTCAACGATCCCCGCCAGGCGGCCATGCTGGCCGCACCCCTGCGGCAGCGGATCCTGGAGGCGCTGGAGGAACCCGGCTCGGCCTCGACCATGGCTCGCAGCCTCGGGCTCGCCCGCCAGAAGGTGGCCTACCACGTGCGCCAGCTCGAGGAGCATGGGTTCGTCGAGCTGGTCCGCGAGGAGAAGCGCCGCGGCTGCACCGAGCGCATCGTGCGCCGGACGGCTGAATACCTGGTCGCCTCACCTAACGTGCTCGCGCCGGGCATGGACCCGCGGAAGCTCAAGGACAAGTTCTCCTCTAGCTACCTGATCGCGCTCGCCTCACGCATGGCGCAGGAGGTCGGCGAGGCGCAGGCCATCGCCCTAAAGGCGGGCAAGCGCCTGCCGACACTTTCCACCGACGTGGAGATCCGCTTGCGTTCGCCGGGCGAGCGCGAGGCCTTCGGCGAAGAGCTGCTGCAGGCGATCGCGCGCCTCGCGGCCAAGTACCACGACGAGACCCACCCCGACGGCCACACGTACCGCGTGGTCGTCGCCGCCCATCCCATTCGTTCTCGTGAAGTCGGGGGGCCGCAGAGTGCTCAGCCCCCCAAGCCCCCGCGCTCCAGCGGAAGTGACAAATGAGCGCAGCGACTTTGCTCGCGCGCAGCCTGGCCTTGGGCCATGGAGTGGGTCCGCGCAGCGGAGCCACTCAGGAATCCCGCCTCCGCTAGACAAATCAACCAAGAGGAAACCATGACCGAGAAGAAACCGGAACGCACGCTTGAGTTGCATGTGGACATCGACGCGCCCATCGAGGCCGCGTGGAAAGCCATCACCGAAGGCAAAGGCATCGCCAACTGGTTCGCACCCATCGCGGAGGTGTCGGGGGAAGGCGTTGGCGCCACCGTCAACGCCGGGTGGAGCGAGGAGATGATGATGAGCAACACGGTGGTTGCCTGGGAGCCCCTCAGGCACGTGCGCTGGCTGGACGAGAGCGGCTGGATGGGAGAGGGCACGTCGCTGGCCCTCGACTATTACCTCTCCACCGAGAACGGCAAGACGCGCATGCGCCTGGTGCAGTCCGCGTTCGGCGCGAGCGACGGATGGGACAACCTCTTCGACGGCATCAAGACGGGGTGGACCTACTTCCTCCAGAACCTGCGCATCTATGTCGAGAAGCACCTGGGCCGCACGCGCCGGATGATCACGGAGCGCATCGAGGTCGACATGCCGCGCCAGAAGTTCTGGGGGCACCTGCTGTCGGACGCCGCGGGTTTCGTCATCGGCGGCACGGGCGCCGTGAAGATGGGCGATTCGATCGTGCTCAGGATCTCGGAGCCCGGGACGGTGCGCGCAGTGGTGGAGGTGTTGGTCGAGGGTCAGGGGCTGGGCCTGCGCATCCCCGAGCTCACCGACGCCCTGCTCTTCATTGAGCTCGAGGGCAGGAAAGACAAGTTCCACGTCGGCTACTGGTTCTCGGTGTACGACGAGGCCCAGGCGAAGGCGCTGGAGACGCCCGCGAAGCGAGCCTTC
>JANLSZ010000333.1:0-39840 GCA_031362685.1 Vicinamibacteria bacterium | reverse complement strand
TGCTCATCGGCACCGACAACACCGCCCGCAAGGCGGTCGAAGTCGAGCGGGGTCTCCTCAATCGGGCGCTCCATGGCAAGAACGAGGAACTGGAAGCCGCCAGGTTGGTCGCGGAAAAGGCGAACCTCGCCAAGTCCGAGTTCCTCTCCAGCATGAGCCACGAGTTGCGCACGCCCCTCTCCGCGATTCTCGGATTCGCCCAGCTCATCGAGTCCGGCTCTCCACTACCCACTCCCGCGCAGAAGCGAAGCCTCGATCAGATCCTCAAGGCCGGATGGTACTTGCTCGATCTCATCAACGAGATCCTCGACCTCGCCCTGATCGAGTCCGGCAAGCTGGCTCTTTCCCTCGAGCCCATCGCGGTGTCCGAGGTGATGCTGGAGTGCCGGGCCATGATCGAGCCGCAGGCGCAGAAACGCGGCATCACCGTTTCCTTCCCGAGCCTCGAAGACCGTCTGTTCGTGAAGGCGGACCGGACCCGGCTGAAGCAGGTCCTGATCAACCTCCTGTCGAACGCCATCAAGTACAACAGGGAGGGCGGGAAGGTTGTGGTGGCCTATGAAGTGCGCGAACCCAGCCGGCTTCGCGTCTGCATCGAGGATTCCGGAGCGGGCCTGCCGATGGAGAAGGTCGTTCAACTCTTCCAGCCGTTCAACCGCCTCGGCCAGGAGGCGCAGTCGGAGGAGGGCACCGGCATCGGTCTGGTGGTCTGCAAGCGTCTGATCGAGCTGATGGGCGGGGCGATCGGGGCGGAGAGTGTGGTGGGAAAGGGGAGCCTCTTCTGGATCGACCTGAACCTCACCAAGGCGCCGCAGCCCGTGGTCGGGCAAGGCGGGCCAGTGATCGCCGCGGAGCCGCCAATTCCTTTGGACGCTCGTGCGAATACCCTGCTCTACGTCGAGGACAACCCGGCCAATCTGATGCTGGTCGAGGACCTGATGGCGCGCCGCCCCGATATCCGGCTGTTGAGCGCGATGGAGGGCCAGCGCGGGCTCGACATGGCGAGGGCCTTCCAGCCCGATGTCATCCTGATGGACATCAACCTTCCCGGCATGAGCGGCATCCAGGCGCTCAGGTTGCTGAGAGAGGACAAGGCCACCGCACTCATTCCCGTGGTGGCCCTGAGCGCCAATGCGATGCCGCGCGACATTGCGAAAGGCCTCGCCGCCGGTTTCTTCCGCTATCTCACCAAGCCCATCAAGGTCGGTGAATTCATGGAAACCATTGACCTGGCGTTCGAGACGTCGAAGTCGCGCCGTTTGAACAGAAGTGAGAAAGCATGATGGTCACAACATCCGAGATCCTGGCCGCGAGCATCCTGATCGTGGACGATCAGGAGTCGAACGTCAGCCTCCTCGAAGAACTCCTCCGGCAGGCCGGCTACACCCGCGTCTCGTCCACCACCAGTCCGGCGCAGGTCTGCGCGCTGCATCGCAAGAACCGCTACGACCTGATTCTGCTCGATCTCCAGATGCCGGGGATGGATGGGTTCCAGGTCCTCGAGGCTTTGAAGACGAACGGCGCCGACGCGTACGTGCCCGTCATCGTGCTCACCGCCCAACCCGGTCACAAGGTGCGCGCCCTGCGGGCCGGCGCCAAGGATTTCATCTCCAAGCCCTTCGACCTCGTGGAGGTCGAGACCCGGATTCACAACATGCTGGAGGTGCGGCTGGTCTACCGCAAGCTCGAGACCTTCAACCAGGAGTTGGAACGCCAGGTCGCGGAGCGCACCGCGGAATTGCGCGAAAGCGAGGCTCGCTACCGCAGCCTCACGGAGCTCGCGTCCGACTGGTACTGGGAACAGGACGAGTCCGGCGCCTTCAGCAAGGTCTCCGGACCGGTTCTGGAGATGCTCGGGATCCGGGTGGCCGCCTTCGACGCTGAACACGTGAAGGACGACACCGCGGGCTGGAACCCGGAGGAGCGCGAGGCGCTCAAGTCGATGATCGCCGCCCGCCAGCCCTTCCTGGATTTCGCTTTCAACCGCAACCAGCCGGATGGATCGAGCCGCCGGTTCCGGGTCAGCGGAGAACCGATGTTCAATCAGGCCTGCCGCTTCATCGGCTACCGCGGGATCGGCGTGGAAATCAGCCGGGAATGAATCCGAAGGCGCCCGCTCAAGCTCTGGTCCAGAGCCCCGAGAAGAACCATCTCCTCGCGGCCCTGCCCCCGCAAGACTTCGCCCGCCTGGCCCCTCACCTGGAGTCGGTGGTCCTGCGCCTCGGCGACTTCCTGTATGGGCCCGACGAGCAGATGCGGTTCGCCTACTTTCCCACCACCGCCATCGTCTCGCTGCACTACGTCACCGAGTCGGGCGCGTCGGCCGAAACCGCGGGCGTCGGCAACGAAGGTGTGGTCGGGATCGCCCTGTTCATGGGCGGCAACACCACCTCGAGTTCGGCCGTGGTCCAGACCGCGGGAATGGGGTACCGGCTGGACGCGCGCCTCCTCAAGGAGGAGTTCGACCGGGGCGGCTTCGTGCAGAAGCTCCTGCTGCGTTACACCCAGGCCCTGATGACCCAGATGAGTCAGACCGCGGCGTGCAACCGGCACCACGCGATCGAGCAGCAACTCTGCCGGTGGCTCCTTCTGACCCTGGACCGCGCTCCCACGAGCGAGGTGGTCATCACCCAGGAACTGGTGGCCAACATGCTGGGGGTTCGACGGGAAGGCATCACGGAGGCCGCCGGGAGGCTGCAGGAGGCGGGCTTCATCCGGTACCGCCGCGGTCACCTCGCCGTGTTGAAACGGGAAGGGCTCGAGACGCGCGCCTGTGAGTGTTACGCGGTGGTCAAGGAAGAAGTCTCGAGGCTCCTCTCCGACGTCCGGCATCGCTGAAACTGCCTCGTGGCCCTTGAAGGGCCACGAGGGTGCTGAGATTGCTCAGCACCCCGCTAGTTGCGGGGTTTGACGAATCCGAACTCGGTTCCGCGATGGCCCGCTTCATCGTTGACGGTCATGGACCGCAGCATCCGGGTGAAGGTCTGGGTCATGGCGTCGTTCACGCCGCCCGGCACGATGGACAGGGCGTAGATCACGTGGCTGTCGGAGAGGCCGCGGGTGACCACGGTGACGCGTTCGTTCTGGCCGGTCACGGGCGATAGGCCGGTGAGGATCACCGAGTAAGACGCAGCTCCGTCGATCAGCTCCCGCCGGGCCTGACCGTCCTGCGCACGCAGGTACGAGTTCGATCGGATGAGCTGGCGCACGAGATCATCGGTCGCATCCTCGAGGCTTCCGTTCCATCGATCGGTGTCTTCGAAGGGGGCGTAGCTCCTCGCGGCGCTTCCGGCGCGCCGATCAGTGTCGCCTTCGAAAGGCGCGTAGTGGTTGACGATCACGCCGTACAGCATCGCCTGCTGGCCATTCGCCGTCTCGACGACGCCCCCGTCCGGAGCGATGGAAACGGAGTAACCGGAGTCAGAGCCAAACGTCCGCCAGTTGTCGGGGTACGCGATGGTGAAGAGGCCGTTCCTTTGATCGAACTCAAGGAACCGCGTGGAGGGCGCGGGCACATTCACGTCGTAGCGACCGTTGTCCTGGGCGTTCGAGCTTGAGGTGTTGTCAGCGACCACCGACTGTCCGGGTGCGGTGGGAGCGGCCGGAAGCCTCCTCAGATTCGTCTTGAGACCGGCAAACCCCCCGACTTCGCGGGACTGAGTGACCCGCAATCCGGCGGCCTGCGTTCGGATGCGCGCCTCACGATCGGCGGACGCGGGATGGCTGCTCATGAACGTTTCGAGCTTGCCCGGATTGCGACCCTGCTCGGCTCTGAGGAGCTGGAAGAAGTTCGCCATGGCCACCGGGTCGTACCCCGCCCCGGCCATGATCTCCGCTCCGAGCCGGTCGGCCTGGTATTCGTCGTCGCGCCCGAACTTGAGGAAGGCCACGTTCAGTCCGACGCCGCCCACCGTGTTCAGGACCTGCGACGCGTTGCCGCCCTTCTTTCCCAGCAGTCCCCCCAGGATCCCAAGGCCCGACTGGCTGAGATAGGCTTTGGAAGCCTGGTGGGTTCCGTGGCGAAGCACCACATGAGACATTTCATGCGCGAGCACGCCCGCCAACTCGGCTTCGTTGCGCGCCGCGTCGAAGAGGCCGCGATTCACGTACATCGGTCCGCCGGGAAGGGCGAAGGCGTTGATTGAGGAGTCGTTGACGGCCTTGATCGTGTAGGGAAAGCGCGGGTCGGGAGCCTGCGCGGCCAGCCGGGAAATGATGGAGGTGAGATAACGATTCAGGTTCGGCTGATTCAGCAACCTGAGTTGTTTCTCGGCTTCGGCCGCGGACTGACGGCCGATTTCGATGTCCTGCTCCACGGTGAAGAGGTTGAAGCCGGGCGTCGCCCGTTTGGTCTGGGCCGAAGCCCAAAGCGGTGTGGCGAGTGCCAGGGCGCTCGCGAGCAGCAGAGACGGCATGCGGATTGGTTTCATCATCGTCGTGGTCCTTAGTTTGAGACGGTTTGAGGCTCCGGTGACCCGGGACGGGGCCGCGAGCGTCTCCCATCACCTCAGCAACCCCCGTGCCATGGTGACGGCGTGGCGCGATCCCCCGTGGGGAGTCCTCTTTGTAGAAACTGCGAAGAGAGAGGCGCCCCCCGCGCCCGCGGCGGGCAGGTTGACTCGCACGTTTCTTGCAGTGGAACAATCCATGAAACACCTCTCAGCACACACGAGCCCGGCCACCGCGTTCACGCTGGTCGGGAGCCTCGGCCTCATCGGCCTGTTCCTGCCGGCCCCGACCTTGGCCCAGACGCCTCAACCGCCACCGGCGAAGCCGGAGGCCAAGGTGGCGGCAAAGGTCGAGAAGGCACGTCGCGCCGGAGAGCGCGCCGAAAAGGAGGCCGGCGAGGCCTTGAAGCGCTTCCACACAGAGGTGGCGGAGTACGAGCGGTTGCATGTAGCACAACTTGCCAGGCTCGGAACCCTGGAACCGGCCAAGGTCCAGGAGGCCCTGGCGCGCGCGATCGTTTCCAAACGCGACGAGGCCCGACCGGGCGACATCTTCGACAAGGACGTGCAGCCGCTCTTCCGCAGGCTCATCGCCGAGCAGCTCAAGGGACCGGATACGGCCGCTGCGCAGAAGGCGGTGGTGGAAGGGAATCCGACTCGGGACGAGGATTCAGTCCCCGTGCTGGTGCGAGTGAACGGCACCTACCCGGCCGGAGCGCCGCGTTCCACCGTGCCGGCAAGTCTCCTGCTGGCCTTGCCGCCCCTGCCCGCGTGCCTCCACTACCGGTTTGTCGAACGAGACCTCATCCTGGTCGATTCCGTGGCCCAGATCATCGTGGACTTCCTGCCTGCGGCCACTCCCGCGTTGGTGGCCAAATGAACGCCCGGAGCGTCGGGCGGTTCGGCCGCCTTCTGATCGTCGTCGCGCTCGCCCAGTGTTCGGTCCGGAGCGCGCCGCCGCGGGTCGAGGTGGCGCCTCCGCCGGAACGAGCCACCAGCGGCGCCCGGGCCGAGACCCCGACCACCCTCGCCCTCCCCATCAAGGGAGGTTCGGTCCGCTTCGCCGTCATCGGCGACAGCGGTCGCGCGAACAGCGGGCAGATCGAGGTGGGCAAGCAGATGGCCGCGTTCCACAAGCAGTTCCCCTTCGACTTCGTGATCATGGTGGGCGACAACATCTACGGGACGGACGCACCCGCGGACATGGTGGCCAAGTTCGAGTCGCCCTACAAGGCGCTCCTCGACGCGGGGGTCACCTTCCATGCGGCCCTCGGCAATCACGACAATCCGAGCCAGCGTTTCTACAAACTGTTCAACATGGGAGACCAGCGCTACTACACGTTCCGCCCGCCCACGGGCGGGGGCGTGCGTTTCTTCGCCCTCGATACGACCTACATCGACAAGGTCCAGACCGACTGGTTCGAGAAGGAGCTTGCATCCTCGTCCTCCGACTGGAAGATCGCCTTCTTCCATCATCCCCTCTACTCGTCCGGGCGGACTCACGGCTCCTCGCTGGAAACGCGGGCGATCCTCGAGCCCTTGTTCCTCAAGTACCTGGTGAGCGCCGCGTTCTCCGGGCACGACCATTTCTACGAAAGGATAAAGCCCCAGAAGGGCGGCATCGTCTACTGGGTGTCGGGTGCGGGCGGCTCGTTGCGCAAAGGCGATATCGCGGTCACGGGATTGACCGCCAAGGGTTACGACCGCGACTACCACTTCATGCTGGTCGAGATTTCCGGGGACGAGCTCTACTTCCAGACCATCAGCCGGACCGGAGTCACCCTCGACAGCGGCGTACTCCATCGCCCGGGCGCTCCGGTGAGAGCTCCCGGCGCATCGCCCGCCGCTCCAGTACTCGTGGTCCCAGCACCCGTTCCCCTCGCTCCACCCAAGGTCACGCCCACACCCACGAGCCCGATCCCTTTGTAGAAATCGCGCGAGACCTCTCGTGGCACAACGCTTGCTCCAAGCAAAGGTTGCCGGCGCAAGGGCGGCGAGCCACTCTGGTTCATCATAGGCGCTCATGGGTCGTCGGCAGGGAGAAACAATGAAACGAATCAATCATCCCGTGGTCGCCATCACGGTGGCCACGATGCTCATGGCCTCATCGGGATGCTCGAGCTGGGGCGGCAATCAGAAGAAGGGCACGGTGATCGGCGCCGGCGGCGGCGGCGCGATTGGAGCGATCATCGGCCATAAGACGGGTTCGACGGCTACCGGCGCCATCATCGGTGCGGTGGTGGGTGGTGCGGCAGGCTCGCTGATCGGACGTCGCATGGACGCGCAGGCCGAGAAGCTCGCCCAGGAACTCGAAGGCGCTCAGGTTTCTCGGGTGGGCGAGGGCATCGCCGTCACCTTCGATTCGGGAATCCTGTTTCCGTTCAACTCCTCCGATCTGACCGCCCCGGCCCAGTCCAATCTCGGAAAGCTGGTCACCAGCCTCCAGTCGGAGCCACAGACGGAAGTGATGATCGTGGGCCACACTGATTCCGACGGAGCCGATGCCTACAATCAGCAACTCTCGGAACGCCGCGGCCAGGCGGCGTCCTCCTACCTCTCGTCGCACGGCGTCGCGTTCGCCCGCCTCCACAGTCGTGGTCGTGGAGAGGCGGAACCGATCGCGTCCAATGCCTCCGAAGAGGGAAAGCGTCAGAACCGCCGGGTCGAAGTCGCGATCTACGCGAGCGAAGCCTGGAAGGCAGAGGCGAAGAAGACTTCCGGCACGCGCTGAAGCGCGAGGTCAGGCATGGCCGGCTAGTTCCGTTTGGCGGCCCGGGCAGGCTTCGCCTCGGAAGCCGAGGGAAGATAGGGGAGCAGGCGTTCCGTCTCCGCCTTGACCACCGCGTAGCACTCGCAGCAGAGCTTCTCGACCCTGCCGCGGTCCAGCACCGTGATGGTGCCGCGGCTGTATTGGATCGCACCCAGCGCCTGCAGTTTGCCGGCGGCCTCGGTGACGCCCTCGCGACGAACCCCCAGCATGTTGGCGATCAGTTCCTGGGTCATGGTCAACCGGTTGGTGGGCAACCGGTCCAATGAGAGGAGCAGCCAGCGGCACAGTTGCTGGTCGATGTGATGGTGCCGGTTGCACACCGCGGTCTGCGCCATCTGGGTGATCAGGGACTGCGTGTACCTCAGCATCAGAAGCAGTAACGCGCCGTGCCGGTTGAATTCGTCCTTGAGTTTCTGTCCCGGAAGGCGGTAGGCGGAGCCCGCGCTCTGCACGATGGCCCGGCTCGGCGTGCTCTCTCCGCCCATGAACAGGGCCACGCCGATCAGGCCTTCGTTTCCCACCACCGAGATCTCCGCGGACGCGCCGTCCTCCATGACGTAGAGCAGCGAGACGATGGAGTCGGTCGGGAAGTACACGTGACGGAGCGCGTCGCCGGATTCGTACAGCACCTTGCCGAGGGGCAGCGACACCAGTTCGAGATGGGGGAACACACGATCCCGAACCTCGGGCGGCAGAGCAGACAGCAGGTGGTTCTGCTCGGGCTTGGGAGTCTCGGGAATGTCGGCCATCCTACGGAGCGCTTACCGCGGAAGGATAAGCCCGATGTCCAGTTCTATGTGCGGCAACGAACACATAGGCACGCCTAGCGTGCCGGCCGGACTCCGACCGAAGCCAGAAGATAACCGTGCCGTCGGACCGCGGGCAAGTGCTCATCGAGCCAGACAAAGGGTTTGAGGGCCAGGGCGGTCAGCCACGCCAGCGGACGGAAGTAGCTGTGCAGAGCGAGGTCCGCCATCCGCAGCCAGCCCGGAATGAACAGGATGGAGGTCTCGGCCACGACTTCGAAGCCGGCCGCTTCGAGCATCTTCCGGAACGTCGGGCGCGAGAAGGACTTCTCGTATCCGTAGTCATAGAGCCCCGTCGCTTGAAGGAACGCGGCGAGCGCAGGCCGGAGGAACGGATCCCAGCGGTTCGGAACGCCCACCACCGCGCGTCCCCCCGGCCTGAGCACGCGGAACATTTCGCGCAGCGCCTGTTCCGGGTCGAGAAAGTGCTCGATGGTTCCCATGGAGTAGATGGCGTCGAAGCTCTTGTCCGCGAAAGGCAGGATCCGCACGTCGGACACCGCGGCGTTCAGGCTCTTGTCCTTGAACGCGGCGCTCGCCTGACGGACGGTGGGCGGGGAAATGTCCACGCCGAACACGGTGGCGCCTTGTGACCGCACCCACTGCAGGATCCGGGTGTTCTTGACCTCGTCCCAGAGATCGGTCTTCAGCATCGAGCACCGATTCAGATCGGGGACGTGTTCGGAGAGAAGGCGCTTCTCGTTCGCGAAGTAGTACGCGGTCGAGGACGCTCCTCCAAGGTCGGGGAACGTCTCGCCCACGTGATGCCAGAAACGACGATAGGCGGCGCTGAGACTAAGCGGGACCATCGGGGACCAGGGTCAATAGAGGACTCTCGACCCGCGGTCGCGGCCGCAGCATCACGCGCGCCAGAGCGGCGGGAAGGCCCACCGCCCAGGCGCGCAACAGGAGAGCGTGGGGCATCGCTCCCGTGCGATCCGCGAGCTGCACGAGGATCAGCAGGAAGAGGAGCTGCGCGACGAACAGCGTGGCGAGGGCTCGGAGGAGACGCGGCCATCCCGCGACCATCGAAACTCCCAGAGCCAGAAGAAAGCTCGCCTGGAAGGCGAAGAGGGTGGCGAGCGCCCCCTGGGCGTCGCCGGGCCCGGTCAGATCCGAGAGCGCATGCGGGGCCAGGGGCGTCATCGCTCCGGTGATGCCGAGGAGGCCAGTGGTCAATGCGCCTCCCGCGAAGACCGCGAACACCAAGGCAGCGGCGACGGCGAGGGTGGCGCGCATGGCCGCGCGGAACCACCGGTGATACCCGACGGGCTCGCGCCGCCAGGCGAGCCACCCCACCACCACCAGGGCCAGGACCATTTGATGGAACCCGTGGACGAGGAAAAGGGGCGAGGAGGCGATGAAGGGCGGAAGAGCGAGAAGCAGCACGCGCACGATGGCGAGTGAGGCGAAAAACGGAGGTACGGCGAGAAGGGCCAGGAAGCGTCGGGGCCAGGTGAGCGGCGCGGCGAAGACGCCGGCGAGATAGAGGGGGACGAGGGCCGTGGCCAGGCACTCGGGTGTGACCATGAACGCCCCTCGGCTGGTGCTGAGGACGGGACCCACGGCGCTCGCTGCGATTCCCGCCGCGCCGAGGAGCAGGGCGGCTTCACCCGCGATCCATGCGCTCGCGGCCAGGAGGGTCTCGCTCCGCGCGATCCATGGGCCGCACAAGGCGAAGGCGATGAGGCACAGCGCGGAGAGGGCGACAAACCGCCGCGCGAACGGGGACGAAAGCGTGGTTTCCCGCGGGTCACCGTCGGTCGCCGGCGCATCCGTGGCGATCGCCGCTCGCATCCAGAGGAAGACGTAGCCCCCGGTGGCGAGGACGAGAATCGTCGGCCAGACCTGAAGATGAAGTGCTTCGAAGAGCGCCGGCGATGCCGCGGCGCGGCCCAGAGTCCCGATGCGAACCGTGTTCAACGCCAGGATCACCGCGACGCCGCCAAAGGCTCCGGCGAGGCGCGTCCGCCACGAAGCGGGCCAGGCCAGGATGGCGGCGAGACACAGCGCGAGCACATCGGTGCCGCTGCAGTCGGTGGTCACCGAGATGGGTGCTCTCGGCCGGCCGGCATAGAACTCTGCCGCGCTCTGCTGCCACCGGGTGAGGGGAAGGACGAAGTTTCCTTCTACCCACGGGCTGCGCAGCAGCGCGAACAGACCGAGACTCCAGCCGAGGGCCTTGAGCGGGAACACCGCCGCTCGATGGACTACGGCCGGCACGACTGGGAGCCTTGCGCCCGTACTAGCGCCGGCTGAGGACGATGGCTCCCGTGCCGAGGAGGACGGCGAGAAGACCGAAGCCCGCTGCTGTCGGCAACGCCGGGACCGGAGTCGGAGTCGGAGGCGGAGGCGGCCCGGCAGCGGCGCACCCTCCGATGGTATTGGGGCCGGAGGCCATGGTCACCGCTCCCGATCCGGCGATGGCCCGACCAGTCACGTTACCGCCTCCCACGCTGACGCTTGCGCTTGCGAAGACCTGTCCACCAAAACTGGCGCCGTTGAGGGTCGCGGAACTGCCCACCTGCCAGAACACGTTGCAGGGATTGGCTCCACCGATGAAACTGATGGTCGAACCGATGTTCCCGGTCAGCGTGCTCGCGGTGCGGAAGACGAAGATGCCTGGCCCGCTGAGAGTCAGCGTTCCTCCGGCCGCTATGTCGGCGGTTCCCAGCGCGAAGGTGTAGACGCCCGTGGTGCGCACGGTGGCCGCCATCTGGTCGGGGATCACCGTGCCGGCCCCCTGGTTCAGGGCGAGGAAGGCCGCGGTGGCATCGCCACGAGCGGTCGCCACCGTGCCGTCACAAACCACCGGCCCGTGCAGTACGAATCCGCCGCCCGCCACGGTCGAAGGTGGGAAGTTTGTGACGTTGCAGGTGGGAAAGGAACCGACGTCTCCGGTAACCGTCGTGCCGGCGCCGGCCGAGCCGGTCACGCCCGAGCCACCGAGGACCGAGAACTGCTGTACTACGCCCAAAGGTGGCGCAACCTGCGCGGAAGCCAAAGAGGCCCCGAAAAGAAGCGCGGCCGCTGAAAGCAGAATGCCATTGCTCAAATGCCTTGTCATAGTTACTCCAAATCTTGAGCCAGAACCGACCCGGCGAAACTCTAAACTACAGGTAGTAATTTAGCAACACCGGTCCCGTCCCGTCCGTTCGCTGGCGCACCGTTGGCCTTCGATCAGAAATCTTGAATCGGGAGATCCCCGCGCGAGACGGAACGCACGCTGACCTGGCGAGCGCCGATCGCTTCTCTCAGCCGCTCCGCCCACGGCCACTCCTGGGCCGGCCGGCAGGAATAGAGATTGAAGGCGGCGAAGCCGCGTTCCGGGAAGGTGTGGCAGCTGAGGTGGGATTCACTCAGGAGGAGAAAACCGGTGATTCCGCCCTGGCCGGGAAACTCGTGCCAGACCGCGTCGCTCGTGGGGTGCAGCCGCATTTCCTCGACGATAAGAGCGAATAATCGAACGAGGGTCGCGGACGAACGAAGGGAAGAAGGATCGCAGCCGTGCGCGTCCACGATCCATTCGGTGCCGAGAGGAATGCCGGGCAAGATGGTCGTGAGTTGACCACAGTATCGCCTTCGGTGAAGAACGTCCGCTCGATTGGAGCCAGGCTTACCGCAACGACTTCGCCCGTGAACGTGCGATCACTTGCGACAATCCGTGGCCGGCGAGAATGGCGAGAAACGGCGACGCCGGAAACCGAAAGCGGGTGTTGGCCTCGGGCCCGGCCGACAGGAGCGCGAGATACACGATGACGCTGAGAGTCAACGCGATGGCGAGGAGATCCCGCCGCGCGGCGAGCAGGACCACGCCCCAGAAAGCCGCCAGATAGGCGATACCAAGAGCTACGAGCAGCAGCGCCTGCGCTACCCGCTTCCATGGCTTCGAGACGGTTTCGGGGTCCTGGTCTCCCACGAGGTTTGACAATGCGGTCAGTCCGGTCCCCGCCATCATCCGCGCCACGCCGCGAGACGCCATCTTCACCGCCCCGATGGGGTGTTCCGCGAGGATGCGCAGGGCCAGCCCGCGCTGCCTGGATCCGAGTTCGGCCGCGCTGGCTGCGGGTGGCGTCATGGCCCACAGCCTCTGCCACAGACGAGTCCGCGCCTCTTCCCAGGAGATCCCCTCGTCTTCCGCCAGCGCTCCCGCGGCGCGATAGTCAAACAGGCTGGAGTCTCCCCCGATCGAAAAAACCGGGAATCCGGTTTGCATCTGATTCTTCGCCATCCATCCGAAGATGGGCACACTCGACGCCAGCAGGAAGCAGAGCAGGAGACTTGTCTTGTGCCGCACGCCCCGGCCCAACCACACCGCGGGGGCCAGCCAAAGCGGAAGGAACAGGCCGATGGGCCGAGTCAGCGCAGCGATGCCGAGCATGAATCCTGCGAACGCGGCCGGCCTCCAGGATCCCCGTTCCAGAGCGGAAAACCAGCAGAGGGTGGCGGCAAGGAGAAGGGCGGTGAAGAGAGTCTCCGGCTGAAGGAGACACGAGAAAAGCGCGGAGACAGGATCGAGGGCCAGGAGCAAGCCGCCCGCGAGCGC
This sequence comes from Vicinamibacteria bacterium, assembly GCA_031362685.1. Taxonomy (GTDB): domain Bacteria; phylum Acidobacteriota; class Vicinamibacteria; order Fen-336; family JAGNNV01; genus JAGNNV01. The sequence continues at coordinate 27,270 of JANLSZ010000333.1, read as the reverse complement.
CGCGCGGCGTCCTATGAGCCGCGTCGCCAGCGCGCAGGTGAGCCACACCGTGAAGAGACTCAGCCCGATCTGCGCCGCCACGATGGCAGGCAGCGATCCGCGAAAGGCGCCGAGGAGCGCTCCGAGGAAGACGGGATAGCCCGGAGTGCGAACCAGGCCCACCGCGAAGCTCCTTGATTGTGGGTCGAGGTAGGCCGCGTGCAGGTCCCGAGCCAGCGCCACGTATCCGTGCGCGTCGTCGGTGAAGAAGCGCTCGGGTTGCCTTGCCCCCGGGAGCCAGCAGAGCGCGCGAACGAGAAGAGCCAGGCCCAGGATCAGCCAGAACTGCTGAGAGGTCGGCTCGCGTTCAGGCATCGGCGGCGATCCGCGTCCTGGGGTGACGATGGCGTCCGGCATTTGCCCAGCTTACGTTTGGTCGGCGCTCGCCCGTCCGTCGTCTTGCGGTAGGTTCAAGGGATGATGAAATACGCCGCCGCCTACGCCGCCGCCCTTGTCGCCTTGATCGTCCTCGATCTCCTCTGGCTCGGCCTGGTGGCGCGACCGCTGTACCTGGAGGGTATCGGCCACCTGATGGCGGAGAACGCCGACCTCAAGGCCGCCCTGGTCTTCTACCTCTTCTACGTCTCCGGCCTCCTGTACTTCGGGCTTCGGCCGAACGCCTCGAAGCCGGGACTGATCGCGGCTGCGCGGGGTGGCGCCCTCGCCGGTCTTTTCGTATACGCTTCGTACGACCTCACCAACATGGCCGTGCTGAAGAACTGGCCCCTCGGCCTCGCGCTCATCGACATGGCGTGGGGAACCTTCGTGAGCGCGGTCTCCACCGCGATGGGCAAGTTCGCCTACGACCGGCTAACTTAGGTGGGGGGCCGCAATCCGCTTCGCTCGCCTGCTCAGCCCCCCACGCCCCCCTCGCTGCGGCGACGTGAAGTCGCCTCCGCTCGATCTAGACCACAAACGTCGGCACGCTGCCTCCCCCTGCGGATACGTTGATGACGGCGTCGCGCGAGATGCGGGTCACCGCCCCCACCGGAGCGCCACCCACGTAGAAGGGGTTGGTGTTCACCTTTAGAGATTCGAACCGCAGCGTGCCATCGGGGTCGAATACCGGGAACTCCTCTTCCGGGATCTCCACCCGCTCCTGAACGATCCAGCCGCCTCTGGTGACCGCGGTCTGAACCGCGTCCGACCAGCGGCGTTCGTCAACCGACGTACCCACCGTGACGCTCTCCCCACCGTAGCCATGAGTCGGCTTCAGCACCAGCTGTTCACGATGTCTCTCGATCCAGGGCACCAGATCGATGGTCTGGCCCCGCCACTGGGTCTTCCGGCCTTCCACCTTGCGCGTCCAAGGCAGGTGGGCAGCCACGAAGTCACGCTCGGAAGGCGAGAGAAGCTCGGCGAAGCGCTCGTCGGTCAGGATGGCGAAGAAGGCCTTGTCCTCGGAGAGGTAGCAGCGGAAGGAATTGACGAACACCGCAAGACTCTTCGCGTAGGCCTCGAAGAATGCCGGCGTCTCCTTCTCGAGGGCGAGCACTTCAGAGAGCACGGTTCGCCGATAGACCACGTCGATGGGCTGGCCTTCCGCGACCAGGCGCCCGGCCGCGATCTGCAGGTCGCGCGGGTCGGCGAGGACGGTAGTGAGACCCCGTTTCATGAACTCTTCGCGCAGGATCTCCTGATCGGGCCGGGTGCGGACCGAGGCCAGATCGACGATGGCCACCCGCGGGTTGGGCTCTCGGGCGTGCGCGCGCAGCTCGGCCACCAGCGCATCGATGGACTCGATGACGGAAAGAGGATAGGTGTCGCTCATCTGGGCCACCAGAGGCATCCGGGCGAAGACCTCGGTCATGCGATCGGCGTAACCGAAGCCCGCCGGAGCGTCGGAGTTGATCTCGATGAAGCGAACCTCGCCCGAAGCGATGAAGCCATCGACCCGGGACAGAGAGACATCGGGCCCCGGCGGGTCGAGTCGCAGAAGTCTGCGGTGGTCCTCGGGAGCGCCCAGAAAGTCGAGAAGATCTTCGAGTTTCCCGTCGAACGCGCTCTTCGCCACCCGCTCCGAGAGATGGATCAACCGGGTAGCGCCGGAGGTGAGAGTCGTCCAGGTGCCCTGGTCCACGAACTCCGGGCGCAGGAAGGTGGGCATGGGTGCGCCGCCGAACGTGATACCGCACGCGCCAAAGTCCTCGAGCAGGCGAAGCCATTGCTCGCGCGCCGCCGCCGGGTCGCGCCGTACGGCATCGTTGAAGTGTCGGGCGGCAGTGGCTTTCACTTGAGGTCGTTCAGGGTGACTACTCGCTGTCGATCACCACCGGGCCGCGGCTCACCAGGCGGAACATCAGGGCCCCCGCGGCCACGACCAGGATGGTCCCCGCGAAGAAATAGGGTGAGGGGGTGAGACCCAGGCGCAGCCAGTCCATGAACGCCGCGAAGATGACTCCGGTGTAGACGAAGCCGCCGATCTGGGAGGCCGGAGCGTAGGAATAGGCCTTGGTCATCAGGAGCTGTCCGGTGGTGGCGGAGAGGCCCATGAGCACGATGGTCAACCAGATCGCGGGGGCCGGGGTCACCCAGACGAAGGGCAGCCCGAGCGCCGAAATGCTGGAGCCCATGATGGCGAAGTAGATCACGATGCGCACGGTGGGCTCGGTCCGGGTCAGTTGTCGCACGCCGGTCTGGGCCACCGCGGAGAGCAGCCCGGCGAGCAGGCCGATGATGGCCACACCGGTGACCAGGCCGCTTCCCGGACGAAGGACGACGACCACGCCCAGAAAACCGAGGCTCAGGGGGGCGGCCAGTCGCACCGGAAACGGTTCGCCCAGCCACAACGCCTCCACCACGGGAATGAACAGGGGCAGGGTGTAGTTCAGAAGGGTCGCATCCGCGAGACGGAGGTGAGCCACCGCATAGAAGAAGCAGTACATCGACGAGAGTCCGGCGACCCCGCGCACCACGTGTTGCTTGAAATGGCTGGTTCTCAGAACCCCCCATCCGCCCCGCATCACGATGGGGGAGAGGAAGACGAGACCGCTCAGGTTGCGGAAGAACACCACCATTCCATTGGACAGGGTCTGGGCGCAGATCTGAATGCAGACGCCCATGATGGCGAAGGCAAACGCGGAGAGGATCATGGCGAGGGCGCCCCGCCCGAGGCTCGGGGATGACATCGGCGTTCAGACCCGCCGCGACTTCGCGAGAGCCTGCAGGCCGTCGTAGGCGGCGTATTTGTAGGCGTCACCCAGGGTCGGGATGTTGAAGACCATGGTGATGAAGTCGTCGATGGTTCCGCCGAAGTACAGGACCGCCTGTCCGACGTGGATGAGCTCGGACGCGTTCTCTCCGACGATATGGACACCCAGGAGCTTCTTGTCGGGATTGCCAAAGACCAGCTTTACCAGGCCCTGAGTGTCTCCCACGATCTGTCCCCGGGCGTTGCGCGCATACGACGATCGGCCGGTCAGGCAGGGGATTCCCTTGGCCGCACAACTCTCCTCGGTTTCCCCGACGGAGGAGAGTTCGGGAATGGTGTAGATGGCCATCGGTAGAATGGGAGATACCCGGTCCTTGTAACCGAGGTCGAAGGCGTGACACATGGCCACCCGGGCCTGTTCCATCGAGGTGGAGGCCAGGGCGGGGATGCCGATCACGTCACCGGCCGCGTAGATGTGTTCCACCGCGGTCTGATAGTGCTCGTTGACCTTGATCTGACCGCGATCGGTTGCGGTCAGGCCGGCGCGGTCGAGGCCGAGTTCCGCGGTGGCACCCTGACGTCCGGTGGCGAAGAGAACGCGGTCCACCCACAAGTCGCCTTCGGAGAGACGCAGCAGGACAGAGTCAGGGCTCGCGTCAAGAACGGTTTCGAGCAGCGTGGTCTTCCGCTTCAGGTCGAGGCCGAGGAAATCCATCTGCAGCCGAAGGTGATCGGCCATCTCCGCATCGAGAAACGGCAACAGCTGTTCCGACGAGCAGACCAGAGTGACCGCGACCCCGAGGGCCTGGAACATGGTGGCGTATTCGCAGCCGATGACCCCTGCGCCGATGACCGCGAGCGACTTCGGGATCTTGTCCATGTGGAGGATGGTGTCCGAGTCGTAGAGCCGATGGTCGTGGGGCGTGTCCTTCGGCCACACCGGTCTTGAGCCCACGGCGATGAGTATCACCTGGGCGCGCAGGGTGTCGGTCCGGCCCTCCCCCTCGACCACCACGCTGTGCGGGTCGGTGAAGCGGGCGGCGCCCTCAAAGACCGCGACCTTGTGCTGGGTCATGTTGTGAGAAACCAGGTCCCGCAGGTTCTTCGTGACTTCAACCTCGCGGTGCATGAACTCCGGCACAGTGAGGTTTTCCCGCAGGGTGTAGTCGATGCCGTAGAGGCCACGCTGGCCGAGGCCGGAGAAGTAAAGCGCGGTCTCACGCAGCGTCTTGCTGGGGATCGTGCCAGTGTTGATCAGGGCGCCGCCAAGGAGCTGGTGTTTCTCGATGAGGGCGACGCGGCGTCCGAAGTACGCGGCCTGGGCGGCGCCCTTCTCGCCCGCCGGTCCCGACCCGATGACGACGAGGTCGAATTCCTGAGGGGCGTCGCTCACCCCCTCATTCTCATTGGCCCGCGGGCCTTGCTGCAAGGGGGTACGGCTCGGACCCTGCGGAGGGTTCAGGGTCCGAGTGTGGGCCGGGCTACTTCGAGCCGTCCGGGCCTCGCCGTTTGTGCATGCCCTCGCCCTGCGGTCTGCCGCGGCCGTGGCCGTCCGGCCCCGGCCGGCGCATGTGGGTCTCCATCTCTTCCAGCTTGGCAAGTTGCTCAGGGGTGAGGATGGCCTTGACCGCTTCGAAGGTGGCGTGGTGCTGGGCTTCCATCTTGCGATGCGCGTTTCGCATGGCGATGGCTGCCTGGCCGACGGTAGCCGCGTCCGCCGTCTCCGATTCGAGAGCCTGGTCGAAGGCCGCTTTCGCTTCGCCCACCGCCTTCATCAGCGGCTCGGCGGTCGCGCGTTCCTTTTCGTGGATGGCCTTCCACTGGGCCTTCTGATCATCGGAAAGGCCGAGATGCTCCGCCATCATTCCCATGCGCGGGCCGCCCGGACCTCCAGGGCCGAAGCCGGGTCCCCCGGGACCACCGGGGTGACGCATGTGTCCGCCTTCGGGCCCTTGTGCGGCGGCGAGAGAGATCCACCCAAAGCTCGCGGCGGCGAGCATGGCGACGGTCAGTGTTTGCTTTTTCATTTTCTCAATCCTCAATCTTCTTCAATCGTTTGATCGAGGCGCTTTGTGCCTGCCTCTTGATCTATTAGAACGGTCCGCACCTTTCGAGAGTCCTAAGCCGCGCCGCTCTTTTCCGTTGATTCTCCTTGACGGAACTCCCCGGCGAGGACCGCTTCGAAACCGCCGTCGGTTCGATTGCCCAGAGTCAGAGTGAAGTCGTGGCGTCGGGCCACGTCCCGGGCGATCGACAGCCCGAGGCCCATGCCGTTTGGCCGGCGTGAGCGGGCTTCCTCGCTGCGGAAGCGACTCTCGCCCAGTCGAGCCATGTCGTGGTCCAGGACACCGGGGCCGTCATCGCTCACCCGTAGCGCGAATCCCGAGCCCAAGACCTCGAGCACCAGTGCCACGTGCCCGCCCGCGTGGTTGTACTGAATGGCATTGTGGACGAGGTTGTTGACCGCCTGTTCGATGAGGGTCACATCGCCCGTGACCCAGACCGGGACGGCGGGCACGGAGTGATTGAAATCGACACTGGTGCTCGAGGCGACTCCGCGATGGCGGACGGCCACGCGTTCGACCAGGGCGACCAGGTCGACGGGATGCCGTTCATGAAGGGCCGCGTCGGACTCGAGTCGTGCGACCGCTTCGAGATTGGCGAGGAGGGAGGCGATGTACTGCGTCTCCTGGGCGATGGCGGTGACGGTTTCGTCGGAGTCGCCCCCGACCGCTTTCTCGCGCAGACTGGAGACGTGACCCAGCAGGACAGACAGGGGCAGGGCGACGTCGTGGGTGGTGTGGGCGACGAAGTCACGCAGCGCCCTCTCCCGGCGCTCGACTTCGGCCACGTGCGCCCGCACCACCGCGGCGGCATCGTTGAAAGCGTGACCGAGTTCGGCGATTTCGTCGCGCCCGCTGACGGGCACCGACGTTTCGTACCGCTGGGCCGCTGCCTCGCGAACCCCTGCGGCCAGGGCGCGAATTCGAGCCACGGGCTGAGCCAAAGCGAACCAGAGCGCTATCGCGGGCGCACCGATGAGCAGAAGCGCCCCCATGATGAGTGGCCCAAAGGCGGCGAGCGGAGGCGGTGTGGGCATGATGGCGAGCGCATAGGTGCACGGGCCGCCCGTCCACGAAGTTGCGACCGCGCCAAAGAAGCCTCCCTCATCGCGGCCATTTACGAAGGTCTCGCCGCTTCGAAGGCGGGCCTTGGCGGCCTCGGGGAATCCCGGTTCCCCGGGGTGTCGGGGGTTGAAGTCCGGATCGTAGAAGAACACCCGCGTCATGCGCGGACCTCCTCCGAAGTGGCCAGGGAAGCCCTCGCCGGGAGGACCGCCGGGACCAGGCCGGCGTCGAAAGTCGGGTTCGCCCCGCCCTCGACGGGGAAAGGTCGGCTCGCCGGGCTCATCGGGCCGGTGCGGGCGGAACTCTGAACGTTCAAAGTCCCGACGGGTCTCGCAGGCTTCGCGTTCCAACGAGCCCAGCCGAGCTTCGATGGAGCTTTGTATGGAGGCTTCGCTCGCGTAGCGGATGGCGATTTCCCGCGCCACGAAGCTGCCGAGAAGAATGGCGAGGCCTGACCCGGTGAGGGCCAGCAGCAGTCGAGCCCGCAGAGTCATTTCTTACCTGGGGGGCCGCAAATAGCGGACGGACAGCCGTGCTTAGCCCCCCAGACCCCCGTTCGCTCCGGCGGGAGTAAGTCCCGCCTACGCTTGATTCTTGGCATGCTCTTTTTCTTCGAGATCTCAGGACGCCGGGAGGAGGCGGTATCCGACTCCCCACACGGTGGCGATGCGCGCTCCCTCGGATCCGAGCTTCTTGCGGACCCGGGAGAAGTGAACATCGAGGGTGCGGCTGGTTCCTTCGCGATCCGGGTCGAGAACCCGGTCCACCAGAGACTGTCGAGTGATGGCCGAACCTAATCGTTGGGCGAGGGCGGCGAGGAGATCGAACTCGATGCGGGTGAGGTCCACCGGTTGTCCCGCATTCTCGACCATGCGCGCGCCGAGGTCGATGCGCAGAGCCCCGCTCTCGATGACTTCGCTCGCGTGGAGCAGCGGTCGACGCAGGCGGGCCTGGATGCGGGCCAGCAGTTCCTCGGGCCAGAACGGCTTGGTGACGTAGTCGTCGGCGCCCAGCGCGAGCGCCCGGACTTTCGTGGACGTCTCGTTGCGGGCAGAGAGCACCAGCACCGGTGTTTCCGCCAGTTCGCGATAGACCTTCAAAATGTCGAGACCGTGGGCGCCGGGAAGCATGAGGTCGAGGACCACCAGGTCGTGCTGTTTCGGGTCGGCGTCGAGCGCGCTGTTTCCGTCGCGCAGCCACGTCACCTCGAAGCCATCGCGCTTGAGATGGGTGACAATCTGATCGCCCAGATTCTTGTCGTCTTCGATAAGCAGGATTCGCGAACTCATGGTTTTGCCTGAAGCCCGCAGCTTGGGCTTTGAACCTTAAGTCTGCCTGAAGGTGAGACTAGAGTCTGGGCTGAATGATTCGACCGGCGGTTGTGCTTGTGCGTCCCGAGAATGGCGCGAACATCGGATCGGTGGCCCGGGTCATGAAGAACACCGGCCTGTCCGACCTTCGTCTGGTGGACCCTTCGGACTGGCGAACCATCGAGACCTGGCGCACCGCCTGGGCCTCCCAGGAGATTCTCGAAAATGCGAAGGTGTTCAAGACCCTCGATGAAGCCCTGTGCGGTTCGACTATGGCGCTGGCGTTGTCAGGACGCGACGACAAGGTCGCGGTGCTCGATGTTCGCGAGGGAGTGAGGCAGATCGGAACCGCGCCCTCGGGCGATTCCATCTGCCTGGTCTTCGGACCCGAGCAAAGCGGCTTGACCTTCGAGGAGATGGCGCTTTGCGGGCGGCGGGCTTCGATTCCCTCTCATCCCTCCCAGCCCTCCTTCAATCTTTCGCACGCGGTGGCGATCACGGCTTACGAATGCTTCCGGCTGGAGCCCCAGCCTCGCCCCGGCCACATTCTTTCCTACGACGACCGGCAGAAGCTTGCCGAAGAGCTGGAGATCGGTCTGCGCGCGGTGGGTGCGATACGCAAGGAAAAGGAGCGATACAGCCGCCTCTTCCGGGGCTTTCTCACCAGCCTCGATCTCTCGGTGGCCGATGCGCGCTGGATGCGTTTCGTGGGCTACTGCATGGAGCGCGCGGCCCGTGACGCCGGGTACAAGCAGTGAGTGTCTTCGAGGACGTGAAGACGCATGACGGGGGAGTCCTTGATCTTCCTGATCTGAAGTTCCGCGAACTCATCTTCATCGGCGCGCTCCAGCGGGTGGACGATGGGACGGATCCTGAGAAAGCCGAGGTGGTCGTGGACGCGACGCGACCGATGCCTCCGTTCCGCGAGGAGGGATTATTCCCTCCGCATTCGCGTTTCTCGGTCGTCCGCCGCGCCGGCCGCGCCCTCTTCACCCGCATCGAGTAGCACCGTCATTGCGAGTCGGTCCACGGACTGCGTCCGTGACTTTTGGAAGAAACCCACCGTCATTGCGAAGGAGCCGAAGTTTCGGCATCGACTGAAGCAATCTCTCGGGAGATCGCTTCGGTCCACGTCAGAACGACGGGCCCCTCGCGATGACGAAAATAGGCTGAAATGGGCCATTCTTGAACGGGTTTCTCAGCAGGAGCCACTCCGTCTGGACCACGGCGAAGCAACCCCCTCGTACCACTAGTGTCCTGCCTCGTAAGTACGTGGCCCATGCGAGGGTCGAGGCGCCCGGAGCGCAAGGCGCCGAGGAGGCCGCATATCCAGCATGGGCAACGAGCGCGAAGCTTCCCCTTGGGGAAGCGAAAGCCTGGCCTTGGGCCACGAGCAACGCGGCGATCCGGGATGCATCGGCCCTCCCATGTGACGCGTACTTGCGAGGCAGGACACTAGCGCTTATTGAGGCTGCGCTTCGGCCGTGGCCGCGACGGATATAATCACCAAACGCGGGGAAGCAAGAGTCTCCAAGAAATAAGCCCAGACCCCCCACCCTTAATGCAACCGAGGATCCTCTCCCGCTCGCAGCACACGCTCTCCCGCAAGCAGATCGATCCTGATCCGCTGCGGGTTCTCTATCGCCTCCGCAGTTCCGGCTTCAAGGGCTTTCTCGTGGGCGGCGGGGTGCGCGACCTGCTGCTCGGCCGCAAGCCCAAGGATTTCGACATCGGCACCGATGCCTCGCCCCAGCAGGTGAAGAAGCTCTTCCGCAACTGCTTCATCATCGGAAGGCGCTTCCGGCTGTGCCACGTGCGCTTCGGCAACAAGGTCGTCGAAGTGGCCACCTTCCGGAAGAAGGCGGAGCCTGAAGAAGGCGACACCATCGTCAAGCGCGACAACACGTTCGGTACTCCCGAAGAAGACGCCTTCCGTCGCGATTTCACAATCAATGCGCTCTTCTACGACATCGCGGACTTCTCGATCATTGATTTCACCGGCGGCATCGAAGATCTCGAAGCCAAACGCGTGCGGGTGATCGGCGATCCCGACGAGCGCTTCCGCGAAGACCCGGTGCGCATGATGCGCGCGGTCGCCATCGCCTGCCGGCTCGGGTTCCGGGTCGATCGGGAGGCCCAGGAGGCAATTCGGGCCCGGCGGGGCGAGATCGTGAAGAGCTCGCACGTGCGGATTCTGGATGAGATCTACAAGATCCTCCGCCAGGGATCGGCGCGGGTTACATTCGAGCAGCTCCACGCCACTGGCCTTCTGGCCTACATCTTCCCTGAAGCGCACAAGGCGCTGAGTCGCGGCGAGGTCGGACTGCTGGACACCCTTGGCACCCTGGACGAATACCGAAACCGCACCGGATCCGACGCCGCCCTTTCGAACGCGATTCTCATCGCCCACCTCCTACCGCCCCTGGGCATTCCCCTCTCCAGCGGTCTGCGCGCGACCGCCCGGAGGCGTCCCTACGTGGATGTCGATGGTCCGCGCGATTTCCAGGAAGAAATTGAAGAGCCCCCGCCCGAGGAGGCCCCCGAAGGTCAGGTGGATGAGACCGACGTGGTGGCCGAGATGGTCGAACTCGATGAGGAAGCGGATCTGGGGCACAGCCCGAATGTGGCCCACGGTGAGACGCCTATCAGCCTCCCCTTCGCCCGCCGCGACATCGAGCGACTCGGACTTCTCGCCGCCGTCGGCTCGAAACTTCATCGGATCGACCTTCCGCCCAGTACCGAACGAAACCTCTCCCGCAAGCTCTACTTCCAGGAAGCCCTCCTTCTGGCCGAGATTCACGGACTGGATCCGGCGGTGGTGGAACACTGGCGGGTGGTGGCGGCGGGTGCGGCCGCGGCCGGCATTCTCGAAAATGCGGTGGCCGGCCCGGAATCGTCTCCGGCAAACGAACGACGGCCGGGGTCCCCCGACGCTCCACGCCGGCCGGCCCGGCGTCGCAGCCGAAGGCGCCCCGGACCGCCCCGCGGACCCGTGGTCTAATCAGACGTTGTTTCAATTACGAAGAGGCGGCCAGACATGGCAAAGGAAAAACTGAAGGCGCTATCCGAGTCCGAGATCCGGAAAGGCCTGGGTCGACTTCAGGGCTGGACGTTCTCTCGCGGCGCCCTTCGATGCGAATTCAAGTTTGAGACCTTCAAGAAGGCTCTCCAGTTCGTGGCGAAAGTCGGGGGCATGGCCGAAGACGCCAACCACCACCCCGACATCGACATCCGCTACAGCGTGATCAAGCTGGCTCTGAGCACGCACGATGTCGGCGGAGTTTCCGACAAGGACTTCTCGCTTGCGCGCGCCATCGACGGCCAGAGCGCGGCCCGCAAGCCGGCCTGATGTTGTCCACTTTGGAGGAGGAATCATGTTGCATCTCGCTCAAGTAGTCGTGCTTCTGGTCGCAAGCGCCGACCCGACGGGAGCCGAGAAACCCTCGGTGAAGGAGTCCGCCGCGAAAGTGGTCGCTAAAAGCGATGCCTCGACGGCCACCGAGCAGGCCGACCCTGCGGCTCCGAGCGGCGTGAAGGTTGTTCACGAAGACGGGGCCACCACCCTTACCCTCGACAACGCGGAACTCTCGCTCTCGAACCGGATTCAGTTCCGCTTCACCGACGAGATTCCTGCGAGCAGCGTGCGCCTGCCCGGGACCACTTCGGATGGCCAGTCCAAGCCATCGTTCCGCATCCGTCGGGCCAAGACCGCGCTCGAAGGATGGTTCTGGAAGAAGGAACTCACCTTCGAAGTTCAGCTCTCGTGGGCAGGCCCCGAGGCGGGGGCCTCCACGCTGACTCCGCTCGAAGATGCGCGGCTCACCTGGGACGCCTCGAAGAAGGGCTCCTTCAAAGTGAGCATCGGTCAGTTCAAGGTGCCGCTTGGGCGGCAGGAGATGACGAGTTCGGGCAAGCTCCAGTTCGCCGACCGTTCCCTCCTGAACGCAGAGTTCACCCGCGGTCGCGACGTGGGGATTCAGGTTCACGGTCGAGTGTCGAACAACAAGGTCGAATATTTCGCAGGAGTCTTCAACGGGAACTCGGCCAGCCGAACCACGAACGACAACACCAAGCTTCAGTACAACGCCCGCGTGAGTTTCGAGCCGCTGGGGAAGGTGGCCTATTCCGAAAGCGCCTTCGAAGCCTGGGACAAGCCGCTGTTCGCGGTGGCCGTGCAGTTCGAGAGCAACGACCTCTCCGGCGCCACGAACCTGACCGACTTGAATACGACCATCTTTGGCGGCGACCTGGTCTACAAATACAAGGGTTTTTCGCTCTTCGCCGAATACTTCAACCGCAACCGCAAGCCCGAAGCGTTAAGCGGCACCTCATCCAACAGTTCCGGAGCGGCCACCAGGTCCTCGGGTTCCTTCCATTCGAACGGCTACAACGTGCAGGCCGGCTGCTTCCTGAAGAAAGACAAGATTGAGATCGCCGCGCGCTTTGCCGGATACGACCCCTCCGACCGGACCCCCTCGAACAACCGGCGCGAAACCGGGGGCGTTCTCAACTATTTCATCCTCAAGCACGCCCTCAAAGTGGTGGCCGACTTCCGCGCGCTCCGCGACGATCTGGTGAAACAGACCGACAAGGAACTCCGCATTCAAGCCCAGTTCACGTTCTAGCGGAGTCAGACATGATGAAGCGCTTCCTGCTCGCTTTCGTTCTTGTCGCTGCCTCATGGCTCCCGAACACCGGCGACGCTCCCCTTGCCGCCCCAAGGGTGGTGGGTGCTTCGGTGTTCTCCGCGATGACCGAGTCCCCAAGCGTTCGGGTGGTGGTCCTCTTCGACAGCGACGATCTTTCCCTCACCGATCTGGGCGCCCGGGCGAGCGCAATCGCGGAAAGACGGGAGGCCGTCCTCGATCAGATCACTCCCCAGGAATTCCGGGTCACCGATACCTTCGTCAACCTCTCGGCGGTGGGCGGCTTCGTCACCTATGAAGGCCTCCGGAAACTCGTCCGCGACTACCGGGTCCAGAAGATCGACCTCGATGTGCCCGGCCACATGGCTCTCGCGGAAAGCACCGATCTGGTTCATGCCCGCGATGTTCAAGCGACCGGCATCACCGGACAAGGAGTGGTGGTCGCGGTGCTCGATACCGGAATCGACAGCGATCATCCCGATCTGGCCGACGACATCGTGGCCCAGCAGTGCTTCTGCACCAACGCGGATGGGGTGAGCGGATGCTGCCCGGGCGGTCGAACCGAAGCGTCGGGCCCGGGCGGGGCCGAAGACGAGCAGGGGCACGGGACCCACGTGGCCGGGATCATCACCTCCGGGGGACGGGTGGCCCCGCGCGGCATGGCCCCCGATGCCGACATCGTGGCGGTCAGGGTTCTCGACAAGACGGGAGCCGCCGCGTCCTCCACCCAGTTGATGAAGGCCTTCGATTGGATCATCAGCACCCAGCCGGCGGTGAAGATCGTGAACACCTCGCTGGTCTTCGGCAGCTTCCCCGGCCAGTGTGATTCGGCATCGTCTTTCACTTCGGCTCTTGCCCAGGCCGTGAATACGCTGCGCGCGCGCGGCACGCTGACCGTCTCCTCGTCCGGAAACGCCGCGAACAAATCGGAGACCGGAGCGCCCGCCTGTCTTTCCCAGGCCATTGGCGTGGGTGCGGTGTATGACGCCAACGTCGGCACCATCAGTTTCGGCTGTACGGATGGCTCCACGGCGGCGGACAAGATCGCCTGTTTTTCGAACAGCAGCATCGCGGTGGATCTCCTCGCACCAGGGGCCGCCATCACCTCGTCAGGCATGGGCGGCGGGGTCGCGGGCTTTGCGGGAACGTCGCAGGCCGCTCCGCACGTGGCCGGTGCTCTGGCCTTGCTTCTTCAAGTAAAACCCACGGCGACCGCAGATCAGCTGGAAGCGGCGCTCAAGGCTTCAGGCCGGCCGATCGTCGACACCAACGGCATTTCCGTTCCCCGCATAGACGTGAAGTCGGCCGTCGACGCAATCAAGCGATAGCCGGGGCTCGGGAGATTGCTTGCCCCGAGGGCAGGCTGGCGCGCTCGGGCTGCTGTCGGAACGGATGCGGCTCTGTTGAGAACCCCGTTTGAGAGCGCCTGATTTCAGCCTCTTTCCCGTCATCGCGAGTTGCTTCACGGGCTACGCTCGACACGATTGGAAGAAACCCACCGCCGCCATTACGAGGCCTCAATCCGTTTAGTAGCGGCCGAAGCAATCTCGCGGGCTTGGTAGTGGCGGCCCGCGTGGCCGGACGCTGAGGTGGGCTCGCGGCGCCGCGGACGCCTCCTGCGTCGGCACTGGGCTGACGAGACGTCGGAATCGTGCGCCTCCTTACTCGGCTCGATAATCGCGAACCTTAGCGACGGACTCCGGCGACTCGCGATTAACGCCTCGTCGCCTGCGACCCACCTCAGCGCCCGGCCCCGCTCCGTCTCGGGGAACAAATACGGCGTTCGAAAACCGGCTGAACTATTTTCCGAAATCGAGGCCTGGGCGAGATGGAGCGCGGCCGACGCTGCGGTGGGTCGCAGGCACCGGGGCGTCCCCCGAGGGGAGGCTTCGCGCTTGGGCGCGAGTTGCAGGAGTCCGTCCGCGGCATTTGCGCCCAACCGAGCCGAGCAAGGAGGCACACGATTCCGAAGTTCCGTAGACACAGTGCCGACGCGGGAGGCGTGGCCCGAGGCCAGGCTGCGCGCTACCCGGCGCCGCGAGCCCCCCGCAGCGTCCGGCCGCGCGGGCCACCACTACCAAGCCTTCGAGACGGCCTCGTGCCCCGAGGGCAGGCTTCGCGCTGCCCCGCGGCCCTAGCGCGTCAGTTTGCGGTATTTGATCCGGTGAGGCTGGTCGGCTTCCGCGCCGATGCGGCGTTTGAGGTCGGCCTCGTAGTCCTGGTAGTTGCCTTCGAACCAGACCACCTGGCTGTCCCCTTCGAAGGCCATGATGTAGTGGCGATGCGGTCGAGGAACCAGCGGTCGTGGGAGACCACCACCGCGCAGCCTGCGAAGTTGACCAGCGCCTCTTCGAGCGCCCGCAACGTGTCGACGTCGAGGTCGTTGGTGGGTTCGTCGAAGAGCAGAACGTTGCCGCCGCTCTTCAACAGCTTGGCGAGCTGGAGCCGGTTGCGCTCTCCGCCCGAGAGGTCCTTCACCTTCTTCTGCTGGTCGGGGCCGCGGAAGCCGAAGGACGCGCAGTACGCGCGTGAGTTCATTTCGCGCTTCCCCACGAGGACGAGGTCCTTACCCCCATCGGAGATTTCTTCCCACACGTTGAACTCGCCGTTCAACGCTTCGCGGGACTGGTCGACATACGACAGCGACACGCTGTCGCCGATCTTGAGAGTTCCCGCGTCGGGCTTTTCCTGGTCGAGGATCATACGGAAGAGCGTGGTTTTGCCGGCGCCGTTGGGTCCGATGATTCCGACGATGCCGCCGCGGGGCAGATTGAAGTTGAGATCGTCCATCAGCAGGTTGTCGCCGTAGGCTTTTCTCAAGCCCTTCGATTCGATGACCAGATCGCCGAGCCTCGGGCCCGGGGGGATGGTGATTTCGCGACGGTTGTCCTGCTTCTCGCTCGCCTGTTCCTCGGCCAGCAGTTCATCGTAATGAGCCAGACGCGCCTTGCCCTTGGCCTGACGGGCCCGGGGCGCCATGCGGATCCATTCGAGTTCGCGATCGAGGGTCTTCTGGCGCGTGCTGGTTTCCTTCTCTTCCAGGGCCAGGCGATTCTTCTTCTGTTCCAGCCAGCTCGAGTAGTTGCCCTCCCAGGGGATGCCCTGACCGCGATCGAGCTCGAGAATCCAGCCCGCGACGTTGTCCAGGAAGTAACGGTCATGGGTGACCGCCACGACCGTGCCCTTGTATTCCTTCAGATGACGTTCGAGCCACGCGACCGATTCGGCGTCGAGGTGGTTCGTGGGCTCGTCGAGCAGAAGCAGGTCGGGGGCGTCGAGCAGCAGACGGCACAGCGCGACCCGGCGCTTCTCCCCGCCCGAGAGTTTGGCGACCTCGGCCTCGCCCGGCGGCAGACGGAGCGCGTCCATGGCCATGTCGAGGTGGGTGTCGAGATTCCACAGGTCCTGGGAGTCGATGAGGTCCTGCAGTCTCGAGAATTCATCCGCGGTCTCGTCCGCGTAGTTCGCGGCGAGTTCGTCGTAGCGGGTGAGGATCTTCCGCTTGGCCACCACCGCCATCTCCACGTTCTCGCGCACGTTCTTGGTGGGATCGAGCACCGGCTCCTGGGGCAGGAAGCCGACCTTGACCCCCTGGGCCGCGAAGGCCTCGCCCGCGAAGTTCTTGTCCTCGCCCGCCATGATGCGGAGGAGCGTGCTCTTCCCGGCGCCATTCGATCCGAGGACGCCGATCTTGGCCCCGGGGTAGAACGAGAGCCAGATTCCCTTGAGAAGCTCCTTGCCTGCCGGAGTCACTTTCCGTAGGTCCTTCATTGTGAACATGTACTGGGCGGCCACGGGTTCTCCTCAATTAGTGCGGGCGTCCATATCCTGGATCGGCCAGCCCGCGATACTCTCACATTGCCATCGACGTTGCTTCATTCCCCGGCAGAGTTCCAGAGTCGATCTTGAAACCGCACGAATTTCTCCTTCGTTCCGAACTTCCGGTCAGCGCGTCCTCCGCTTTTGCCTGGCACATGAGGCGTGGCGCCTTCGAGCGCCTGGCCCCACCGTGGGACGAGCCGCGGCTCATCTCCCCATTTGCTCCGCCCGCGGTGGGAGAGGCCGTGGAACTGCATGTGCCCGTGCTTCCGGGCGTTCAGATGGTGTGGCTCTCCGATTTCGCCGAGGTTCAAGAGGGAGAGCTGTTCCGAGACGTTCAGCGAACCGGACCCTTTGACTTTTTCGATCACACCCATCGATTCGAGCCGAAGGCCGACGGAATGAGCGTGATGGAGGATCGGATCCGCTACGTCCTCCCCGGCGGGGTCCTCGGTGACCTCTTGGGATCAGCGCTGGTGCGTGGAAAGCTCGATGCCACCTTCGCCTACCGGCACCGCGTCCTGGCCAAAGACCTCGCCGCGCATGCGCGATGGACCCGGGGCGCCCTGCGCATCCTGGTCACCGGCTCCACCGGTCTGGTCGGCCGGGCCCTGGTGTCGTTCCTCGAGAGCGGGGGACACGCGGTGCACGGGCTCACCCGGCGTGCGGCCGCGAACGAACGGGAGATCGAGTTCGATCCGGAAAAGGGCGCCGCCCATCCCTCGGAGATGGAGGGCTTCGACGCGGTCATTCATCTCGCGGGCGACCCCATCGCCAAGGGTCGGTGGACGCCGGCGAAGAAGAACCTCATCAGAGATTCGCGGGTCCCCTTCACCCGGAGGCTCGCCGAAACCCTGGGCGCGCTCCGGAAACCGCCCGCCGTTCTCATCTCGGCTTCCGCCACCGGCTACTACGGAGATCGTGGAGACCGAATTCTCCGCGAGTCGGATCCGCCGGGCGAAGGGTTTCTTCCCGAGGTCTGCCTGCAGTGGGAGGGGGCGACGGAGCCGGCGGCGCAGGCCGGCATCCGGGTGGTCCACCTTCGAACCGGTCTGGTTCTCACTCCGAACGGAGGCGCGCTTGCGCCCATGCTCGTGCCCTTCAGCCTTGGGCTGGGTGGACCGCTGGGAAGCGGGCGTCAGTGGTGGAGCTTCATCGCCCTGGACGATCTGCTCTACCTCATTCACCACGTGCTGATGAACGACACGGTCCGCGGCGCGGTCAACGCGACCTCGCCGGAGCCGGTGACGAACGCGGAGTTCACGAGAACTCTCGGCCGGGTGCTGAAGCGGCCCGCGATCATCCCCGTTCCGAGGTTCGTGTTGGAACTGGCGCTCGGCGCCATGACCGAGCCGCTCCTGCTGGCCAGCGCCCGGGTGAACCCGGAGAAAGTCCTCGACTCCGGATTCGAGTTCTCGTACCCCGCCCTCGAACCCGCGCTGCGGCACGTGCTTGGCCGCGTCTGAAAAAAGGGACGGCCGCGAAACTTCGCCCGCGGCGTTGGTAACGTAGCCGGGTCCATGGCTACCCCTCGAGTTTACCGAATCGCTTTCATGAGCCAGGGACGCGTCTATGAGCTTTACGCCCGGAGCGTGGGCTCGGCCGACCTGTTCGGCTTTGTCGAAGTGTCTCACCTGCTCTGGAGCCAGAAATCCTCCGTGCTGATCGACCCGTCCGAAGACAGCCTCAAGCACGAGTTCGCCGGGGTCAAGAGGTTCTTCGTGCCCATGCACTCGGTGATTCGCATCGACGAGGTCGATCATGAGGGCACGTCGAAGATTCTGACCTCGGTGGGTCCGGGCGGAACGGTGTCGCCGTTTCCGGTGTTCATCCCGCCCGGTGGCGACAAGAAGCACTGAGGCGTGGCCGAGGGTCCGATCGACACCGAAACTGCCGTCGAGGTTGTGGATGGTTCATTCATCTCCCGCGATGGCCTGACCCTGTCGACGTATCGCCTTCACGCTCAAGGCCGCGGTTTCGAACCGGTGATTCTCATTCACGGCCTCGCCGATCACTCGAGATCGCTGCCCTATCTGAAGTTGGGGCGGTTCCTGGCCGCGCGGGGCTTCGAGGTCTTCGCTCTTGACCGCCGCGGTTCGGGCCGCTCGGCGGGGCTCGCGAACTACGTTGCGAGCTGGGACGATCTGCGGGACGACCTGGCCCGGTTCGTGAACATCGTCGAGGATCAGTGCGGCCGGCTTCCCACCCTGGCCGGTCTTTCCCTCGGTGGACTCCAGGCTCTCGACCTAGCGCTCACTTTGCCCGAACGCCTTCACACATGCGTGGCCATGGCGCCCGCTCTCGATGTTTCGGGAGCCTCGCCCTTGCTTCGCCGGATTCTCCCCCTCCTGGCGAGGTGGTGGCCGACTCTCAGCGTCGATCCCGGTCTCGATGATTCCGCCCTGGCGCGCGATCCCGGGGTTTGCCGCGCCTATCGGGCCGATCCACTGTGGAAGGCCCGGACCACACCCGCGCTTTCCGTGGCCGCGCTCGAAGCCATAGAACGGATTCATCTTCGGGCTGAACACATCACCACGCCGCTTCTTATCCTCCACGGAACCGCCGATCGCGTCGTGCCCATCCACGGGACCCGGAGCGTTTTTCCCCGGCTGGGGTCGCAGGACAAGACGTTCGTTGAGCTCCCCGGCGCTTTTCACGCCCTTCCCATCGAGCCCGAAGGTGACCAGGTGGCCGCCCGTATCACCGACTGGCTCATCGCACGATCCCGGGCATCGGCCTCCGCTTGACTCGCCGTATGGGGCAGGAGTAGACAAGTGCCGATGATCGAGGCTCGACCACTCGACGACGAACTCATGGCCGAAGTGGCCGCCGGCTCGGAAACGGCGCTGGAGTCGCTGGTGCTTCGTCATCGGAACCGGCTCATTCAGCTCGGCACTCGGCTGACCAACGACCGGGGCCAGGCCGAGGACATCGCCCAAGAGACGTTCATTCGCCTGGTGGACCATGCCCCCACCTACGAGGGCCGCGGTCAGTTCACCTCCTGGCTCTATACGATCGCTCGCCGGCTTTCCTTCAATGCCCTCCGAGCGAGGCGGAGACGTCCGGAAGTTCCGCTCGACGTGGCCTACGATCGCCCGTCCCATTCGAACCCCGAAATAGCGCTTGAACTGAAAGAGGTGCAGCGGGCTCTGGCCAACCTCCCGGAGCGGCAGGGGAGAGCTTTGTGGCTCAAGGCGGCGGAGGGGCGCTCGTACCGGGAAATCGCGCAAACCCTCGAGTGTTCGGAGTCCGACGTGGCGAACGCCATCTTCCGGGGCCGGGAAACCCTGGCGAATTTTCTTCAGGACTGAAAGATTTCGCCGGGGATGGTGTTTCCCCCAAAGACGCATGAATTCCCTTTGTCTGGTGGATGGCGAAAAACTGTCTCGTTTTCAGGACGGCGAGCTTGCGCCTGCGGACGCCCGTGAAGTCGAGGCTCATCTCCCCTCCTGCGTTTCCTGCACGCTCCGCCTGGGCCGGTTCCGCCTGGCCGACGCGGTGGTGTCTCGGAGTCTGGTCAAGGCGCGTTCGAGGCGTCAGACCGCAAGACTCGTGGCTTCGTTGTCGGTGGCCGCCGCCCTCGTAGCCAGTCTGGCCACTAATGTCCTTCTGACTCCGGCGGATCAAGGCGCTTCGCGTCCCGGACTGAAACTCGCGGCTGCTCCTTCCGACTCCCTGACTTCGTTCTACGAGAAAGTCGCTCCTCCTCGGGCCCGGCCCTGAGGCTCCCAACCTAGATGATTCGATTCCGATCCACTCTCGCCACCATCTTGCTCGCCGTCCTGGTTTCGTTCGCCGTGACCTACGGCGTCAACGCTTACCGCAGTCCGGTTCAGGCCACCTCCGACGATCCTTTCGATGTCTTGAACCTGTCGGCCGAGCAGAAACAGAAGATCCACGAGATTGGCATGGCCCATCATCCAAGCCTCCTCTCCCGTCAGGCCGCGGTCGACGCGAAGCGACACGAACTGGCTGGCCTCCTCTCCGCTCCCGGAGTGCTCGATGAAGCGGCGGTGGCCCGAACCCTGCAGGACGTGGCCCGGCTCGAATCCGAACTCGACCAGGAAGTGGCCCAGAACCTGATCGAAATGCGGCCGCTCCTCACCGCGGCCCAACAGCAGGCCCTCTTCCAGCAGATCGAACTGCGACATCCCCGAAACTCCCGTCCCACCGGAGGCCGACCTTGAGTTCCTCATCCGCTCGTCTTGCCCTTGGGGCCGCGACCCTGGCGTTTCTTGCCGCCGCTTTGCCGGCGGCTTCCATGCCGCGCCTGATGGATCTTTTCAACGCCCACCCGCGCGCGCTGGCTCAGAACCGCGACAAGTGCGTGGTGTGTCATACCAACGCCAACGGGTCGGGCAAACTCACCGCCTTCGGCCACAAGTACGAAGAGAGCGGCCTCGAATTCACCGAACCCCTGATGAAGGAGTATCCGAATCTCTTCGGCGGCCCTGCTTCTTCGGACTCGTCGAGCGGGTCGTCCTCAACCACGGCTTCCAACCCGGCTCCGCCCTCCGAGACCACGACCCAGGCCGAAGCGGCTCCCCCCTGGACCGTGGCCGCCTACTTCCGCGCCGAGTGCACGAAATGCCACGGCAAGCTCGGAGACGGTGACCCGCTGCAGGGCGTGCCCGCGTGGGCCACCAGGCAGTGGCTGGAGACAAGGTCCGCCCAGAAAGCGGAACTCGTGAACATCATTCTGAAAGGCAAGGACAAGATGATCGGCCACGCCGGCAAGATCACCGAAGCCCAGGCCGTGGAGTTGTATCTGCTCATCCTCGAAATTGCGAAAAAGAACTCCTAGCTACCGAACCCTTTTCGATCCGAACCGCCCGAAGACACCGACCCGAAGGAGATATTCAATGCGTTCCATGTTTCTAGCCTCAGTCCTCGTGGGAGCCGCTGCCGCGGCCCCCGCCCAGCCCATCAACCTGCAGGAGTACTACCCGACCGGCCAGGGCGACTCGTGGACCTATCAGTTCCACAACTATCAGCCCGACGGGCAGGTGAACTACGTCACCAAGACGTTCACCATCCAGGGTGAAGTGGACATGCCGGATGGGACGAAGGCGAAGAAGCTCATCGACCAGAAGGGCTGGTACTACATCTTCCGCATCGAAGCGGACAAGTACCTTCACTATGGAGAAGAAGAGGATAAGGGCCTCGTCACCAACGATCCGCCCTTCGAGTTCTACAACTCCAAGAACGCGTTCGGCAAGACCTACCAGAACGCCCACAAGATCTCGGACGGAACGGTGCGCGGCAGCGAAGTGGTGCTCGACGGCTACGAGTCGATCTCGACGCCCGCGGGCGAATTCAAAGACTGCCTCAAGGCGACCTTCAAGTACATCAATCCTGGCGGCTCCACCTTCACCTCCATCACGTGGCTGGCCAAGGGCGTTGGTCCGGTCAAGAAGGAGTTCATGATTTATTCGCCCAAGGCTGGCCAGACCCTGCGCTTCAACCGCGAACTGATCTCCGCGAAGGTCGGCGGCAAACAGGTGGGTGCTCCGGTCACCGCGGACATCGGCGCTTACTTCCCGTTCTTCCAGGCCGACGAGTGGACCTACGAGTGGACGTACACCATGCAGGACGGCGCCAAGCGCACCGAAGACCGCACCCGTTCGTTCGCGGGCACCGACTTCGCCGGCCGCACCGCTGCCTACAAGCTGATCGACAACAAAGGCAGCTATCAGCTTTACACCTACGATCCGGCGAACGGGATTCAGATGCACTCGAGCTTCGAGAATCGCCCGGGCGGCCAGATCCTCTCCTATCAGCCGGCCGTCTCCATCGTTCGCGCCAACCAGGTCTTCGGCAAGGACTACAAGTGGAGCGAGCCCATGAGCGAGCAGCCCGAGGGCGTGACCGATCGCACCAAGCGCCTGCAGACCTGGACTTCCCGCATCGATGGTATCGAGACCCTCGAAACCCCCATGGGCACGTTTGAGGTTCTGAAGACCACGCTCTCGTGGGAAACCACAAAGTCCCTTTCCACCCAGACCTACTACTTCGCCAAAGGGGTAGGCATCGTGGGCATGGACTATGGCCACGTCGACAGCCTCACCGGCAAGCGGGGCATCGCCCTCGTCTCGAGAATCAAGAAGGCCAAGCTGCAAGGCGACCTGATTCAGAAAGTGGCGGATGTGGAGCCCCATCTCGCGAACCGCGCGAATCAGAAGGCCGCCGAACTCGCCGACGATCCCGAAGCGCGAGCCATTTTCAAAGCCGCGTCCCTGAACCGCTACATCTGGGACAGCGGTTTCCCCGGCCTCACCGCCGATCTCGAGATCATCAACCTGGGCAAGCCGGCGGTGATGGCCAAGGTGACGGTCGACAAGAACCTCATTCTCGACTTCGATTGCGAGAAGTGCGACGGCCAGCTTCGCTCCGAAGCCAAGGCGTATATGTCTCAGTTCATCACCCACCGCGCCTACGAGAATTTCGAAGACAAGTACGGGGCGGGCAAGGCCGGCTTCAAGATGGTCAACAACAAGCGGCCCGACGGCATGGTGGAGATGCGGATCGAGGGCGATACCGCCATGGGCTCCTGGTATCTCGTCGATCCCAAGAAGAAGGAAGTGAAGAAGCTCACCCGCAAGCTGGGCGGACCCATCGAGTTCCTGATCAACCAGGAGCGCAACATCCGCACCGAGGACGGCCGCTACATCGCGAACTACTACCCGGTCGAGTTCTACATGATGATGGGCGAGAAGAAGATCCCCCTCGGCACCGTGGTCTACGACGACATGTTCCAGAAGAACGGAAAGTGGTGGATGCCGGTTCATCGCACGGTCAAGGGCGAGATGCCCCAGATGGATCGGACTCTGCAGAAAGTGGACATAGAGATGAACTTCAAGAACGTGAAGTACCTGGGCGTGGCCAGCGTCGCTGCCCCGCAGCACTGACCAGGGCGTCCCGCGACGAGGCGGCGGGCCACCGTCCCTCGCCAAAGACTCTCTCCCGGAGATATCCTCCGCTTTCATGTTGATCGATCGGCGGACTCTCCTTCGGTCGTGGCAGGCCTTCGCCGCCGCCGTGGCCGCACTCTCCGCGATTCCCGCTGGATTGTTCTTCGCCCTGGGTGCGCGCCGGAAAGAGACCACCGGCGACGGGGCCGCCGAGTGGATTGACCTTGGCCTGGCCGGAGAAATAGCCGACGGGCCGTGGAAAGCGCGGAGGGTTCACCGTGAGATCGAGGACCGCTGGAAGAGAACCGTCCTCGAGGAGAGTGTCTATCTGCGGAAGCGGGGAGATTCGATTGAGGCGGTTTCCGGCGTCTGCACCCACACGGGTTGCCTGGTCCGGCGGGTTTCGAACGGCTTCGGCTGTCCCTGCCATAAGAGCGACTTCGATGAAGAAGGCAAGCCGACCCGCGGCCCGGCTCCCCGTCCCCTCGATCGTCTCGAGACAAAGATCGAAGGAGGCCGGCTCAAGCTCCGTTTCCTGAGGTTTCGGCCCGGGCTCGACAAACCAGAGCCCATGGTCTCGTGATGAACCCGGATCAGAAGGCAGGCGAGGCGCCGCCCCCAAGCGTCAACGTCGACTGGTTGGGGCGCCTTCGTGGGGCCTCGGCCCTGTGCGCCTTCGTTTTCGCGGGTCTATTGGTGGGCAGCGGAATCGGCCTGGCCATGTCGTACGTGCCCTCGCAGACCGAGGCTTTCGCGAGCGTCCTGTATCTCCGGCAACAGGGAGGGATTGGCGCGCTCCTCCGATCACTGCACTATCACCTCGCGTCCGGCGCGATCATCGCCACGTTTGTGATGGTGATCTGTGGCGTCCTCGGCGAAGAGCATCGCGAGCGGAAATGGGAGTTCAGGCTCGGCGTGGTCGCCCTGCTCCTGATGATCGGTTTCTGCTTCACCGGCTACGCTCTTCCCATGGATCAGCCCGCTTATTGGGGAACATCGGTCCGCCTGGGCATTGTCGGAACCGTGCCGGTGGTCGGAGGGATGCAGGCGGACATGTTGCGCGGTGGCTCGACCTTCGGCGCGGCGACTCTTCCGCGCTTCTACGCCTTGCACGTGGCCGCTCTTCCCATTGTGCTGGTCATTCTGGTTCTCCTTGGTTTCCGGGACGCTCTGGAAAGAGCGGCCAAGGCTGGAGGAACCTGGCTGATCCCGGCGTGCGGCCTCATCACCATCGCCGCCTGGGTGATCGCCGCAAATTTCCAGGCCCCGCTTGAACCGCGTGCGGCCGCCGCCGATACCGACTATGTGCCCCGCCCGGAGTGGTATTTCCTCTGGCTGTTCCAGTTTGGGAAGTACGTTCACGGCCTGCAGTGGGTGGAGAGCGCCCTTCTTCCCGCGATCGGCGTCGGCACCTTGATGCTTCTCCCCGAGTTGCGGACGACCAGGAAGCAGCGGACTGCGGGCGTCGGCGCCCTCTTCGTCTTCATGTTCAGCCTGGCCTCCCTGGCTCTGTACGAAGACCGTAATCTGCCCCCCAAGCCCCAGTACGAAGAGGGACTCATCCTGAAGGGCGCGCGCGACTACAAGGTTGAGTGCGCCGGGTGCCACGGCGCCGGTGGCAAGGGAGATGGGCCGGACGTCGGAAAGCTCGACAGCCTGCCTGAGAACTTCACCCGAGCCGCCTTCTGGGACCAAGACACCGTGGCCGACATGATCGGGGTGGTGACGAGAGGTGAAGCTCCAGACATGCCGGCCTTCGGCTCTCGCCTGTCCACCGAAGAGATCCTTGCGATTGTGAGGCACATCGAGGCAAACTTCCGCCCCCGGACCGCGTCCCAATAGCTGCCGTTTTCATCACGTCAAGCAAGGAAATACCTTCCCAATGAGAATCTCCCGACATCTTGGCGTGCTCTCCGTCGCCGGCCTGCTGGCGACGCCTATGGTAGCCACCACCAGCGCCGCCCCTGAGCATAAGAATCTCCAGGTCCTCAGCAAGGACATCTCGAAGGACGAGCTCAAGAAAACCATGGACGGCTTCGCCGAACAGCTCGGGGTGAAGTGCACGTTCTGCCACATCGTCGACCAGTATGAGAAGGACGAGCGGCCACACAAGGCCGACGCCCGCCGGATGATCAAGCTGGTCATGGACATGAAGGCCAAGAAGGCCGACTACTTTGGGCCAAGGGTCAAGGAAGCGGTCATCACCTGCAGCCTCTGCCATCGCGGGAAGGCCGAGCCCGAGCCTTTTGTGCCGTAGTCCCCTACTGAATCCTGACCCGGCCCCCGAAGCCCTCTTCGTAGGTGTGGTAGTAGTCGAGAGAAACCTCGGGATGCTTCCAGCAGTAGTAGCCGCTGCCGTTGTCGAAATCCACGAGCCACAGGCCCTTGATGTCGAGGCCGAGAGATCCCATTTCGGTGGCCCACGCGTTCACGATCGATTGGGCCTGTTCCCGGGTATCGGTGTTCTCACTCGCGGTGGCGAGCAGACGCTCCACCCGCTGGTGAGCCTCCTCGGTGAGTTGCTGCACGCGCGGCAGCAGAGCCTTGGCCTCGGCGTAGGTGAATCTGCGCTTTTCGGTTTGGGTTTCACTCACTTGGTTTTCTGACCTTGATCGAAAGACCTGTTGCTCAGCGCCACGAATCCGCCATGGCCCCGCGCGAACTGGGCGCCCCAGGGCGAGCCGATCGCGCCGCTCAGGCTACGGTGACACCCTCGCAGAGGTAAACGTCCTGGATCGTGTTCAGGAGCTTCACGCCTTCAGCCAGCGGCCGTTGGAACGCCTTGCGGCCGGAGATGAGGCCCATGCCCCCGGCTCGCTTGTTGATCACCGCCGTCCGCACCGCCTCGGCGAAATCGTTGTCTCCGGAGGCGCCGCCTGAATTGATGAGCCCGGCCCGGCCCATATAACAGTTCGCCAGCTGATAGCGGGTGAGGTCGATGGGGTGATCGGTTGAGAGCTCGGTATAGACGCGTTTGTCGGTCTTGCCGTACGGGTTCTCCTTCGAGTTCAACACCTCGTAGCCGCCGTTGTTCTCGGGCAGCTTCTGCTTGATGATGTCGGCCTCGATGGTGACCCCGAGGTGATTGGCCTGGCCGGTGAGATCGGCGGCAACGTGGTAGTCCTTGTCCTGCTTGAAGGCCGGGTTGCGCAAGTAGCACCAGAGGATGGTGGCGAGACCCATCTCGTGCGCGACCTTGAACGCTTCGCTCACCTCCACGATCTGGCGTGAGGAATTGTCCGAGCCGAAGTAGATCGTGGCTCCCACCGCCACCGCACCCATGTCCCGCGCCTGCTTGATCTGGGCGAAGAAGATCTGATCGAACTTGTTGGGGTAGGTCAGGAACTCGTTGTGATTGAACTTCAGGATGAAGGGAATCTTGTGCGCGTACTTGCGGGCGCAGGAGCCGAGAACGCCCAGCGTCGACGCGACCGCGTTGCAGCCGCCTTCCATCGCGAGCTTGACGATGTTCTCGGAATCGAAGTAGTCCGGGTTCCTTGCGAAAGAGGCGCCGGCCGAGTGTTCGATGCCCTGATCGACGGGAAGGATGGAGAGATATCCGGTGCCGGAAAGCCGGCCGGTGTTGAACATGTTCTGCAGGGCGCGGAGAACCGGGACCGGCCGGTCGGAACCCTGATGCATGCGGGAGACCCAGTCGGGGCCCGGAAGGTGAAGGCGCTCTTTGCCCACGCCGACGCTCTTGTGGTCGAGGAGCTTTCGCGCGTCCTTGCCGAGGGCCTGTTCGATCGCCTGAAGATTGGTCATGTTCTATCCCGTCGCCTTGAT
The DNA here is from genome assembly GCA_031362685.1 of Vicinamibacteria bacterium. Lineage (GTDB taxonomy): Bacteria > Acidobacteriota > Vicinamibacteria > Fen-336 > JAGNNV01 > JAGNNV01. Next base: position 480 of record JANLSZ010000333.1, on the reverse strand, counting down.
GAAAAGTCTATCGGAACCTGAGGGCGGCGCGTCCCTCCCGCTGTCCTTCGTGCCGGACCGTGCGCCCTGGACCAGAGCACGAACCCTCGCGCATAGACTCCAGACTCCAATGAGCATGGTTCGGTCCGCGACGGTGATGGCGATTCTCGCAGGAATTGCGGCGAGTCTGGCCGTTCCGCCCTTGATAAGCCGGTCTCCCTCATCGACGGCCAGCCTGGCCAAAGGCACCGACGACGCCTTCGCCACCTCCGGGCTTGAACCGCGGGAGAACCAGATCGGCGGTGGAGCGCTCCGTTGGCTGCGGCCGAAGGCCACGTTTCAGTTCGACGGCGTCGGTCCGGGACTTGTCGACATCGACCTCGTGGTACGTAGCCATCGGACCGAGGTGGCGCTCAGTGCGAACGGCGCGACCGTTGGGACCCTCCCGCCTGGACAGGGCCACTTCACGTCGCGAGTTCGGCTGGCTGGGGCCGCCCTGGT
>JANLSZ010000287.1:0-43086 GCA_031362685.1 Vicinamibacteria bacterium | reverse complement strand
CAAGGCGTTCGTCGTGGGCGTGGACCGGCAGGCGTGTGCCCTTTATAAGGAAGCCCTTGACCGCTACCTCCCGCCGGAGTGGTCTTCTGTCGTTTACACGTCAGCCCACAACGATAGTGAGCAGCTTGCCGAGCACCGACTTTCGGAAGACGAGGAGAAAAAGGTCCGGAAGACATTTGCGAAGCCGGACGCCTTACCCAAGATCCTGATCGTTACCGAGAAGCTCCTGACGGGCTACGACGCGCCGATCCTCTACTGCATGTACCTCGACAAGCCGATGCGCGATCACACGCTCTTGCAAGCGATTGCGCGTGTGAACCGGCCATACGAAGACGGCCAGGGGCTCAAGAAGCCATGTGGCATGGTGGTCGATTTTGTGGGTATCTTCGAGAAGCTTGAGCAGGCAGTGTCGTTCGATGCGGACGAAGTTTCGTCCGTCATCAAGAACCTCGATGTGTTGCGCGCTCGTTTCGAGCGGCTGATGACGGATGCCGCTCCCGAGTATCTGGCGTTTGCCGCGGAGGAGGCGAGCGACAAGGCAGTCGAAGCCGTGATCGACGCCTTCTCGTCGAAGGAATACCGTGAGCGCTTCTTTGCATTCTTCGCTGAAGTGGAGCGTCTCTACGAAATCCTGTCGCCGGATGTGTCGCTTCGGCCTTGGGTCGAGAAGTACGCGAGCCTCTGCGTCATCTACCGCATTGTTCGAAGCGCCTTCGGCCACAAGGTCATGCTCATCCGAGACTTGATGCGCAAGACCGAAGAGTTGGTCCGGACCCATTCGGTGTCTTCCGGCATCGAGGGAATCCTGGCACCGGTGAAGCTGAACGAGGAAACCCTCCGGGCCATGCAGAAACCGGGAGGAAGCGGACCTGCCAAGGTTGTGAACCTTGGCAGGGGTTTGATCCATTCCGTCCAGGATGGCGCCGAGATTGCACCCCATCTCCTTTCGATCGCGACCAGAGCGGAAGAGGTACTCGATCGATTTGAGGATCGTCAGGAAACGACCGAGGCCGCGCTCGCCTCCCTGAACGAACTGGCCGACGAGTGGTTCCACGCTAAGGCGGAGGCTGAGGATTCAGGCTTCGACACAAACACGTTTGGAATCTTCTGGCTGCTAGGCCAGCGTAAGGTCTCCGCTGCGCGCGATCTCGCGCCGGTGGTCAACCATGCCGTCTCCGTCAGGCCGGCCTTCCGAGACAATCCCGCAGAGCTGCGCATACTGAAGGCCGATCTCTACAAGATCCTGCTCCCGGTTGTTGGCAAGGACGAGATGGTCGCCGTGGTCGACGAGTTGCTGCGTTTGTCACGAAAATAGCCATGGCCAGGACGCGCAGGAAGAAGGCCTCACTGGCCCCAGAGCTCTTCAAACGTGAAGTTCGAGAACTCGCCGGGCGGATTGGAGCTCAGCCAACCGGCGTCCATCTTCAAACGATGCGGAACAAGTGGGCCTCATGCGGAAGCACGGGCCGCCTTTGCTTCAGTGTCGACTTGCTCGCAGAACCGATCGACTTCCAACGAGCCGTCATCGTCCACGAACTCCTGCATCTAGAAATCCCAAACCACGGCAAACTGTTCAAGAGTCTGATGAGCGCGTTTGCGCCAGGGTGGGAGTCCAAGTTCCGGTCGACCGATCTGCAGGCTTGCAGGTCGCAGACTACGACCAAGGAGGTGAGGGCGTGAGCAGCGATGAGATGTTTGCCCACAAGGTCATAGACGCGTGTGGCAGGTTTCTGGAGGATGACGTTCGCCTGGAGGAGGCCGCAGTTTCGGAGACTCCGGGGCGCCTTTATCACTTCACTGACCTCGCAACGGTTGGAAAGATCGCGGAGAACAAGACGTTGCGGGCGGGGCTCTCCTCGACTCTCAACGATCCTTCAGAAGTTCGCTATGGCTTCAACCTCGCTCTGAAGCAAACCTACGACCTCCTGCAGGCGTCGCCACGAGACGACTACCTCATCTGGCTGCAACGTCTGATGCGAGATCCAAGCGTTGCGCCTGGCCAGCTTCGATTCGAAACCTTCACCTTTGTAGCCTGCCTTTGCGCACAGGAGGGTCTAAGCGGACAGTGGCTGAACTACGGGCGGTCGGGGCGAGGTTGCGCCATCGGCTTTGATTTCGGCGCGCTGCACCGGCTTACCCGTTCGAGCGCCCCCTCCTCGTCTGCCGAGGCATTCGAACTAATCAGAGTCGACTACTCCCCGGAAAGGCAGGGTACCCGACTCCGCGCTCTAATCGAGTTGGGCCACAGCATGGTCCCGCTGATCCCGACCACCCTTCCCGCGGCTGAGCGCCAGAACGAAATAGCGCACGTCGCTCATGTCGTGTCGATCCACATCCCGATGCTGTCAGCGCGGTTCAAGCATCCCTCGTTTGCGGCCGAGGAAGAATGGCGAATCGTGCGTCGCGACATTCGTCGTGCTGGGAAGAGCATCCTAAAACCGCCCCCTTCGACCCAGTTTCGCCCAGAAGGCGCGCCGTTTCTAGAGATTCCCTTCGGCTCGGAGTCCTCGGCTATCTCCGAAGTAGTTGTTGGCTTCTCTTCTTCGGGTGATCCAGATTCTCTGAATCTTCTCCTCTCCCACCATGGTGTTCACGCTCCCGTCCGCAGGTCGGGCGTTCCTGTTCGATAGGTTCCCAGCCCAATCGAGCCTTGGAACCAGATAATCTTTGCGTGGGTTCGAGCGCAACCGCCGATCCCGACTGGTTTAAGCAACAGGAGACCTGATGTCCGACACCCTTCCCCTCGCCCGGATCGCCCAACAGATGCGGCGCGACAGCCTCATCTCCACGACCGAGGCGGGATCGGGGCATCCGTCCACCTGCCTCTCCTGCGCGGAGATCATGTCCGTGCTCTTCTTCGACGAAATGCATTTCGATCCCAAGGACCCGCGGGCTTACGACGTGGACGTGTTCGTGATGTCGAAGGGCCACGCGGCCCCGATTCTCTGGTCCGCGCTCAAGCACGCGGGCGGCATCAGCGAAGACCTCAGGAATCTTCGAAAGTTCACGAGCACGCTTGAAGGCCACCCGACCCCGCGCAATCCCTGGGTGCGCGTGGCTACGGGTTCGCTCGGTCAGGGCCTGGGCTCTGCTTGCGGCATGGCCTGGGCGCGCAAGAAGGATGGCCATCCCGGCCGCGTCTTCACCCTGATGGGCGATGGTGAAGTCGCGGAAGGTTCGGTCTTCGAGGCCGCCGCGTTCGCGGCTCAGGAGGGTCTCAACAATCTGGTGGCCATAGTGGATGTGAATGCGTTCGGTCAGTCCGGTCCGACCATGCTGGTTCACGACACCGGCACTTACGCGCGACGCTTCGAGGCCTTTGGCTGGCAGACCGTCGAATGCGAGGGCCACGATGTCACAGCCCTTCAGGCCGCGTTTGCGAAGGTGCGCAACTCCACCCGGCCGAGCGTCATCCTCGCCCGCACCCTCAAGGGCAAGGGCGTGCCCGTGATGGAAAACAAGGATGGCTGGCACGGGAAACCGGTGAAGAAAGGCGAAGAGCTTCAGGACGCACTGGCGGCCATCGGCGAGGTGGATCTGGGGTCAGTTGCCGTGCCCTCTCGGCGGTATGGCAAGACCCGTCCGACCGCGGCGCCGTTCGCGGTGGCGCCCGCGTACAAGCCGGGCGATCTGGTGGCGACACGCGAGGCCTACGGCAGCGCGCTCGAGCAGATCGGTTCGCAGTGCGCCGCAATCATGGGTGTCGACGGCGATACCAAGAACTCGACGTTCTCGGATCGGCTCAAGAAGGTGCGCCCCAACCAGTTCGCCGATGCGTACATCGCCGAGCAGAACATGGTCTCGGTGGCTCTCGGCGCTTCGACGGAAGGAAGGATCCCGTATGCGTCCTCGTTCGCGTGCTTCCTCTCCCGCGCCTATGACCAGATCCGCATGGCCGGTCACTCCGAGCCGTCGCATCTGGTCATCGTCGGCTCGCATGCGGGCGTGTCGATCGGCGAAGACGGGCAGTCGCAGATGGCTCTTGAAGACCTGGCCATGATGCGCGGTGTGGTTCCGGCGACAGTGTTCTATCCGTCCGACGCGGTGAGCGCCGAGAAACTGACCGAGCTGGCCGGCAAGACCCCCGGAGTCGTCTACATCCGGATGTCGAGGCCCAAGACCGCGATCCTTTATCCCAATGATGAAACCTTCGCGGTTGGCGGTTCGAAGGTCGTTCGGTCATCGGCTAAGGACGTGGTCACGGTTGTGGGGGCCGGAGTCACCCTGCACGAGGCGCTGGCCGCTCATGCCGAACTCGCGGCCGTGGGAATCGCCATTCGAGTCATCGACCTCTATTCTCTGAAGCCGGTTGACACCAAGACGCTGCTTCAAGCGGCGGCCGAGACGAGCGGCTTCGTCACCGTAGAAGACCACGGCGCCTGTGGGGGCCTCGGTGAAGCGGTGGCCGCGGCGATTGCCGGCCGGTCGCGCATCGAGATCCTCGCCGTCCGCGAACTGCCGCGATCGGGGACGCCCACCGAGTTGATGCATGCCTATGGCATCGACAAGGACGCCATCGTGGCGGCGGTGAAGCGACTTCTCGCTTGAGGACGATCGTCCGCGGTGCGTTGCTCATCGCGCTGGTGGCGAGCCAGGGCGCCTGCACGCCGTCGTCCACCGGGTCCCGGCCCAAGGTCACGCGTCTTTCCATCGCCACCGGGGGAACGGGCGGCGTCTACTACGTCTATGGGGGCGCTCTCGCAAAACTGATTTCCGAATCGGTTCCCGGGGTTGAGGCCACCGCGGAAGTCACATCGGCGTCCATCGACAATCTCAAGTTTCTTCGTGACGCGAAGGCCGACATCGCCTTCACCCTCGCCGATACGCTGAAGGACGCGAGCCTTGGTCTTGGCGCTTTTGAAGGCCGCCCCATCGATCTGCGCGCTCTGGCCGTCCTCTACACCAACGTGACCCACGTGGTGACGAAGAAGGACAGCGGCATCGCGAAGCTCACCGACCTCAAAGGCAAGGTGGTGTCGATGGGCTCGGCGGGCAGCGGCACCGAAACCATCGCCGACCGCACCCTCGCCGCGGCCGGCCTCGATCCGGCCACGGACATTCGTCGTGAGAATCTCTCCGCCCAGGCCTCGGCCGACGCGCTCAAGGACGGGAAGATCGACGCCTTCTTCTGGAGCGGGGGGCTGCCCACCGCTGCGGTTCTGGACCTCGCCATTTCCGCGCCCACCGCTATTCTCGAAACGGCGGGCGTGCTTCCGAAGCTTCAAGCACACTATGGCGAGGCGCTCTATCGCCCCATATCTATTCCTGCCGGGACCTACGCGTCCATTGACGCCGAAGTTCGCACCTTCGGGGTGTCGAATGTTCTCGTCGTCCCCGCGAACTTCGATGAGCAGCGGGCGTACCTGATCGTCAGGGCGATGTTCGAGAAGAAGGCCGCCCTCGCCTCCGCTCACGCCGAGGCGCGGAACCTGAGCCTTCAGACCGCGGTTGTGGGTTCGCCGGTGGCGTTCAGCGCCGGGGCGCTCAAGTACTACCGCGAACAAGGCGTGGACCCGGTGGCGGCATCGATCAAGCCCTGATCCTGGAACCGGCGTTTCGGCGCCGGTGTACTCTCGGCCAAGAACCGTGACCGACCCGAAACTCGCAGTTCCGCACGAAGACGCCGAAGAGGCGATGGTGCGCCGATTGCAGAGCGCGCCTCCCGCGGCAACCGTGGTGGCGATCGCGCTTTCGCTCCTGGTCCTGCTCGCCGAAGTCACGGTGGTGGAGACCCTTCGGTTTCGGGCCATCGTCCTCGGTCTCGCCCTGGCTCTGGCCTTCCTCACCCTCAAGGTGAAGGGCAGGTCGGGTGGCGCGCGGCCCCACGGTCTCGCCCTCCTCGCCCTTGGCATCACCGTCACCATCGCGGCCGGCGGGCGAGGCTTTCTCGCTCGCGCCTCCGAACCCACCGCGCTCGATCTCGGCCTCGGCCTGAGTCTTCTGGCCCTCGTGGTGACCGCGGCGTGGGTTTCCACCGGCAGTGCTCTGCCCATCCTCTCGATGGCGACCATGGCCTACGTCTTGTGGGGTTCCGAACTCGACCGAATCGGCCTGTCGATGATCGCGCATCGCGGCTACGACATCCCGCGACTTGTGGGCTCCATGGTCATGGGTTTCGAGGGAGTCTTTGGTGTCCCGCTCGACGTAGCCGCGACCACCATCGGTCTCTTCGCGATCTATGGCGCTCTCCTCGAAGCCTCCGGGGCGGCTCAATTTTTCCTGGACCTGTCCTTCGCATCGTTCTCGGGAGGCAACTCGGCGCGGGGCGCGGGCCGAGCGGTCACCCTTGCGGGCTTTCTGCTCGGCTCCGTCTCGGGGAGCGGTGTGGCTACCACCTTGACCCTGGGCGGAGCGGCCGCACCTCTGTTGAGACGCGCCGGTTTTGCGCGCGAGAACGCCGGTGCGCTTCTGGCCGCGGCGGGAATTGGCGCCATCCTCTCGCCCCCCACGCTGGGTGCGGCCGCATTCCTGATTGCGGAGTTTCTGAAGATCCCGTACGGCCAGGTTCTGGTGATGGCGACCATTCCGACCCTGCTCTACTACTTCGGGATTCTGCTGATGATCGAGGCCGATGTTCCGAAGGAGCGGGCGCCCCTGACCTCAAGCGAGCCCGTCATGGCCGCAAAGACGGTGGGCGCGGTCCTTCGCGAGGGCGGACACCATCTGATCTCGCCGGTTCTCATCATGGTCTTCCTTCTGGTCGGATACTCCGCCACGCGCGCCGCCTTTCTCGCTTCGGGCGCCGCGGTTGTTCTGAGTTTCGCGAATCGAACGCAGGCCCTGACCTTCAGGCCATTGGGTCGCGCCCTCATCAGCGCGGGAGCATCGCTGGTTCCGGTGATGGCCACCACCGCCTGCGCGGGCATCCTGGTCAGTGGTTTGACCCTGACCGGCCTGGGACTCAAGGTGGCCGGACTGATCGTGTCGCTCGCCGGTTCGAATGCCACCGGAGTCATTGTGCTGTCGGCGGTCGCGGTAGCCGTGCTCGGCCTTTCCGTCCCCGTTACCGCCTCTTACATTCTCTCGGCCGTTACCATCGCACCCGCCCTCATCCAGGTGGGGGTGAACGAACTGGCCGCCCACATGTTCATCTTCTACTACGCGGTCCTCTCCGAAGTCTCTCCTCCGACCGCGCTCTCCCCGATGGCGGCGGCCACGATTTGTCATGGCGATCCGTACCGGACGGTCCTGGCCACGTTGCGGTACACCCTCCCCGCGTTCCTGGTGCCGCTCGCCTTCACTCTGCGCGCCGACGGTCTCGGCCTCCTGCTTCAGGCGCCCTGGATGGTGGTGGTCACGGCGGTCCTCGCCGCCGTCGCTCTCATCGTTTCCGGCGTTGCTGCAGTGTCCGGCTACCTGATCCGGCCGCTGTCCCTTCCCGTTCGCGGTCTGTTCGCGCTCGCCGGAGTGCTCCTGCTCTTCGTATGAGTTACCCCTCCGATTTTCGGTGGAACGTCCTTGAGCGTGTGACCTACGCTGTGCTCCATGCTGATGACCATGACTGACTCGCAGACCGAGCCCCGCCCGTTGCCGACGCCCCGCGCCATGTACGCCGCAGTGCTGCGGAAGGACGCGTCCTTCGACGGGCTCTTCTATACCGGAGTCCGCACCACCGGGATTTTCTGCCGGCCATCCTGTCGCGCCCGGACACCCAAACGCGAGAACGTTCAGTTCTTTCCCGCGGTCAAAGACGCGCTCTTCGCCGGGTATCGCGCCTGTCTTCGGTGCAAACCACTGCTTTCGATCGGATCTCACCCCGGGTGGGTGAAGGACCTTCTCACCAGGGTCGAGTCGCGCGAGGGCGCGCGGCTCAAGGACTTCGAACTGACCCAGGGCGGGATCGACCCGGCGCGTACACGACGCTATTTTCAGGAGCACTTCGGTATGACGTTTCAAGCCTATTCACGAGCCCGCCGGCTGTCGGGCGCCTTGTCTCAACTGCGGCTGGGCTTCGACCTCGATAACACCGCCGCCGACGCCGGTTTCGAATCGCTGTCCGGTTTTCGCGACGCCTTCTCCAAGATCTTCGGGGAGCCGGCCGGAAAGGCGGAGCGCGCGAAGGCCATTCATCTGGGCTGGGTGGAAACCCCCATCGGGCCCATGATCGCGGGCTCGCGTGAGGGGGCGCTCATTCTTCTCGAATTCACCAATCGGCGAATGATGGAAGCCCAGATCGAGACCCTCAAGAAGCGCTTCAAGGCCGCGTTTCTGCCCGAGGATGATGATGTCATTAAGCGCACGCGCCGTGAGCTCGATGAGTACTTCTCCGCCCAGCGCAGAGACTTCTCGATCCCGCTCGACTATCCGGGCACGCCGTTCGAGACGAAGGTATGGACCGAGCTGCTCCAGATTCCCTATGGTGAGACGCGCAGCTACGAGGATCTCGCCAAGCTCACGGGTTCCAAAGGCGCAGTGCGCGCGGTGGGCAGCGCCAACGGCCGCAATCGCATCGCCATCGTCATTCCCTGTCACCGCGTGGTCAACAAGAGCGGCGCACTGGGCGGGTACGGTGGAGGACTGTGGCGCAAGCAGGCGCTGCTGGCGCTGGAGCTAGGCAAGCCCCGGTCCAGCGCAAAGTAGCCACACGCCGCCCGTACTGCCCGCCACCTCACTACCAAGCTCGTGCTGTCCGTCCAGCACCCCCCTCACGTCATTGCGAGGGACCCGTCGTTTTGGAGTGGAGCGCGCCAGCCTGGCCTTGGGCCACCGAAGCAATCCCTCGAGAGATTGCTTCAGGCCATGACGGACGCACAGTGGCCTTCGCAATGACGGTCAGCCGAAGCAACCCCCGCCCGCCTCTACCAAGCCAGCGATGCCGGCGGGCTTTGTTGGGGTGGGTGGGTATCGCTTCGTGGCCCGAGGCCTGGCTGCGCGCTCGGTCGTCATTCGCTGGCCTCCTCGCGACTGTTCTGACCGCTGGCGAAGCCAGCGGTCAGAACACGTACGCCAACGCAAACCCGATCTGGGCCAGCATCATCATCTGGTACATGTGCGTCCACGACGGATGATTCTCGGTGGTGGCCAGTTCCTCGGGGTTTCGAACCAGCAGCCAGACCGTGTAGCAGCCATAGACGACCAGGGTCGCGCCGAGAAGATTGAGCAGCATTGCGTTGCCGGTGAGGATGCCCGCATACACGCCCACCGGGATGAGGATGAACGGGATCACGAAGAAGGGCGCCATGATCCAGGTCGCCTTCTTCACCCCGTAGTCGATCGGAAGGGTGTGGCACCCCCCGGCCTTGTCGCCCTCGATATCGGCGAAGTCCTTGGTCGAGGCGGCGCCGAGCAGAAACAAACCGAAGACCGTGCCGATGTACCAGGGCTCCGGATCCATCACGGTCTTCACCGCCGACCAGCCCGCCACCTTGAGCAGCACGCCTCGGGGAATGGCGATGGTGATGTTGGCCCAGATGCCGCGCCGCTTCGTCCACAGCGGCGGCGCTGAGTAGATCCAGCACATGAACGTGGTGAACAGGACGATCCAGAAGCACTCGTGAGCGCCGACCGGCGTCACCAGAAAAGCGAGGATGTTCGCGAGGACGAAGGTGACAATGGTGAACGTCCAAGCCTCGGTGAGCGACATGCGTCCCGAGGGCAGCGGGCGCGACGGCTTGTTCACGCGGTCGATGTCGAGGTCGTAGATCTGATTGATGGCGTTGTTGGCGGCGTTTAGGACCGCGGCCATCGCGGTGCCGAGGAGAATCGGGTAGAGCAGATTCCAGGTGACCGGCACTTTGGTCTGGTGAGCGCCCCAGGCGCTGACCGCTCCGGAGATCACGCCGAGAGCGGGAGGCAGGAGGGTGAAGGGACGGGCGAGTTCGGAGTAGAGCTTGAGTCTGTTCACAGTGAGTTCTTGAAGAGGCGAGTCCCGATTTTACTGGACCAGGCGACCGATGCCGGTGGCGAAGGCCGCGCCGATTGCGGTATTCAGGGCGTTCAGCGCATGGTTGTCGAACCACCCCCGTTTTTCGGCCACCGTGCCGATAACACTCTCCGCGAGGGCGCCCAGGAAACCCGCCAGGGTGACGATCAGCGCTCCTTCGGCGCCGAAGAGTCCGGTCAGGACCCCCAGGGAGGAGATGAAGAGCGCTCCAAACAGACCTCCGAGCGTCCCTTCCACGCTGATCGCACCCTCGGTGCCGGCGGGCACCGGCCGCAAAGTGGTGATGAGGAATGTGCGTTTCCCGTAGGCCTTGCCAATCTCTGAAGAACAAGTGTCTGCCGCCGCGGTGGCCACCGCGGCCGCGTACGCAATCAGATAAGCCGTGCGCATCGAGCCATGAGAGAGCAAACCGAACAGAGCCAGCAGGGCGGGAATGCCGCCGTTGGCAAAGGCGTTTCGCCAGCCTCGCGCTCCGCCCTTCTCCTGAGCGATCCCGAGGGCCGCTTTCTTTGCGTATCCAAGTTTCGTCACCGTGGATCCGATCAGGAAGAAACCAGCCATGAGTGCGAAACCCTGGAGGCCGAAGGCCGCGGTGATGACCGTGACGATGAGAACGGCCGACGCGGCTCCGATTCGATCGATGGACTTCGAACGGAGCGCCAGCCATGCAAACGCGGAGTTGACGATGAAGCCCTGGACCACTCGGAGATCCAGACTCGGTGCGTTGGCCCCGATTCCCTCCAGCCCCTGAAGAAGGGGAAGGATCACCGCGGCTGCCGCGGGGACGGTGAAGTTGTCGTCGAGGGTCGTGTCCATCGACTCCACCAGCGAACAGAGGAGGGCGAGGGCGAGAACAACCGCGAAGGTGTGAGCGGGATCGAGGTCGGGCTGTGTCCAGACCGCGAGACTGAAGGCGCCCAGGGTTCCGAAGAGAACGAAGGCGACCAGACCCAGCCAGCCCTTGGATGAGTTCCATGGAAGTTTCGGTCCGCGCAGAGCTTGTCCCACGATCGTGGCCATACCGTCGCCCGCGGCGAGTAAACCCCAGATCGCCGCGGCCATCCAGAGTCGATCGTGAAAAATCAGAATGAGGCCGAGTACCGACAGCGGGTAAATCAGAATCCCGCGCGCGCGGCCCTCGGCCAGTTCTTTCGCGCGCCACATCGATTTTCCGCCGATGCGGGGAAGCACCTGCCAGTTGAAGACGAAAGCGGAGATGGCGAGGAGAGCGGCCTGGAACGGGGTCAGGAAACGAAGGGCCAGGGCGAAGCCGCCCACCCCGATGTGAACGAACTTCCTCTTCCATTCACCCGACGGAACCGTCAGTGAGGCGGAAGCGGCGTCGTGCCGGTCTTTCGCGGCGTGCTTCGACTTCTTTGACACTAAGCGTGTCCTTCCGCGATCAGCCAGTCCACGGTCGCACCGATGCCTTCTTCGAGGGGACGCACCCGATAGCCCAGCTCCTTGATGGCCTTGTCACTTCGATAGGCCCAGTCCTTCTCGAAGATACCGACGGCCTGATGGGTGAGATCCGGCGGTTTTCCGGTCATGTCGGCCCACAGCCACATCGCGCGCCCGACCACGCGGGAAAGACGGTAGGGGAGTTTTCGCGGGGTCAGATCCCGTCCGGCTCGTTTCGAGGCTGCGGCGAAAACCTGGGCGAGGGTGGCGTTCTCGCCGGCCAGGAGGTATCGCTCGCCCTTCTTCGCGCGTTCGACAGCCGCGACGTGGCCTTGAGCGACATCGTCCACGAAGGAGTAGCTCCACAGTCGATCGCCCGGCCCGACGATTCCCGGAAGCCGGTTGTTCATTCGATCGGCGATCATCTTGGCCACGATGTTGCCGTCGGTGAGTTCGCCCGGGCCATAGACCACGCCGGGGTACAGGATGACGATGTCGCCGCCCTCGATCGCGTAGTCGCGTGCCACCGCGTCGGCCAGGGCCTTGGTGCGCTCGTAATCGTTTCGATAGGGAGGTCCGGGGTGGCTCTGTGATTCGTCGGCGGGCGCCCCCAGGGTCGGGCCGACAGCCATGAATGACGACGTGTACACCAGACGGATGTTGTGGGCGCGAGCGGCGGCTATGGCATTGCGGATACCCCCCACGTTGATGTCGTCGAAGTCGGCAATTCGAGGGCTCCAGAGTTTCACCATGGCCGCGGCGTGAAGGATGGCGTCGCATCCGTCTGCGGCGCTTCGAAAAGCATCGGCGTCGCGTACGTCTCCGGCAACTACGGTGGCGTTCTCCGGCAGTCCGGGCCTTGGTCCTCCGCGCACCAGCAGGACCGCCTCGTGTCCCTGGGCCTGTAGAGCCGAAACGACGTTCTTTCCCAGAAAACCCGCGCCGCCGGTGACCAGAACTCTCACGAGTGTCTGGCCTCCATCTTCTGGCCGCGCTCCACCGCGCTGCGCCATTCGGTCAGAAGATCGGTGAGAGCGGTGTCGAGTTTTCCCGAAGGGGCAAAGCCCGTGGTGGAGCGAAGCCGCGAAGGGTCGCCGACCAGGACGGGAAGGTCCGAGGGGCGCAGTCGCGCCGGGTCGACTCGAACCTCCACCTTGACTTTCGAGAGCGCCACCAGCGCGCCGAGGATTTCGCGCATGGCCACACCCTTGCCCGAGCAGACGTTGTAGACGGCGCCGCTTTTCCCTTGGGCCAGAAGAAGCAGATAGGCCTGGATCACCTCGCGCACATCGGAGAAGTCGCGGATGGCGTCGAGGTTGCCGACGTGGATGATCGGTGCTATCCGGTCGAGTTCGATCTCGGCGATCTGTCGGGCAAATGAACTTTCCGCAAACACGGCGCCTCGGCGTTTCCCGGTGTGCGGGAAGGTCCGCGTGCGCACGATCTCCAGGGTCTGGCGTTTTGAAAACTCCGCGCACAACGCCCCCTGGGCGACCCGACTCACCGCGTACGGGGACAGAGGGGCCAAGGGACGATCCTCGCGAAGAAGACCGTCTTCCGGTTTGACATCGCCATATTCGTCGGCCGAACCCACGACCAGAACGCGGCGCACATTGGCCCGCTCGGCGGCAAAGAGGAGATGCTGGGTTCCCAGGATGTTGGCGAGAAGCGTGCCCCCGGGGTCGCGATAGGACTCGTGAACGCTGCTCTGCCCGGCCAGATGGATGATCGTGTCGGGCTTCGCTTCCGCGACCGCATCCTTGAGTCCGTCCGGGTCGAGCAGATCCGCTTCGTATGCCGTCACAAACCCCCGGGGCAGGACACGGGTGACGCTGGTGGGTCGTTGCAGCCCGGCGAGCTCGAGGTCGTCCCGTTCCGCGCACACCTCGCCCAAATGGGAGGCCACGAAACCGGCGGCGCCGGTGACCAGGATCCGCGGGCGCCTATTTCCGGCCGACATTTTTCTGGTTGGTGGGGCTGTCACCCATGAAGTTCCCGACCGAGCCGATTCCCGCAAGTTCGATCGAAAACGTGATTTTCGACTCCTTACGATAGCGCGTGTTGTAGTTCACCCGTTCGACCGCGAAGCCGCAGCACTGAATGCCGTAGTGGACCCGCGTGGTGACCTGGAGCATCGTCTTTTTGAGCAGGTCGTAGGCGAGGGACCCATCCACGCTGAGACGCTCGGGCCAGAGCACGAGACGGCCAGAGCCGCGGAGGGTGTTGAAGAGCGGTACGCGTTTGGCCACGTCCGCGGATAGTCGGAGCCCGCGCGACCAGCCGCCCTGAAGCACCACTCGGGGCTGGTTCACTCTGCCGTTGAACGAAACGCTCGTGAATTGCTTGAAGTCAGGGTTGTATTCGTGAGTGACGCTCAACGATGACGACAGGGTGGGCCGAAGGGAGAGGTTCGACTGGATGGGAGATTGGTGGGAGAGACCGCCCCGGCCCTGCTCGAAGGTGGCGGAGTAATAGGCGGGATCGAACTGGGCGGGATTCTGAGAGATGTCGAAATAGTAGGTCTGAGACAGCCGCCAGCTGAAGAGTTCGTGGGTGACGAGCTTCCCCGCGGGCCCCATGCGCTTGGCGTGGATACGATTCGACAGACCGTAGCGAATCTGGTTCGTGCCCGTGTATTTATCGCTGTAGTCGAAGCTCGGGAGGGAGTCGAAGCCCTCGACCTTCGACCGGTAGAGGTACTGGAACTCGGGTTCGAAGGTGTGCTTGAACTTTTCGGAGTAGAAGTTCCCGGGCAGGCCGAAGAGTCTGAAGAGCTTCGGTCCACTCGCTTCCACCGACCCTTCGAAGAACTGGCGGTCGAGGGCCGGGCCTTTGAGATCCCCGTTTTCGTCGAGGGACGAGCCGTAACGCGTGTAGCGAACGAGCGCTTTGGGCGAGACCTGAAGGAAGGGAAGCGACATGGATCGCGTGAGTTCAGGCGCGAGGTCAATCCGGGAATACTCTTCCAATTTGACGGTGTCCCCCTGGCCCAGTCTCTCTGCCGTGGCTTCATACCCGAAGCCGAATCCCGTCTTACGGATCTTTTTCGGCGACTGAGAGATCCGAAGTTGGGGCAGATGCCTTCGCCTCTGGACGGTGTCGTCGGGAAAATAGACATCGCTGAGGTCGGATTCGAGTCTCACGTAGGCCGGGCCGACCGAGCCCTGCAGTCCGACCGACCCCCGTCTGGTTCGAGTGGACGAGTAGTCGAGCGAATCCTGCAGACCCTGTCGGGCGGTCAGGTCCGAATAGAAGTTCGTGGAGAGCGTGGCCTTGAAACGATGGGGAAGGGCCTGGGAAGCGGCCCAGTCGAGGTCGTAGGCGAACGTTTTGGCGCCGGTGGGGCGGGTGAAATAAGAACGGAAGGTGCCTCTCGAACTCGAGTTCCTTATGAAGCGGAACTCATGCCCGAAACCGATGCCGTACTCGGTGTACCAGTCGTAGTAAAGGGTTTGATCCATGCTTCGCCCCATGGCCCAGAAAAAGCCAAGGCCGATCTCTCGTCCCTTGACGCTGCTGGAGCCGTAGCGTGGCATCAGGATGCCGGTAGACCGCTGGTCGGGGTTGATGGGGAACTGAAAATACGGAATGAGGAGAGGGGTGGGAACGCCCTTGATCCGAAGTCCCACCATGGTCGCCTTGATCTTCTTGTCGATGTCCACGGTGGCGCTTTTGGCCTTGAACATCCAACGCGGGTTGGGCTGGGTGCACGCGGTGAAGCTGGCGCCCTTCAGTCGATAGGTGTCGGCGTCCACCCGCTCGATGCTCTCGGCTTCGAACAGGACGTCCGGCTGAAGGTAACCGCTCGCTTTGGTGAAGAGGCCCTTGCCGGTGTCGAGGTCGAGGCGCAGGGTCTCGCCCGCGATTCGCTCCTGTCCGCTCATGAAGACCACGTTGCCACTGGCCTCGATGTGTTGTGCCGACCCTCCATCCGGCTTCGCTTCGTCGATCATGTCGAGAACATCCGCCTGGATTCGAAGCTGACCGAAACGCAGGTCGACGAAGCCTTCGTAGTGCAGCCGCCCCTGACCGCCCTCCTGGCGATTCGCGCGGATCCTCAGTTGATCGGGTCCGAGCGGTGGTTCATCGACGAGCGGAGTTGGCGAGGGCGACGGCGACACCGCCGGGGCCGGCGATGACGTAGGGGCAGAAGGCGGGATCGCAGCGGAAACCCCTTCGATGGAAGGCTTTGAGGCCGGGGCTGGCGAAGGGGTGGGCGAGGGAAAAATCTTGGGTTCCTGGGCCAGCCCGGTGGTCGCCGCGACCAGGCTCAAGACTCTAAGGGCGCGGGCGAGAACCATGCCGGCCAAAGGTAGCACGGCAAAGGAGAAATGCTACAGCCAGCCCTTTTGCCTCGCCAGGCGCGCGGCTTCGATGCGGTTCGAGACACCCAGCTTGCTGATGGCTTCCGAGAGATAGTTCCGCACCGTTCCTTCCGAGAGGCCGAGCTTGCTGGCGATGTCCGCGCTGGTCTGGCCCTCTTCAGCGCTGCGCAGGACCTGCCGCTCACGATCAGAGAGCGGGTCGGGATCGCTCCACGCTACCTGAGCGAGTTCAGGGTCGATGACCCGAAGCCCGGCATGGACGCGGCGGACGGCGTCACCCAGTTTCTCGGAGGGTGCGTCCTTGAGCAGGTAGCCCGAGGCGCCTGCGTCGAGAGCGCGGCGCAGATAGCCCGCGCGGGCGAAGGTGGTCAGGATGATGATGTGCGTCCGCGGCAGCGTCTTCTTGACCTGAGCTGCGAGTTCGAGGCCGGTCATCTCCGGCATCTCGATGTCGGTGACGAGTACGTCGGGCATGAGCTTGAAGCACAGGTCGAGGGCCTCGCGCCCGTCTTTGGCCTGGCCCACCACTTCGATGTCCTTTTCGATCTCGAGCAGGGCCACCAAGGCGCCCAGGACCATTCCCTGATCTTCGGCGACTAGGACGCGTATCGGCATGAAAGCGGGCGAGCCTACGCGGGTTCTGGACTCAAAGGCAGGGTGATCTCGAGCCTCATGCCTGCGCGCCCATCCCGTACCAGGCTCCCCCCCAGGGCCGCGATGCGCTCCCGCATCCCGGTGAGACCGTTGCCTTCGCGCGCATCGCCGCCGCGACCGTCGTCGACGATCTCCAGCAGGGCCAGGTTGCTCCGGTGGGCGAGGCGCACGCGACATGTCTTCGCCTGAGCGTGCCGCAGGACGTTGGTGGAGGCTTCCCGCAACACCATGGCCAGGGCGTTTTCGTGGGTGGGCGGCAGGGTTAGGGGCTCGGCTTCCACCGACAACGTAACGCCCGCGGTATCGAACGCCTTCCGCATGGCTTCGAATTCAGCGGAAAGACCGGAGGCGCGATAGCCGGTGACCGCGGTTCGCACCTGAGCGAGGGCATCGCGCGCGACGTCGTTGACCTCGCGGATTTCCTGAGCGGCGCGCACCGGGTCGCGGTCGATGAGCTTGCTCGCGAGTTCCGACTTAAGGGCGATGACGGACAGCGTGTGACCCAGAACATCGTGGAGGTCCCGCGCGATCCGCTCGCGTTCCGCGATCTTGGCCAGGTGCTCCACTTCGCTCTGGGCCATGCGGATCTTCACGTTCGCGGCCCACACCTGCGCATAGTGGACATTGACGCCGCCCACCACCCCGGCGACCAGCACCGCCGGAATGTAGAACCAGGTGGGCTGCACGGTAAAGAAGCCATAGGCGATCACGCAGGCGAGGTAGATCCCCAGGTGGAACAACCGGGGCCGGTTCATGTCGATGAACGCCACCATGGCCGCGGCGTAGATGAAGAAGCTGGAGCCGAAGTTGTTGAAGGGCGTGCTGACGAGGCCGAGCAAGGTCATGGCCGCGATGATGGCAACCAGCTTTCGACCGTGGAACCAGTAGCCGAGGAAGTAGAGGATCAGAAACACGGCGTACACGGCGAGGTTCGCCACCAACGTCGCCGGGGTCAGGCGGGACTCGTAGGTGTTGATGAGAAACGGCAACGAGTAGATCAGCCAGGCGTAGGGCGTCCATCCGAGGTGCCGTTCGTCGGGAAGGAGTCGCATCGCGGTCAGTATAGGAGAGGGTGTTCTTGGGCTCGCGGCCAGTGGAGGCGGGATTCACTCCCGCCGGAACACGGGGGTCTCAGGGGGCTGAGCACTTTGCGGCCCCCCAGCTCAATGATTGACCCGCCAGGGCCCGGCGGGGGTGTCGAAGAGGTGATCGAGGTCGAGCTTCCGGCCGCCGAGATAGACGCTCTTCACGTCGTGGTAGGCGGCCACATTCGCGAGTGGATCTGCGCCGAGGACCACCAGATCGGCCACCGACCCCTTCTCGATGCGCCCCAGCGTCCTCTGACCGAGGCGATTCGCCGGGCGGCTGGTCGCGGCGAGCAGGACCTCGGGGAGCGGCACGTTCGCGCGGGCCAGGAGTTCGAGTTCGTGGATCAAGGCGGGGCCATGGAACGTGGCGGGATTGCCTGCGTCGGAGCCCGCGAGGATCGGGACCCCCGCCCTGGCTGCGGCCTCCACGGAGGTCAAGCCGTGGGTGAAGGCCAGGCCGAGGCGGCGGATCACGTCGGGATCGCCCGCCATGTCGGCGAAGAAGCCCTTCGGGTCGCGCAGTCCTTCCAGAACTTCCGGGATGACGAAACGGCTGACCGCGGGGTCGCGGCCTTCGGCCAGACCACGCTTCCAGTCGAAGTCGTACACGGTCAGGGTTGGCGTGAACGTGACCTTCTTAGCCGCCATCATGGCGATGGTGTCCAGGGAGAGGCCGCGGGCTGCGTGCTCGATGCCATCGGCGCCCGCATCGATCGCGGCCCGCGCGTCTTCATCGTCGCCGACATGGACGGTGACTTTCAGGCCGCGCTCCTTCGCTTCGGCGACTGCGGCCTTGAAGCATTCGAGGTCGAGGCGTTTCAGCGGATGGCCGGGGACGCCGGGCTCGAGCACGAGCTTGATGAGATCGACGTCCCGTCCCGCCAGGTTCTTCACCGCGGCCCGAGCCTCGTCCGGCGTGCTCACTTGTCGCGTCAACTGATCGGCGAGGCCGGGCACGAAACCGAAGAGTTCGGCGGGATGGCCTCCGGGCGCGGTGATGGAGGCGCCGGCGAAGAAGACCCGCGGCGAGCGCTGCTTCCCCGCGGCCACGAACGCACGGAGCTTCGAGAGCGACTCCGGGTCGTCGGTGAGCGAAACCACCGAGGTCACGCCCGACGCGAGATACGCGCCGAGATCGTGCGTTTCCCGCTCTTCGGATCTTTCGACCAGGCTGCTGCCCACGCCACCCGACCCGCCGAGATGCACGTGCGAATCGAAGAGGCCGGGGATCAGGAACTGACCGGTGAGGTCCTCGGTTTCAGCGTCCGCAGGCAGGGGATCCTTCTCGTGGTCGATTCCGATCTCCGCGACCTTGTGATCGCGAATGATCACGCGCGCCTTCTCGATGCGGCCGCCAAGGCCGTCGAGCACCGTGGCTCCGCGCAGGACCCGGACCTTCCCTTTGGCCTCGCCCGGCTCAATGGTGCGCGAGCCCGGTAGTTCGCTCATGCGAAAAGCCGGGGCCACGAAACCCGCCCCGACCATCAGGACCACGAACGCGCCAAGAATGACGGCAAGGGAACGACGCGAAATGGGCTCGGTGCCTTCCCAGCGAAACAACATCGCGGAGAGGCCGAGGCCGGTCAGGCCGAGCAGAGTCAGGATGGCGAGCGGTCCGATCAGAAGGGACAGCCCTTCGCCGCGGACGATCACGCCCTGAAGCGATTCCACGATGTAGGTGGTGGGAAGGAACCGGGCGAATCGCTTCATCGCGTCGGGAAGCAGAGCGAACGGGAAGGCCGAGCCGGAAAGGAACATCAGGGGGAAGAAGAGGAGATTGATGATCGGCGGGGCCGAGCGCGTGTCCTTCGCCGCACTCCCCACCAGCAGGCCCAGAGGCACCATCGAGAAGGCGGCGAAGAGGAACACCACCGCGAGCGTGCCCAGTGACCCCGCGATCTCGGTCTTGAAAGCGAACCGGCTGACCACCAGCACGAGGACGAAGGTGATCGCGTTCTGAATGAGCGCAGTGGTGCCCTGGGCGAGGATCATGGTGGGAGCGCCTATGGGTGTGACCCGGAAGCGGCGCAAGACCCCGGTCTCTCTCGCAAGCACCATGGGCATGGCGATGCCGAAGAGGCTGCCCGAGATGAGCATGGTGGTGAGGAGGCCGGGCATCATGAACGTGGCTGCCCGCGCGTTGCCGCGAGCCATGATCCCACCGAAGAGGAACAGGAAACCGAGAGGAAACGCGAACGACCAGAAAAGAGCCGCTTTGGATCTGAGGAAGGCCGTGAACTGGGCCCGGACCAGGGCCAGATAGCTTTGTAGAAACATGGTTACGCCGCCTCCGTCATGTCGCGAACCGCCGCGGGATCACCAATGAGTTGGATATAGAGGTCTTCCAGCGTGGGTCGCTTCAGGCGCAGGTCGAGGAGCGAGGCATTGGATGACTTGAGCGAGGCGCCAAGGCCGACGATGGCCGCGGTCGAGTCCCTGGTCGAGTAGCGAAGCAGGGCTCCGTCGCGCCCTTCGAATCGAGCACCCGGCACCAGGTTCGCGGGATCGACCGGCTTATCGATCTCGATCCACAGCGTGGATGCCCCTTCGGCGCGGGCGAGGAGACCTAAGGGAGTTCCGTCGGCCACGATCTCACCGGAGCGAAGAATCACCACGCGATCGGCCAGGGCTTCGATCTCGTCGAGATAGTGCGACGAAACCAGAATGGTCTTGCCCATCGCCTTCAGGTTCTTGAGAATCTCGTGGATGCCGCGGCGGGCGATGGGGTCGAGGCCCGATGTGGGCTCATCGAGAATCAGCAGCTCCGGATCGTGAAGGGTGGCCAGGCCAATGGCGAGGCGCTGCTTCTGCCCGCCCGACAGGCTGAGCACAGCCGCCTTCTTCTTCTCGCTGAGGTTGACCGCCTCGAGGACCCTCGCCACGCCAAGGGTCTTTGGGTAGAAGGATCCGAAGAGCCGGAACGTCTCGTCAACGGTGAGAGCTTCCGGGAACTCGGTGTGCTGAAGCTGGACTCCCAGTTTCTGCCTCAGCTCCACCGGGTTCTTCTGGGGATCGAGTCCCAGAACGCGCACCGAACCCGAGGTACCGGGCCTCAGGCCCTCGAGGATCTCGACGAACGTCGTCTTTCCTGCGCCGTTGGGCCCGAGGAGGCCCACGATCCCGCCCGGAGCGATGTCGATTGATATACCGCGGAGGGCCTGAACGCTGTCGTACCGCTTTACCAGCGACTGGACTTGGATCACCATGGCGGAAGGATCGCCGAGGGGCCGGGAGGAATTAAGTGTCTAGCGTGGAGGTTTTCGGGTGACGTTTGTAATGCTCCGGTGAAGCGGACCGTTCGAATTCTTGAACCGGAGGATTTCGATTCTTTCGGGAACCAATGAACCGCTCAATGCGTCTTATCTGGCAAAGGCGTTCTATCTCCGTTTCCAATTGAGGACAGTTGCCATGCTAGAGACGAGCCCAGGTTTCCTCTTCCCCGACCGTCGCCCCCTTAAAGAACTGGTCGAAGACTACGAACGCAAGATTGTTCTGATGGCCCTGGAGCTCTCGCACTGGAATCAGCGCCGGGCCGCGTCCTCGTTGGGTCTGCTCCCCTCCACCCTCTCCGAGAAGATGAAGCGTTTCGGCCTGCGGCGGGTGAGGGAAGACGCGGCGGGGCCAAGTTCATCGAACGAAGCGGCGTAGGCCGCTTGCGAGGCTTCGGCTCCGCTCAGCCACCGGGCTCGAATCGGTCCCTGAGCGCAGTCGAAGGGACTCGGTTGACGCGCCAGTGTCCGCTTCGCCCGTTTACGGACACCTCAATGCGATGATTCGGTTTGGAGATGCCAAACCAATGACCGATCGTCGAAACTTCCTGGTCGCCGCCGGAGCCGCCGCCCTCGCCGCGACCGCTTCCGCCAACCAGGCGCAGCCCAGGCCGGGCACCGTGGTCAAGCCCCCTCGTCTCAAGCCCGGCGACACCCTTGGCCTCATCCATCCTGCGAACGCGACGTTTCAAAAGATGGACCTCGAGATCGCTGTCGACAACCTCAAGGCCCTCGGCTTCAAGGTCAAGGTGGGGGCGCACGCGCTCGATCGCTACGGATACTTCGCGGGCAAGGACGTCGATCGTGCCGCCGACATCAACGCGTTCTTCGCCGACCCCGAGGTTCAGGGGATCTGCGCCGTGCGTGGCGGCTGGGGTTCGGCGAGGACGCTACCGTACCTCGACTTCGCGACCATCGCGAAGAATCCCAAGGTCCTCTTCGGCTTCTCCGACATCACCGCGCTTCACCTGGCCATCCAGGCTAGGACGGGCCTCGTGACGTTCCATGCGCCGACCGGCCTTTCCGAATGGACGGAACTCTCGGCGGCCTGGTTCAAGCGGGTCGTTATGGAGGGGGCGGCGGCCCAGTATGTGAACGAGCTCGATCTCAAGGGTCTCATCGCTCCGGTGACCAACCGGACGCAGACGGTACGGCCGGGCAAAGCCGAGGGCCGGCTGCTCGGAGGCAACCTGACCGTCCTGGCTCATCTCGTCGGAACCCCGTACCTGCCGGACTTCGCGGGCAGGATCCTCTTCCTCGAAGATGTCCACGAGGGCATCTATCGCATCGACCGCATGCTGACGCATCTCAAGCTCGCCGGCCTGCTCTCGAAGATCGGGGGCTTCATCTGGGGCCAGTGCACCGAGTGCGAGCCCGACGGCAGCGGCTATGGTTCCCTGACCATCGAAGAGGTCCTTGACGACCACATCAAGCCGCTCGGCGTTCCCGCCTACCGGGGAGCCATGATCGGCCACATCGAAAAGCAGTTCACCGTCCCGGAAGGGATTCTCGCGGAGATGGACGCCGACGCGGGGACGTTCCGATTGCTGGAGAGCGCGGTGGCTTGATTGGGGAGTCTTCGAGGTTCCGTTCCACCAGAGGCGTGGTTACGGTTCCTTGACTTTCGAGATGACCACGGTGGAGTCGTGCATCCAGCCGTTGTCCTCGTTCTTGTACCAGCGAATCACAATCGAGGTCTTGCGGAGTTCCGGAGTCAGCCGAACCTGCACCCACTCTCCTTTGCGCCCGAGGATGGGCATGACGGTTCCCTTGGGCACCATGAGCAGAAGCTCGCTGCCCGAGCCCGCGGCCATGTGGACGCTCGCGTGGCTGGTCGGCACCGTGGCCAGTTCCTTCGCGGCCGGTTCCTTCGGCGCCGGGGGCTGGCTGAAGGCCGATCCGGCCAGAAGGGCCAGGGACGCCATCACCGCCAGCACACGGCAACCGGGCTGGAACGGCCGGTTCACGCGACCGTCACGAATGTCCTTGATCGTCATAGTTTCGTAGTCGACCGCGGATGACCTCGTGTGTCAAGTGGAAGACCGCCCGGGAGGGCGACCGGCTCCTCGTTGACAGTGGAGCGGGAAAGCGGCATCCTCGGTTCCGTTCGAGCATTCTGAGGAGTGAATATGCGCGTCAAAGGTCCGCTCGTCATGGTGCTGGTTGCGCTTGGGGTGTGGGTTTCCCTGGTGTTGGGCGGCAACAGTAGCGCCCAGCAGGGGACGCCGCCGCGGACCCGCGAGGCGGCGCTTCCGGGAGAGATGGGCGACTACCAGGTCGTCCCGAACTGGCCGAAGCCGCTGCCCGACAAGGACCTCTCGCATGACGGATGGACCTGGGGGTCGGGCTCTGGTGTCTTCGCCGAGAGTCCGGACAAGGTCTGGGTGTCGCAGCGCGGTGAGATTTCGCTCCCGCCGGGAGCCGAGCCGTGGATCTGCCCCTGCCTCCTGAAGCCGCGCCGCACGAACACGGGAAGGCGGCCCTACGCGGGAAATCCCTACCCCTATGAGATGCGTCGGCATCACATCGTCTTCGCGGTGGATCGAAACGGCAACACCATCGAGGAGTGGCTTCAGCACGACAAGTACCTGGCCCCAGGGCGGGGCACGGGACTCGGCGAAGTGTCCCGGGGACCCCATAAGCTGCTGATCAACCCCTACGATCCGGAGAAGAAGATCTGGATCGTCGACGACGACATGCACGAGATCAACATCTTCAGCAATGACGGCAAGCTCCTGAAGACCATGGGCGTGCGCGGCGTGCCGGGGCGCGGACCGAACAACTTCCTGCGCCCGACCGACATTGCCTGGCTTCCCGACGGCACGTTCTTCGTCTCCGACGGATATGCCGGCACGCGGGTCGCGAAGTTCGACAAGAACGGGACCTTCATCAAGGACTGGGGCCAGCCGCCCAAGGATCCGAACAACCCCGGGCCCAACGAATTCTGGTCGGTTCACTCAATCGGGATCAGCCGCGACCGGCGCGTCTTCGTGGCCGACCGCGAGCACCATCGCATGCAGGTGTTCGACGAGAACGGCAAATTCCTCTACCTGTTCCCCACCGGGCACATGTCGAACGTGCTCGCCCACATCGTCACCGAGGACGACTACGTCTGGGTGGCGGACTGGAGAACGGATCGCCTGGTCAAGTACGACCTCGACGGCCACTATCAGCTGGACATCGGGGGCCATGGCGCTTTGCCCGGCCAGTTCGACGGCGTGCACCAGATCGACGTCGACCAGGAAGGCAACCTCTACGTCACCGAGGTCGCCAATGACCGGTCGCAGATGTTCCGTCCCAAGAAGGACGCCGATCCGGCCAGGATCATCCGCCCGATGGTGGGTCGGACTCCGAAGAAGACAGGGTAGGGGTCAGACTCCGGCTTGGACCGCGCGCCGGACTGCCTGCACGGCTCGCTCGACTTCGGCCTGGGTGTTGTAGAGGTGAGGCGACAGACGGATGCCCGGACGATCGGTCCCGCCGCGGATCGCGCACACGATCCGGTCCTTCGCATACAGAGACTGCTGGAGCCGCTCCGGATTCAGGCCCGCGGGGTCGAACGAGACCACGGAGTGAGAACGGGTCGGTTCCGGGCTCGTCCAGAGCCGAAGGCCGCGAACCTCGCGCAACCCGCGGATCAAGGTCTGGGCCAGCTCGCGCGATCGGGCCTCGATCGCGCCCCGGCCCAGCTTCGTCTGGAAGCGCAGCGCCTCCGCGAAGCCGATGATCGCGGTGTCGTCCCGCTGCCCCATCCCTTCGACCACCTTGGAGATGCCGACCGCACCCGGGTAGGCGCTGATCACGCTCGCCGACAGGCGGGACTGGACATCGTTGCGGACGTAGAGGACACCGGCTTCCTTGGGCCCGCACATCCACTTGTGGGCGCTTCCCGAGTAGAAGTCGGGTTCGATCTCCTTCAGATTGACATCCATCAGGCCGAAGGACTGGGCCCCGTCGACCAGGGTCAGCACGCCGCGCTCACGGGCGGCGCGGCACAGCTCCCGTGCGGGCATCAGATCCCCGACCGTGCTGGTGAGATGGGTGAAGGTAAGAATGCGGGTGCGAGGGCCGACCGCCTTCAAGAACGCTTCCACGAAATAGTCGGCGCCGGGATGGGGATTGGGCTGGTCGAGGACCTTGACGTTCCAGGAGAAGCGCTTCGCCTTTTCCTGCCAGGCCTTGAGATTGCTCGGGTGGTTGTCCGCGAATACGAGCACCTCGTCGCCCGCCTTGAGATCGAGGCCGCTCGAGACCAGGTTGCTCGCCTCGCTGGTATTGCGCGTGATCACGATTTCTTCAGGGGTGACGCGCAGGAATTCAGCCAACGCCCGGCGGGTCTGTTCGCGCGCGTCGTGCATGCGCGTCCGGTTGTCCGGCGAGAGGTCGTGGTCGAGGTCGTGGGCATTCATCACCGCTTCCACGACCGGTGCGGAGGCCGGACAGAGGTTGGCGGCGTTGAGGACCCCGATCTCCTGGGGCACCAGGAACTGACGCTTGACGTCGATCCAGAACGACTCGTCGGGTTTGTCGGGCGCCGCGCGAAGAGGAGCGGGCGACCAGGCCTCGCCGCTTCGAGCAAAGAGCGCCGCGTATCCGCCGACAAATAAAGCCTGTGAGAAATCGCGCCTGCTGGCCATGGGTTGCCTCCGGTGGTGGTGAACGTTGTGAGGATCATAGCGGGCTCTGGCCGGCTCGGGGCCCAGGCCTGGTTCGAAGCTGTTTCCAACCTTCGAAAGTCAGGAGCCTGAAGATGGGCGCTGGAACTGGCGGGCGATCAGGCTGGCCATCAGGCCACTGCCCGCGGGCGAAAGGTGCAGCGCGTCGATAAAGTATGAAGCATTGCCGGCCGCTGCGATGTCCGGTTGGGAACTGCTGAGGATACCCACGTCGTAGAGCGGCACGGAGAGGCGTTGTGCCACCGCCGCCAGCGTGTCGGAGTAATCGGTGCGTGCCGGTTGCGCTCCCTGGATCAACCTGCTGGGAAGCGCGATGAAATGAGGTCTTGCCCCGGCCGCCCGGGCTTCGGCCACGAACATCTCAAGGTTGTGTTCGTAGTCTTTGCGCGGGACCCTCGCGGTTGTCCGTGACGCTTCCCGGTCCTTGGCTTCAAGGCCGCGACGCAGCCAGGTGGCCTTCATCAGTCGATAGATGGCAAGGTGCTGCAGCGCTTGATCGGCGGTCCCGGTGGAATACTCGAGCCGCGCTCCAAATTCCGCGTCGGTGATCGGGCGCTGCGTGCCGTCGTTCCACCCGATCAGCAGCGTGACCTCATCGACGCGCTGACTCTTGAGTTGTCGCCTCAGCCAGCGCAGGGTCTGGTAGCTCGTGTAGCCGGTGACGCCGGCATTGCGGACCTCGATGCCGAGGGGCGCCAGGAGAGTTGAAAGCGCGGCCGGATAGGACTCCTCGTCGCTGACCCCGAAGCCGAACGTAATGGAATCCCCAAAGCACAGCATGCGTCTGGAAGTGCCTGCGCCGGCGGCTGGGTTCTCTCGCAGCCCCTCGGCGTTTATGGTCACGCGCCCGCTCCACATGGGTCCCGAAAAGCCAGGCTTGGGCCTCCAGAAGAGTTCCGGGTCGGGTTCCATGAATGGCAACTCGATGTCGGTGTCAATCTGGCGAACCAGGAACAACGGCATTGCCCGTAACCCAGGTTGCGTGAACCTTGCCGCCCCCTCGATCAGGCCGAGCCCCGTCATCGTGAGCAGGACTGAGTAGAGTAGGGTCTTTCCCGCCGAGAATCGGATTTCGCTCAACGGGGCACTCATGACGCACGCTAGTTTAAATCGCCGCCCATCGCCGCCGATCTTTCAGGCCGTTGGCTGAAGCCGCTGCGAGCTTCTCGGGACCAGACCCGAAGAGGCGTGCGCTCGTTCCGTTTGCCGGCTTTGTCCTTCTGAGCCTCCTGTTCACGTGGCCCCTCGTCAAAGCGCCCTTCTCACACGTGATCGGCCATGGAACGGGTGTGGGTGCTCCCCCCCTCAACACCTGGGCCATGGCCACCGTGTGGCGGAACCTTTTCACTCAGCCCGGCGCCTTGCTTCAAGGGACCGCCTTCTTCCCCTATGACAATTCCGTGGCGTTTTCGGAACACCTCTTCGTCCCCGCCCTCATCGCGGGTCCGGTTGCGGCGGCGACGGGAAGCTGGACGTTCGCCTACAACGCTTCGGTGCTCACCGCCCTGGCCCTGTCGGGCTTCTTCATGTTCCTCCTCGCCCGCGAGCTTGGAGCCTCGGGTCTGGGGGCTTTTCTTGGTGGCGGCCTCTACGCGTTCAACACCTGGAATATCAACGAGGCCGTCCGTCTGCAGATCCTCTCGAACGAGTTCTTTCCGCTCGTCCTCCTGACCTGTCTCCAATTCGCGCGACAGCCCTCCTGGCTTCGGGCGCTCGCGGTTGGAGGCGCCGCGCTGCTCCAGGCGTTGAGCTGCATGTATTGGGCGCTGTACCTGCCGTTTCTGCTCGTTCCCGTCCTTCTGGCCCTGCTGGGGCGGCGCGCCCGCGACCTCCTTCGGGTCGCCCTGACCCTGATCGCCGCCGCCGTTCTCGTCATCGCCTTTGCCTGGCCCTATGTTTCCAACGGGCGCGAGTTCGGCCACGAGCGGACCGAACCCGAGTCGGCGCCCCTGGATCGCTACCTTCAGGTCTTGCCTCAGAACCTGATGTATGGCGCGGTCCTGGAGCATGGCCTTCCGAACCAGAATGCTGCGCACTTTCAAGGCTTTCTGGCTTTGATCCTCTGCGTCCCCGGCGCGTTCGTGCTGTGGCGGCGAAGCTCCCGGCTCGCGGCCGCCCTGCTCTTCCTGAGTCTGTTCAGTTTCGTGGCCAGTCTGGGTCCGGAGATCTGGATGGGGGGGCGGCGGCTTGGCCCTGGCTTGTATGGTCTCTTCTTTGAATATCTGCCGGTTTTCAGACAGATACGCTACCCGGAGCGTTTCGCGATCTTCGTCAATCTCACCGTTGCCATCATGGCTGCGCTGGGGCTCGGCTCGGTGATCTCGCGTTCAACGCGGCTTGCGTGGATGGTCGCGTGCGTAGCCCTGGTGGAGCACTTGTCGGTGCCGCAGTTCCTCGATGAGATGCCCCCCGTGCAACCATCGCGCGATGTCTACACCGCCGTACGGGCCTTGCCCGATGGCGCCGTAGTGGCCGAGGTGCCTTCTACAAGGCACCGGATGGAGCGCGGTGACGCGATTTTCATGTTTCACTCGATCGAGCACGGCAAGCGGACCGTCGAGGGTTACACGGGTTACTTTCCGCCGCTGTACAACCTTGCCAAGTGGCATCTGTACAACTTCCCCTCGGAACGAAGCCTGAAGTTCCTGTCCGACTTCGGCGTGACCGCGGTTATCGATCGGACGAATCAGCCCCTCCCGGCCGAGGTTGCCGTTCTCGCGTCTTTCAAGGACGCGCGCTTGTTGCGCCTGCCGCCCGGCGATTCTGTTTCGTTCATGGCGGAGTCGTTTCGTCTGCGACCGGAGATGGAGGAGATCGAGCGTGTCCTCTGGGACATTCGGCTGCCGGAGCGCGACGCTAAGACGATGGTTCTGCGCGATGGGGATCCACGCACCGCGTGGTCGACGGTCGAAGGCCAGACCCGCGCCGTGTTTGTCCGTGTGCGTTTCAGCGCGCCCGAGCGCCTCGGGCGTATCCGCCTGTTTTTTCCCCTGCCCGCCGAGTTCCCGACCCGATTTCGGGTGGAGGGCCTCGTCGACGACGAAGCCCGTTCGCCGGTGCTCGCCTTCGACCGTGATTGGGCATTCACATCCCTGGCCCGCAGCCTCTGGAAGACTCCCCGCGCGGCCTTCATGGATATCGATCTCGACCCGGTCCTGGTTTCAGGGTTCCGGATTCGCGTGATTGAAGACGAACCCTTCCGGCTTCCCATCACCATCTCCGAGATAAGAGCTTATCGGGCCTCCGCGTCCGCCAGATAGACAAAGCATTGGGAAGGCACACCGGCGGTACGGCATAGAAGGACCGAATAAGATCGGCGTCCCGATGCACGATTCCAAGACCCTGCAAGCCCATGGTCTCAAACCCGACGAGTACGAGCGGATCAAGAAACTGCTGGGGCGCGAGCCGAACCTGGTCGAGCTTGGAATGTTCTCGGTCATGTGGTCGGAGCATTGCTCCTACAAGTCCACCCGCATCCATCTGAAGACCCTGCCCACCCAGGGCCCGCGGGTGGCGCAGGGACCGGGGGAGAACGCGGGCGCTCTCGATATCGGGGACGGGCTTCTTGCCGTCTTCAAGATCGAGTCGCACAACCATCCGTCTTTCATCGAGCCCTATCAGGGTGCGGCGACCGGTGTGGGAGGAATTCTGCGCGACATTTTCACGATGGGCGCACGTCCCATCGCGTTGCTGAACTCGCTTCGTTTCTCCGATTCGTGGGATCACAAGACGCGCCGGATCATCTCCGGGGTGGTCGCGGGTGTTGGCGGTTACGGCAACGCGTTCGGTTGTCCGACGGTTGGCGGCGAGGTGGTCTTCGAGCCGTGCTACTCCGGGAATCCGCTGGTCAACGCGTTCTGTCTCGGCATCACCACCAAGAACAAATTGTTCCTCGGCCGCGCGGAGGGCATCGGAAACACCGTCTTCTATGTCGGCGCCAAGACCGGTCGCGACGGAATTCACGGCGCCACCATGGCGTCATCCGAGTTTGGCGAGGGCAGTGAAGAGAAGCGCCCGACCGTGCAGGTCGGCGATCCCTTCATGGAGAAGATCCTGCTTGAGTCGTGTCTCGAAGCGATGGCCACGGGCGCCGTGGTCGGCATACAGGACATGGGCGCCGCCGGGCTTACGTGCGCTACCTCCGAGACCGCGGGCCGCGCCGGGACGGGGATCGAGTTCGATGTCTCGAAGGTCCCTCAGCGCGAAACCGGCATGACCGCGTACGAAGTCATGCTCTCCGAGTCGCAAGAGCGCATGCTTCTGGTGGCGAAGAAGGGCCGCGAGACCGAGATCACCGCGGTGTTCGAGAAGTGGGACCTCCATGCCGAAGCGGTGGGGGTGGTCACGGGAGATGGTCGGGTGCGCGTCTTCAAGGATGGAAAGCTCGAAGCCGACATTCCCGCAAGCGCCCTTACCGACGAAGCGCCGCTCTACGATCGCCCCTGGGTCGAGCCGAAGAATCCAGCCGAGGATCGCGACCTCTCCCAGATCCCGGTCCCCACCGATCTCTCGAAGGCCTTTCTCTCCATCCTCGGCTCCCCGAACATCGCGAGCAAGAAGTGGGTTTATCGGCAGTACGACAGCACGGTTCAGACCGGCACCGTCCAGGGCCCGGGCGTCTCGGACGCTGCGGTGGTGCGGATTCACGGCTCGAAGAAAGGCCTGGCCATTGCTCTCGACGGCAATGGCCGCTATGGCTTCCTGAACGCGAAGCAGGGCGCGATGCTCGCGGTAGCCGAGGCCTGCCGCAACGTCGTGGCCACCGGCGCCTTGCCCATCGGCCTCACCAACTGTCTGAACTTCGGCAATCCGGAGAAACCTGAGGTGATGGGACAGATCGTGAGAGCGATCGAAGGCATCGGTGAAGCGAGCCGCGCTCTCGATGCTCCGGTGACCGGCGGCAACGTCTCGCTCTACAACGAGACCGACGGCGTTCCCATTTACCCGACACCGGTGATCGGCGCGGTGGGTCTGCTCGATGATGTGAGCCGCGCCATCTCGCGCACATTCGCGCTGGCCGGCGATACCGTTCTGCTTCTCGGCGACAGCGATCTCGCTCTCGGGGGCAGCGAGTACATGAGAACGGTTCACGCCACGGTGGCGGGCGCGCTGCCGCGTCTCGACCTCAAGGCCGAACGGGCCTTGTACGACGCGGTGCTCGATCTCAATGGGAAGCGGAAACTCGTGTCGGCCCACGATGTCGCCGATGGTGGTCTCGCCGTGGCCCTCGCCGAATGTTGTTTCAACTTCGAAAGCGCTTCGCTCGGCGGCGACTTCGACCTCGGCGATCTGGTCACGAACGATGATTTCGACGAGTCGGAGCAGACCCGATCCGACGCTCTTCTCTTCTCCGAAGGCCCGTCCCGGATGATCGTCTCCGCCCGCGACCCCGAAGCAGTCGAAGCACGTGCGGCCCAGTCGGGCCTGCCCTGCCGAAGGCTCGGCGCCGTGGGAGGCTCCCACCTGACCCTGCGTTCCGGCGGCGTTCAATTGACCCGTCATTCCGTGGCCGAACTTCTGACCGCATGGGCTTCGCTCGAACGCAAGCTTTCGGAATAGAGTTCAGAAATGCCAGCCGAGAAAAACCCAGGGACGGAAGGCCGCGCGGCCCTCCGCCTCATGGAGGATGATCATTTCAAGGATCAGTGCGGGATCTTCGGCGTCTTCGGTCACCCGGAGGCTTCAAACCTGACCTATCTGGGGCTATACGCCCTCCAGCATCGCGGCCAGGAAGCCGCAGGAATCGCCTCGTCGAATGGCGAGTCTCTGAAGACGGTTCTTGGCATGGGCCTGGTCAGCGAGGTCTTCAGCCGCGAGGAGTCGATCGCCTCGCTTGCCGGTCCGTACGCCATCGGCCACGTTCGCTACTCGACGGCCGGCGGAAGCACCGAGAGAAACATCCAGCCCATACTGATTGATTGCCAGCGCGGCGAGATCGCGGTGGCCCACAACGGCAACATCGTGAACGCCGACATCCTCCGCGGCCAGCTCGAATCTGCCGGCTCGATCTTCCAGTCGAGTTCCGACACCGAGGTCTTGCTGCACCTTTACGCGCGGGCCCGGATCGGCCCGGTCGAAGACGCCATCGCGTCGAGTCTGCTCAAGGTCCGCGGCGCCTACTCGCTCCTGTTCCTCACCCAGAGCGCTCTAATTGCCGCCCGCGATCCCATGGGCATCCGGCCCCTGGCCCTGGGCAAACTGGGTGACGCGTACGTTCTCTCGTCGGAGACCTGCGCCTTCGACCTGATCGAGGCGACCTACATTCGCGATGTCGCTCCCGGCGAGGTTCTGGTCATCGACAAGGACGGCCTGCGCTCCTTCTTCCCGTTCCCGAAGGACACCGCGAAACACTGCATCTTCGAGCACGTTTACTTCGCTCGGCCCGACTCCAAGGTCTTTGGCCGCAGCGTTCTGGGTTCGCGCCTCGAAATGGGGCGCCGACTCGCACGCGAGTCGCCGGTCCCCGCCGACGTGGTGGTCCCGGTTCCCGACAGCGGCATCGGGGCCGCGCTCGGGTACGCGGAGGAGAGCGGATTGCCCTACGTCATGGGCCTGGTGCGAAATCACTACATCGGCCGCACCTTCATCGAGCCCAAACAGAAGGTCCGGAGTTTCGGGGTGCGCATCAAGCTGAATCCGGTGCGCGAGGTTCTCGAGGGCAAGCGGGTGGTCCTGATCGACGACTCGATCGTTCGGGGCACTACGTCGCGGAAGATCGTCGATCTCATTCGCTCCGCGGGAGCCCTCGAAGTCCATCTGCGAATTTCCTCGCCCCCGACCACGCATCCGTGCCACTACGGGATCGACACGCCACGCCGCAGTGAATTGATCGCGTCCTCGCAGTCGGTGGAGCAGATCCGCGCGAAGGTGGGCGCGGACACCCTGTCGTACCTGTCACCGGCCGGCCTCTCCGCCTCGGTGGGCGATTCCCACGGCACCCGACACTGCATGGCCTGCTTCACCGGAAAGTACGCGGTGCCCGTTCGCGAGGAAGAAACGATCGAGTTGTTCCCCCTCGCGGTGCGCGGCTGATAGGGATTAGCCTCGGGTTTGGTGTGCGATGACCCTCGACGCCGTTTCAAGGACCTTGTACCGGATAGACAGCACGCGCGTTTCGCTTCAGGAATACTGGTGGGGTGTCCGGTCCCCGGCCATAGTGGTCGCGGCCCTTCTAAAGCTGCTCAGGATCAGACTGCCCAGCTCGACCGACGACCCCAACGTGGAGGCGCTCGCTCCCTGGGAGGTTGAAGCCAGCGCGATCCCGGAGTCCTTCTGGACCCGGTTCGCAGATCTCGCCAAGGAACTTGAGAACCTCGGCTTTCATTCTCCCCTCGTCCATCGGATCGAGGACGATCTCCACAAGACCGAAACCTGCCTGATCTCGTTCCTTCACGAGTCGGGGTTGGTGGTTGCGCGTATTCACGAACGGATCTGGCGTCATCACATTCCGAATCGGCGGTCGCTTTTTACCGAGTTCATCACGAACCAACCGGGCGGCGGGTTCTTGTGGTCGCTTTCCTCGAAGCCGGACCTGAAGGCTCCACCGAACTGTCGGGTCGTGCGGCTAACCGGGGCGGGTCCGACCGAGTTGTGGCGCGCCCACCAGGCGGCATTGAAGGACACGGACCCGGCCAGGGCGGTGGTGGCCGTCAACTCTGCGGAGGCGCTGCGCGCCCTGCTTGAACGGCACCACAGCAGTGTGCGCGACTTCCATTTGAGCCGCGGCGTCTTCGCGGCCATATCGAACCGGGAACAGCAGGTCCGGGCTTCGAACCAGGCGGCACGGGAAGCGGCCGAAGCCGCCGGGTCTCGCTACCCCGAAGTTCTGGCCGAGATCAGGGCCATCGAGACGGCCAAATCCAATTGGACGACGGGGGTCATCGTCCTTATCGTGTCTCTGGCCCTCTTCACCGGAGCGGGCGGACTGATGGCGCCGGGAAGCCAGGGTCTGGCCTTCAAGGATCTGCTGATCCTGATCCCGGTCTTGTTCTTTCACGAGGGCGGGCACTGGATCGCCATGCGTTTGTTCGGCTACCGGAACCTGCGCATGTTCTTCATCCCCTTCCTCGGGGCCGCGGTCAGCGGTCAGCACTACAACGTTCCGGGATGGAAGAAGGCGGTGGTTTCCCTGATGGGTCCGCTTCCGGGAATCGTCGCGGGCTCGATGCTCGCGGTGGTGGGTCTGGCGGCCCACAGTGCGCTGATGATGCAGATCGCCTTGACCGCGCTGATCCTGAACGGCATGAACCTGCTTCCTATCCTGCCCTTTGACGGAGGGTGGGTGGTGCAGGCGATTCTGGCCTCGCGCCAGATGTTCTTCGAGGTGGCGTTCCGCCTCTTCGCCGTCGCCCTTCTTGTTGCCTTCGGTCTTTATTCCGGCGATCGGATTCTGCTTTTTCTGGGTTTCATCATGCTGGTGAGCCTTCCCGTGTCCTACAAACTGGCGAGGATCACCCGGGACCTCCGTCGCTCGCCGCTCGCGCCCGCCGCACCCGACGATCAGATGATCCCGGCGCCGATCGCCGAGGCCATCGCGGCCAGGGTGGCTGAGGCCTTTCCGGGGGCCCCAAGCAAGCAGGCCGCGCAGCACACCCTGCAGATCTTCGAGTCGCTCAACGCGCGGCCGCCGGGAATAGTGGCGTCGTTCGGCCTCGGCTCGATCCAGGTCGCGGGCCTCGTGGCCGCACTGGTGTTTTCCGCGCTGGTGGTGGTGGGCCGGCAGGACGATCCCCTCGCTTTTCTCCAGACCGCGGCGGCCCTGCCCAGGTACACCCTCAACCCCGCGACCATCGCGGCGCCCGGGGAATCGGGACTCCCGCCTGTGACCCTGTCGCCCCACAACACCGTGGTGGCCACCTTTGGCAGCGCGCAGGACGCACGGGCGGCCATGGCCGAGGTGGAGCGCGATCCCCCGGGACTTCGCGCGGTCGCCGTTCTCGAAAAGACGTTGCTCCTGGCCCTTCCCGAAACCGATGATGCCTCTCGAAAGCGCTGGCTGGAGGCTTTGCAGAGAAAGGGGGTCGATGTCTTTGTGGCCACGCCCGAAGCGCCGGCCAGCATGCGACTCTCATGTCTCGCCCCGAACGCGGAGAACGCCCTGACCATCGAGCAGGAAACCTCCGACTACTTCCACGCGTCCGACCTGGGAGTGATACCGCCTTGGTCCGAACAGGATTCCCGAACCCCCGCTGAGCGAGCGGCCCATGCCCGGGCGCGGCGCACCTACGCGAGGCTCCTGGTGGAAGGGTCGGCGGCGAACGATCCGAGGATCGAGGATTTCGACAACAAGATGAAAGCCGCCCTTCGCGCCGGGGATCCGGTCGAGGTGAAGCGCCTTCGCGCGGAGAGGCTCCGCCTGATCTCAGAGCTGCGCGCAGCGCGGCTCGCGAAACTCGGCGTCGAGGAGGGAATGGACGCCGCGGTCGTCAATGGGTATCAGGCGCTGTTGGCCGACGCCGCCCTTAGACCGGACCCCGAAAAGGTGGCGGCTTCCATCGGACCCCTGCTCGGTCAGATGCGGACGGATGGGGATCGCGATCCCGCGAAACGGGCGGTCGCGGCCGCTGGCTACATCACTCGGCAGGGTCTTCTCTTGAACATTCCCGTCCTGACCTTCGGCAGCACCTTTGCAGGGCCGCCCGCGCTGGTGCGGTGGCTTCAATCGCAGGACTGCACCGATTTCCGCTACGATTTCGCGGGCCCCTATGACCTGGACGATGTCGATCCAGGGGAGTCCCCCCTCGGCGAGTGACAGCCCACCGTCCGCCGGGAATGCCTGAGTGACCTCGGGCTAGTGTCCGAGATGCCCCTGGAGGAATTCCAGAGCGCGGCCCGCGGCCCAGAAGCGGCCCGGGGCATCGGTCCTCGCCGAAAAACCCACGTGGCCTCCGGTGGGCAGAATCTCCCGGATGACGACCCCTGACTCTGGAAGGGCGACTCTCCGCACGCTGTCGCCCGGAATCATCGGATCGTCTTCCGCCGAAACGATGAGGGTGGGACGGTCGATGGCCGCGACCCAGGGTCCGGAGCTCGACTGAGTGTAGTAGTCATCCGCGGACGCAAAACCGCCGTAGGGCGCGGTGATTCTCTCGTCGAAGTCTCGAACCGTCTTGACCCCGATCTCGCGGCCGGCCGCATAGAAACCGTCGCTGCGCTTCTGAATTCGCGCGTAGGTGGCCTTGAGGCGTTCCAGAAAGTATGAAACATAGAAACGATTCTGCCGCGCGTGCAACGCTTCGCTGCACCTCAACAGGTCGAGCGGCGGTGACACCGCGACTCCGGCCTTTACTTCTGCGGGAAGCCCCGACCGTGATCGACCGAGGGCGAGGAGAACGTGGTTTGCGCCGAGCGACGCTCCGAAAAGGGCGACGCGCGGGACCTGCTCGGCGACCCGTCGAGCCACCGCGACGAGATCGGCTTCGAGGCCGGCGTGATAGAGCCGCGCGCAGATCTCGAACGAATCCCCGGCGCCCCGCATGTTCATGCGGATGACGTGGTAGCCCGCGGCATGGGCGTGAAGGCCCATCGAAACCAGGTAGCTCGACAGGTCAAAGCCACCCATGCCGTGAAGCAGAATCAACGCGGGCGAGGCGGCGCGGTCTCCGGATTGCCAGGTGGCGCGCGAGAGGACCTTGATGCCCGGCTCCGATTCGACCACGAGGTCTTCGCTTCGCAGGGTCCAGACCAGATGGCGACGGTGATAGAAGCCGAGAAGGGTCTGGACATGGCCGCCCCGGGCCAACCAGGGCGGGCGAAAAGGAGAGGCGGCGATGCTACGTTCGGACCCGTGATGCGAGCCGCTCACACCGTGAGTACGATCTTCCCGAAATGCTCGGACGCCTCCATCATGCGGTGCGCCGCCGCCGCGCGTTCGAGGGGCATGGTGGCGTGAACGTGGGTCTTGAGCTTTCCGACAAAGAAAGGAGCTGCGGCGGCCAGCAGATCCGCGCGCGAGCCCATGTAGGAGCCCATCAGCGAAAGATGCTTGGCAAACACGAAACGAAGATCGGTGGCGCCCTTCGGACCGGAAGTGGCGCCGCAGGTGACCAGCCGTCCGCGGTGAGCGAGAGATTGAATCGACCTCTCCCAGGTTTTTTCGCCGGTGTGCTCGATGACGATCTCTGCGCCCTTCTTGGACGTGAATCGCTTCACCTCCGCGACGACGTCCTGAGTGTAGTGATCGACCACCGCGTCCGCGCCGAGTGACCGCGCCAATTCGAGCTTCGTCTCGCCGCCCGCGGTGGCGATGACCCGCGCGCCCATCAGTTTCGCGATCTGAATCGCGGCCATGCCGACCCCGCTTCCCGCCGCCCACACCAGCACGTCCTCGCCGGCTCTGACCTGCGCCCGAACCACCAGCATCCGCCACGCGGTCAGGAAGACGAGCGGGAAGGCGGCCGCGTTCTCGAAGGAGATTGACTCCGGGATCGGGATCAGATTCGGCAGAGGCACGGCCACGAATTCGGCGTAGCCCCCGGCGCGTCCATGGCCCAGGATCTGGTAGCGACGACAGGCGAAGTCATCACCGGACAGACACATCAGGCAACGCCCGCAGGACGTCCCGGGCTGCAACATCACACGCTGGCCGAGAGCGAGACCGGTGGTGTCGGTATCCGCAGGCAGGGAAGCGACCTCGCCCGCGATGTCGTTCCCGAGCACGTGGGGAAGCGGAGGCGTGTAGCCAGAGCGCCCGCTGCGCGTCCAGAGGTCGAGGTGATTGAGAGCGCAGGCGCGAACTCGAACCAGAGCCTCACCGGGACCGGGCTTCGGCGGCTCGACTTCGGCGAGCTCCAGGACTTCCGGGCCGCCTTGGTTTCTGATCAGAGCCGCGCGCATTCAGTCCTCGGGATAACGTCCTATAACCTTCATCTCTGTGTCCGAAATCAACGCGCGATGATACAAGCCTTCCGAGTCACGAAACGGTACGACGCGCATGGCATCGCGCTGCGAGACGTCTCGCTTCATGTTCCCAAAGGCGAGTTCTGTTTTCTCACCGGTCCCTCCGGCGCCGGCAAGACCACGCTGCTGCGCCTCATACTGCGCGAAGAACTGCCCACCGAGGGCCAGATTCTGGTCGGCGGTCGAAACGTCTCGGTGTTGCCGAAGCACAAGATCCCGGAGTTTCGGCGCACCCTTGGGGTGGTTTTTCAGGACTTCAAGCTTCTCAAGCTCAAGACCATCCTCGAGAACGTCGGGTTTGTTCTTCGCGTTCTGGGGGTGCCGGAGGAGGAGCGGAAGCGCCGGGCCTTTCTGGCCCTGAAGTCGGTCGGGCTCGAGGACAAGCTTGACGCCTTCCCCTTGCAGCTCTCCGGCGGTGAGCAGCAAAGAGTGGCCATCGCGCGCGCCCTCATCAACGAGCCTGACCTGGTTCTGGCCGACGAGCCCACCGGAAACCTGGATCCGGAGCGTGCCGCCGAAGTCATGGCTCTCTTCGAAGAGATGTGCGCGACCAAGGGCACTACCGTGCTGGTGGCTACTCACGATCGCGAGATGATCGAGCGGATGAAGAAGAGGGTCATCACCCTGGTGAAGGGTCAGGTCGCGGAAGTTTCGGTCTAGACCTGGTCTCAAACCTTGGCGGTGAGAAGACCGGGCGCGACGTTCTGAGCCGCCACCATGGCCTGCACGCGCGCAATCACCGCGTCGAGGGCGACGTTATTCTGCGCACCTTCGGGAATGATGAGATCAGCGTAGCGCTTCGAGGGTTCCACGAACTCGAGGTGCATGAGCCGGACGCTCTCGAGGTATTGCTTCTCCACCGAGTCGTAGGACCGGCCCCGTTCCTTCAGGTCCCGTCGCAGGCGCCGCAGGATCCGGACATCCGCATCGGTGTCGATGAAGAGTTTGATGTCCATGAGGTGGCGCAGCGACTCTTCGGCGAGCACGAGGATACCCTCGAGGACGATCACCGGTCGGGGCCTCAAGGGGTCGGGCAGAACGATGCGCGCATGGGTGGCGTAGTCGTAGGTCAGATGCGGCACCGGTCGCGCCATCTTCAGCTCGCGCAGATCCTGTTCGAGCAGACTGGTGTCGAAAGCGTGCGGGTGGTCGTAGTTCCAGCGTGCGCGATCTTCCGGACTGAGCGACGAGTTGTCCCGGTAATACGAGTCCTGCGGGATGAGGAGACAGTTCTCCTCTCCAATGGACTCCACCAGTTTGCGCGCGAACGATGTCTTGCCCGACCCGGTGCCGCCGGCCACTCCGATGAGTATTGCCATGTGCTCTGGCCGTTATTATGACCCTGCCATGTCCAAGGCCGTCACCTACGCGTTCGAAGAGGCCTTTTCCGGACTCCTGCGCCGCCGGGTTCTGACCGTGGTCTCGGTCGCAACCATCGGGGCCTCGCTCGGCGTTTTCGGTCTCTTCTTCTCCATGGCGCGCGCCGGGGGTTTGCTGGTTGATTCGCTGGCCAGCAAGGTTCAGGTCGTGGTCTATCTCTCGCCCGGACTGGGGGTCGCGGACCGGGCCGCTCTGGTGGCGAAGATCAAGGGCCAGGCCGCGGTGAAGAGCGTTGAGGAGCGAACCTCGGAAGAAGCGCTGATCCGATTCAAGGGGCTTTTCCCCGATCTGGCCGCCATTCCCGAAGAGATCGGCGAGACACCCTTTCCGCCCTCGATTGAAGTTTCTCTGAAACCGGAGCTGGCCATGGCGCCGATGGTGGCGAATCTGATCGAGAGTTGGCGCAAGACGGCCGGGGTTGACGATGTTCACTACGACGCCATTCTTGTGAACCGGCTCTCTGCCTTCGTGGGCCTGGTCCGAGGCCTCGCTCTGGTTCTGGGGCTGGTGCTGGCGGTGGCTTCGGGTTTCACCATCGCCAACGTCATTCGTCTCTCCGTCTACTCGCGAGAGGACGAGATTGAGATCATGCGCCTGGTCGGGGCCTCGAAGAGTTTCATTCGCGGACCGTTCCTGGTGGAGGGATCGCTCTCCGGCGCGTTTGGCGGCCTTCTCGCCAGTGGACTGCTCGCCCTGGTTCTGAGGAGGGTGGTGGAGGCGATGCGCGGCGCCAGCCTCGGCGCTACCCTGGCCCCGACCCTGGGCTTGATGGACGTGGTGGCCCTCATCGGCATCGGCGCCTCGGTGGGCCTTCTCGGCAGTTTCGTGAGTCTTGGGAAGTTGAGGGACTGAGTGGCGGTCCGAGATCCGTCGAACCCTCTGCCGCAGGCCTACTGGCTCGCCTCGCGCGGGACCCAGCAGATGGACCTCGGCCTTCGTTTTGCGGCCGCGGCCCAGTCTCAAGGCCTGAGGGTATTGGCCCTCAAGGGCATTTCCATCGCCGACGAACTCTACGGCGGGGTTCAGAACCGCCCCATGGCCGATATCGACTTCCTCGTGGTCGACACCACGCGTTTCGGCATCGCGGCTGAGGGCGCCCGCTCGCTGGGGCTCGTCGAAGTCGGCGCGTCCGATCACGCTCTTGTCTTCAAGGAACCCGCCAGTGGGGTAGTGCTTGAGCTGCATGTCTCCCTGACCGCATGCCCCGGCCTGTTCAAGGTCGACCACGACCTGCTCTGGCGACGGCGGTTGGCCGTCTCCGGGACGTCGATGTTCCGGCTCGCCGACCCCGACCTCGTCGTGCATTTGGCTCTTCATACCGGCTTTCAGCATGGCTTTGCCGCCAACGAGTATCACTATGGCGACTTCGTGCGTGCGATCGAGAAGCTCAAGCCGCTCCACGATCAGATTCTGGCCAGCGCTGTGGAATGCAGCGCGCTCAAGGCTCTCGGCGCCATGGCGGTGGCCTGCCGAAGAAGCGGTCTGGAATCTCCTGCGCTCGCCGACCTCCTGGAATGGGCGGCGCCACTTTGTCCACCGGCAATCGCCCGCTGGCTCGATTCGCGGCACGAGATGCCCCCACCCATGCGCGTCGCTTCCCTTGCCTTCGTGCGGTATCACCTCGCTTCGTCTAAATGGGGATACTTCAGGCAGACTCTCCTTCCCAAGCCCATCCCCGGCCGAAGCCTGCCACGAATCGGAGCCCTGGCCCGGCTGGCCAGACTCGTTGATGCGGGTCTCTTCTCTCCCGTGCCTCCGCCCGGAAATCCGTCATGACCCTTGCCGAGCGCACGCCGCCCCCTGAAATCGCCGAGGACTGGATCCGTGAGTGCCTGCGGCTTGATCCTTGGGGCGCGCTGCTGACGGTGTCGGGAAACTGCATGGAGCCGGCCTTGATGGAAGGCTCCAGAATCAGACTGAGAGCACCCACCCGGCCGCTTCGCGTGGGCGACGTTGTTTTGCTGAGGATGGCTCGGGGTCTGCGTTTGCACCGCGTCCTTCTTCGCTTCGGGGACAGGATAAGAACCAAGGGGGATCGGGGAACCTACCTCGACCCTTCGGCCCCCCCCTCCGCGGTCATTGGCATCTGGGAAACGAGTGAATCGGATCCGACCCGCTTCTTCAAAGCCGGGCTTAGCCTCGCGCGCCTGTTCGCCCGGCCATGGATGACTCGATTCAGGACCTTGGTCGGGAGTGACGGGGAGCACGCTCGTTTGTTGCCATGAATCCGACGTGTGAAGTACCCTTCTTTCCCAAGTCCCTCATTGTTCCCTCACTCCTTTTCGTTCTTCCTTTGGAAAATCTATGGCCTATCCGATTCCTATCCAAGCAGGGCGTCCCTACGAACCTCCGAAGATCTTTCGGGTTCGCATCGCCGGCGATGAACTCGCGGTGACGGGCTGCAAGAGCAACGCCGCTGCGTCGGGCCAGAATCCGCCCAGCTGCCTGAAGTCCCTCTGCAAGAACTCCGGGAGCTAGTGTTTCTCGTGACCGCCCCCTTGCC
Organism: Vicinamibacteria bacterium; assembly: GCA_031362685.1. GTDB lineage: Bacteria > Acidobacteriota > Vicinamibacteria > Fen-336 > JAGNNV01 > JAGNNV01. Next base: position 2,009 of record JANLSZ010000287.1, on the reverse strand, counting down.
CGCTTCGCAAATCTCGGAGAAGAGCTTCGTCGCCCTTTCCTTTGGGGCCCCGGGAGCTCGCGCGCCGGTGAACGGTGTTCTTGAAACCACCTTTCGCTGCAACCTCCGCTGCGTTCACTGCTATGTGAACGAAGCGCCTGGCGACGCGGCGGAGATCGCGCGGGAACTCGACACCGAAAGGATGCTGAAGCTGGTGGACGAGATCGCCGATCAGGGATGTTTCTTTCTGCTCCTTACCGGCGGCGAAGTCTTTGTTCGTCCCGACTTCGCCGAGGTTTACCTGCACGCGGTGAGACGCGGACTCCTGATCACCATCTTTTCGAACGGCACCCTGGTCACCGATCGGATTGCCGACCTTCTTGCCGAGTATCCCCCTCTTCTGGTGGAGATCAGCATCTACGGCCACACCAAGGAGACGTACGAAGCGGTGACCCAGATTCCGGGCTCCTTCGAAAAGTGCCGCGCCGGTATTTCCAGACTGATGGACCGGGGCGTCCCGGTGAAACTGAAGACCATGGCGCTTACCGTCAACCAGCACGAAGTGGCGGACATGGAGCGCTTCGCCCGGGAAATAGGCGTCACTTTCAGGTTTGACGGTTTTCTGAATCCGCGGGTTGATTGCGGCGCCAACCGAAACGGACAACTCCAGCTCAGCCCGGAGCAGGTGGTGGCCCTGGACCTCGAGAACCCGGAACGCATGGAAGAGTTCAAGGAGTTCTGCGAGCGTTCCTGCCAGCCCGAAGAGGGTGCGGTGGCCGAGTTCGTCTACACCTGTGGCGCGGGGGAGACGTCTTTCACCGTCGACCCCTACGGGAACATGCAGATGTGCCAGCTCTCGCGCCGGCACGCCTACTCCTTGAAGGAGGGCGGCGAATTCAAGGAGGGGTGGAACGACTTCTTTCCGAAGCTGCGCGCGCGGAAGTGGCAGCACAACGACGCCTGTCGAAAGTGCAATCTGATCCCGGTGTGCGGCAATTGTCCGGGCGCAGCGGAGATGGAAACCGGTGACATCGAGGGGATGATTCCGCATTTCTGCGAAATCACCCATCTTCGAGCGTACGCGGCCATGGGCGAAAAGAGCGGCCACCTTCGAGACGCCACCTGCTGTCTCGGTCACGGAAAACTCGCGGCTGAGCCGCAGTTGTCGATCGACCTCTCGCACCCCGAAGGATGCGGCTCATGCAGTTCGAGTGTCGCGGTGGAGACTTCGAGCGCTGAACCGCTGATTCAGTTGCAGCTTCGTAGACCCCGGCCCGCGCCTTCGCCGGCCCTTCCTCTCCGCGCGGTTTGACCTCGGCAAAGGCCGGGTTCGTCAACCGGCTCAAGGTTGGCGAGACGGTCCTGGTGGCTCGCGCCGACCGTCCTTCCGTCATTGCCTGGCCGCGACGGTTTGGCGCCTTTCTTGCCTCGCGAGGCAGCGACATTGATGTCACGGTCCGCCGTGATCAGGGTCCCGCTCCCGAGGAACTTCTGTTCGAATCGGGAGGTCCGTGGCGCGCGTACCTTCAAAGCGATGGCCGGCGGCTCCTGACTTTCCGGGTGGGCCGAACCGTCTACAAATCGGCCATTCTCGACGAGGGGATCACCCGAGGCGAGATCTTCTTTCCGCGACCACAAGGTGGTCGTGCGGGTCTCCGGTCGGCCCTCCACTTCCCCCTCGACGAGATGCTCTTCCAGCAGCGCTGGGCCACCGACGGCCTTCTCGAGGTGCACAGTTGCGGGATTCGCGACCGCACCGGCGTGCTGGTGTTCGCGGGACACTCCGGCGCGGGGAAGTCCACCACCGCGAGGCTGTGGAATCACTTCGAGCCGGGTCAGGCGATCCTTTCCGACGATCGCGTGCTTCTCGATCCCCGTGGTTCTTCGCCGGTGCGCGCCTTCGGCACCCCCTGGCACGGAATGGGACGTTTTGCTTCGACCGCCAGTGGCCAACTCCGGGCCCTGTTCTTTCTCGAGCAGGGTCGGGTTTCGGAAGCGGTTCGACTTCATCCCGCCGAAGCCGCGGCCCG
>JANLSZ010000283.1:0-33602 GCA_031362685.1 Vicinamibacteria bacterium | reverse complement strand
GATGTGGTGACCGTCGACCTGGCGAGCGGCCGGATCTCGCGCATCACGGAGACGAATGACGCGGCTCTTTCGACCTTCGCCCTCCTTCCCTCGGAATCCGTGACCTACACCGGCGCTCTGGGCAAGAAGGTGCAGGCCTGGATCACCAAGCCGGCGAATTTCGATGCCACGAAGAAGTACCCGCTTCTGGTCATCGTCCACGGGGGACCGCAGGGCGTTTTCGCGGACGGCTGGAGCTTCCGATGGAATCCCCAGGTCTTCGCGGGCGCCGGATTCGTGGTCTTCATGCCCAACCCTCGCGGTTCCACTGGATTCGGCCAGGCCTTCACGGACGATGTCACCAGGGACTGGGGCGGCAAAGCCTACGAAGACGTGATGAAGGGAACCGACTTCGCCTCCGCCCTTCCCTACGTCAACCCGGACCGCGTGGTGGCCGCCGGGGCTTCGTACGGCGGCTACATGATCAACTGGATGTGCACGCAGACCAAGCGCTTCAAGGGGCTGGTCTCACATGACGGCGTCTACGACCTGACCTCGATGGCCGGCTCGACCGAGGAACAGTGGTTCAGCGACTGGGAGTTCGGCGGGCCACCCTGGGGAAAGGACCGCACCCAGTACGAGAAATTCTCACCGTCGCGCTTCATCACGCAGTGCACGACCCCGACCCTCATCATCCACAACGACCGGGACTATCGCTTACCCATCGACCAGGGCCTGCAGATGTTCACCGCCCTTCAGCGTCAAGGCGTGCCCTCGCGGCTGGTGATGTTCCCGGAGGAGAATCACTGGGTCCTGAAGGCGGAAAACTCCGTGCGCTGGTACGACGAAGTGCTCGGGTGGCTCAAGAAGTGGGCGAACTAAGGGCCCTCGAACTCGCGGCCGACCTCGGTCACGAAGAAGTCGTCCTTCTTCATGACCGGGAGTCCGGCCTGCGCGGTGTGATCGCCATCCACGACTCCACCTTCGGGCCCGGTGTGGGCGGCACGCGGATGCGGGTTTATCCGACGTACGAACACGCGGCGATCGACGCGGTGCGGCTGGCCCGGGCCATGACCTACAAGGCCACGATGGTGGAGATGCCCTACGGCGGGGCGAAAGCCGTAATCATGGGAGACCCGACTCGCGACAAGACCCGGCCGCTTCTCGTGGCCTATGCCCGCGCGGTGGAGAGATTTGGCGGCCGGTTCTTCACCGGCTGCGACATGGGGATCGAACCGCGCGATCTGAAGGTGATGCAGAGGCACACCAAGCACCTGTCGCATACAGACGAAGACTCGCCCATCGATACCGCATACCTGGCCGCCCTCGGCGTATTTGAGGGTATCGCCGCCGCCGCCGCGGTTCTCGGCCGAGAGTTTTCGTCGCTTCAGGTCGCCATTCAGGGCGTCGGCGCGGTTGCTTCCAACTTGCGAGGCTCCTGAGCGAACACGGCGTACAGGTGATCGTCGCCGACCCCGACAAAGCGCGTGTCCTTCGGGCGGCCCGAGATCTCGAAGCCCAGGTGGTCGAGCCCGACGCTATCTACGATGTCGAGGCGGACGTGTTTTCGCCCAACGCCACGGGCGGCATCCTCAACGACGACACCATTGCCCGGCTGAAGGTCCAAGCCATCGTGGGCGGCGCCAACGAGCAGCTTCTCGAACCGCGGCATGGCGATGTTCTCCACTCGATCGGGATCCTTTGGGCCCCCGACTACGTCGTGAACGCCGGCGGTCTCCTGAGCCTGCTTTACGAGACCAAGCAGACGGACGAAGAAGGCGTGGTTGAGCGTGTGCGTTTGATCGGCCCAAGGCTTGCCGACATCTGGCAGCGATCCAACGAGGAGGAGCAGCCTCCGGGCGTCATCGCCGACCGCATCGTCGAAGAGCGGCTGGCCCTGGGTCGAAGGGCGAAGTCGGCATCAGTGCGTCGTACCAAGTACGAAGACGACTAACCCAGAAAATGGCGGGCTCTATGAAGAAGATCGACATCGGCGGGTCCGCGATCCAATACGCTGACCAGGGCAGTGGTCCGGCGGTCCTGTTTCTTCATGCCTTTGGTCTCTCGCTTGGAATGTGGGACGGTCAGGAAGTACTCGCCCCTCGGTATCGGATCGTTCGTTTCGACGCCCGGGGCTTTGGCGGATCGGAGGTGGGCGACGCGATGCTCACCATGGACCGAATCGCCGATGACGCGGCGGTTCTGATCGAACGTCTGCGCCTGGGGCCGGTCGTCCTTGTTGGTTGTTCGATGGGCGGCTACGCGGCTTTCGCGTTCGCGCAAAAACACGCAGCACTTCTGCGCGGTCTGGTCCTCGTGGACACGCGGGCCGGAGCGGATTCTCCCGAGGCCCGAAAGGGCCGAGGCGACCTCGCGGCCAAAGTGATGAAAGAAGGCTCACAGGCCGCCCTTGACTTCTTTCTTCCCCGGGTCTTCGGCGAGACCACCAAGAAGTCGCGGGCGGACGTGGTCGTGCAATTCAAGGACATGGTGCTCGCCAGCTCACCGCAAGGGCTCTCGGACGGTCTGCACGGCATCGGGGCACGTCAGGACTCGACGCCCTTCCTGCGCGAGATCGCGACTCCGACCTTGGTGGTCTGTGGTGAGGAAGACATACTCACCCCCCGGGCCGAGGCGGAAATCATGCAGCGTGGAATCAAGGGCGCAGAACTCGCCATGATTCCAGGATCCGGGCACCTGCCCTCGATGGAAACACCCGTGGCTTTCAACCAGGCCTTGCGGGATTTCCTGGGCCGGTTATGAGTGGGACCGGGCCATCTCGAAAGAGAAGACAGCCCTATGCTCCTGGTTGCGAGATGAACAATGGACGCCTGGGTCGTGACTTGCTGAGAAACGCCTTGGTGGCGGGGACGCTGGGGCTTTTTCCTCCAACTCTGCCGGCCAGTGCGCAATCGGTGAGCGTGATCAGAGACAAGCCCGGAGCGACGAGTTGCTCGGCTGCGGTGGGTCTGCCTGCGGATACCGACGATGTCAACAATCAGCCCCAGGGCGAAGTGTGGATTGATGTCTCCGAAGACGGTCGACTGGCCGCGGTGGCGAAGGACTACCGCTTCAGCCCCACCAACGACCTGACCTACAACAATCGGGTCTGGAACGGCCTCTACCTGTCGCGCGATGGAGCGCAATGGCGGAATTTCTCGTTTGAAGATGCGACCCCGGACGTGGGTATTTCCGGGATCACCGACGGGGCGTACGGACGGACGGCGGGAACGGCTTTGGTGTTGACTCATGAGAGTGATCCGGTGGTTGGGTTCGATCGCGATGGCAACATCTATACGTCGGGCCTGGCCTACGAGCCCAACGCGGCGGGCGACCCGTCCGCGCTGGTGGTCTCGCGCCGGAATCCGGACGGGGTGTTGGCAGGCGGATCGGTGCGTCTCATCGGCCTGGAGAACGACGCACGTCTCTTCAACGACAAGAACTGGCTGGCCGTGGATCGCGAATCCCCGCCGGAGCGGACGATCGTGGCGGCAAGCTGGCGACTTTTCACCACCGGCGCCGACACCCTGGCCCCGGAAGGCGGCTGGATCGCGATTTCCGGCGACGGCGCCGCATCCTTCTCGTCGCCCATCCGATTGCCGGTGCCCGCCCAGCAGGCCGCGGAGTCTCAGTTCTACCAGCCGCTTCTCGGGCGCGATCCGCTAAATGGTCACCGCGTGCTCTACGTCATTCTCCGCACCCAGAGCGCCAACAACACGATCGCCATGCATGTGGTGAAGGCCGACATCGACGGCGCCTCTTCCACCGAAGCTCTGGCCTCGCGTCTGAAAGATCCGGCCGCCTGGACGTTCCTCCCCTCCCGCCTTTCCGGTCTTTCTGCCTATGGTGCTTCGGGGTACGACGGCAGTTTCAGATTCAGTTCGTACTTCATGCCCGCCATCGACTCGGCCACCGGGCGACTCTTCGTGGTTGTGCATGCTCTCGACCCGGTGAGCCGCAGGTCCCTGGCGCTGATCTCGCGGTCCACCGACGGCGCTCTCACCTGGTCCACCCCGATCCCCATCGATGATCCGGGCAAGGGCAATCAATTGATGCCCGCGGTCGCGGCGCGCGGCGGCCGGGTTTACGCGGTCTGGTACGACTCGCGAAACGATCTGGAGTTCGCGCCCCTGTCTCCCATCCGCGGGGTGGACGTGTACGCGGCCCTTCTCGACGACGCGCTCAAAGCGGTACGGATCAGCCGGCTGACCCCGGAGGTTCAACGCGCCGATCGCCCCGTCTTCACGAGATCGCGACCAGTCGGCGCTTCCTCCTTCAAGGGTGAGCGCCCGCACGACTTCGATCCGCAGGCGGGGAGGTCGGGAGCAATCAAGGCCTCCGCCGCTCAGGATTGCGCCATTGAAAGATACGGTTTCATCGGCGACTACATCGGCATTGCCGCCAATGCGAACGACGCCTGGGCCGCCTGGACCGACTTGCGCGACATCACGAATGTCGGAGACATCTGCAGCGTCGGTCATTCATGCGCGGGAAACCGCAATCAGACCGTCCACGCCTCGAAGATTCCGCGCTGATTCAAGCATCTCGGTCCTTGATCACACACCGCGTGGTGGCAGGCTGGACGTGGATCTCCCCACCGTCTATTCGTGAGGCCTTCTTGCCATGATTGGAATTGCGGTTGCTCCGGGGTATCTTCGAAGCCCGGTCGAAAAGGAAAGCGCGTAGTGATCATCGAGACCTTCCCCGTCGGACCTCTCCAGTGCAACTGCACCATCCTCGGCGATCCCGAGAGCGGAGAGGCCATCGTGATCGATCCCGGCGACGAAGCTCCCAAAGTGCTGAAGCGACTCGCCGTCCTTGGCCTGAAACCGAAGGCGATACTCATCACCCACACCCATCTCGACCACGTGGCCGGAAACCATGAAGTGCGGGAGAAGACGGGGGCCAAAGTGATGCTCCACGAGAAGGACCTGCCCCTCTACGACAATCTCGGAATGCAGGCTCAGTTCATCGGCATGGACACGCCGATTCGCGGCAAGGTGGACGACTACATCCATCAAGGGGACGTGATCCCCTTCGGCGGCAAGGGCGATTCCATCGAGGTCCTTCATACCCCGGGACACACTCCCGGTTCGTGTTCCTTCTTTCTGGGAAGCCAGAACCTTCTGCTCTCCGGCGACACGTTGTTCTCGGGAAGCATCGGTCGCACCGATCTTTGGGGCGGCGACTTCGACGCCGAGATACGCTCCATCAAGGAGAGGCTGCTGCCTCTGCCCGACCTCACCCGGGTCATTGCCGGGCACGGGCCGGACACCACCATTCTCGAAGAGCGCCGGTCGAATCCGTTCCTTACTTGATCGAAGCGGCTGGATGCGGAGCGGCCAGGCCCGCGCTCAGTATCTCCTCGGCCACGATCCGGTTGGTGAGGAAGAAGACCTCAGCGTAGTCGGCGGGAATGCAGTAAGGCCTGATCGCGGCCACCGGACCAGCGGCATTGTGTTCGGTGGTTTCGACGATAGGCGGGGGGGACTTGAGGATCTTGGGCTCCTGGGCGAAACGCGCCTGGATGGCGCCATAGAAGACAGAGGGGTCGCACGCCCACGGGAGTTGAGCGCGGACATCGACGCGGCGGTGCGGGCCGCCGGAGAGATTGTGGATATTGTCGTTGAGGGCCCGGGCATTGCCCACGATGACCTTGGTGCCGTCGGGGGCCAGAAGCGACGTGCCAAAAAGACCGATCTGGTCCACGTCGCCGAGCACCCCACCGATCTGGACGGTGTCGCCTTTCTTGAAGGGCCGCAAGGACACCACGAATACGCCGGCCGCTACGTTCGAAAGCAGACCGGACCACGCAACCCCCACCGCCACACCCGCGGCGGCGAGAAGGCCGGCCAGCGAATTCGTCTGAATTCCGAGGACGCCCAGAGCGGCGAACACCAGGAGAATGGTCAGCACCGCGCCCAGGGTCTGGTCGATGTACTTCGCGAGGGTGGCGTCGAGCTTCTTGTGCTCGAGGGCCCGACGAACGAAGCCGCGCACGCCCCAGATCACCCACCGGCCGATCACGTACAAAGCGATCGCGGCCATCACCTGGACCAAAAAATCGAGCCCCTTGGTCACCAGAAAGTTCTTCGCTGTTTCCATCATGCCCCCAATCATGCGACAAACGACCTCGGTGAGGGGAAGCGAGGTTGCGTATTAACTTGGACTCCGCCCGAAACCGCATGGCCCCGCCCGAAACCCTGAGTCCGGAGAAAACGACCAGCGCCCAGCATGCGCGGTTGATTCTGGCTGTCCTGTTTGCGGTTTCGATCCTGAACTTCGTCGACCGGCAGATCCTGGCCATCCTGGCGGGCAGGGTCAAAGCCGACCTCGTGATCACCGATGCTCAACTCGGCTTTCTCTACGGAACGGTCTTCGGAATCTTCTATGCGGTCTTCGGGGTTCCGCTTGGGGTGTATGCCGACCTTGGGTCAAGGCGAAAGCTGATCGCCGTGGGCCTGGCTCTGTGGAGTCTCATGACTATGTTCTCCGGGTTGGCCACCGGTTTCGCCATGCTCGCTCTGGCCCGCGTGGGCGTGGGTATTGGCGAGGCCAGCGCCTCGCCCGCGGCGTATTCGCTCATCGCCGATCTCTTTCCCCGAACCAGGCGTGCCACGGCGCTTGCCGTCTATTCGCTCGGCATCTATGTGGGAATTGGCCTGAGCTCGTACCTCGGAGGGGCGGTGGTCGATGGATGGAGCGCCGCTTTCCCAATTGGACAGGAACCGTTTGGACTGCGGGGCTGGCAGGTGGCGTTTCTGATCGCGGGGCTTCCCGGACTGCTTCTCGTGCCCGTAGTGCTGTCCTTTCGTGAGCCGGTGCGCGGTGCTATGGAAGAGGCTGGTCCTGTTCCTTCCGACCGGGGATCGGCCGGCTTGGTTCGCCCGGGGGCCATGAGAACCGCACTTCTTGAAGGCCTGGCACTGGTTCCGCCTTTCTCGCTCTTTTTCCTTCGACGCGATGGCGTTCCCGTCGCCCGCAACGCATCGACCCTCGCGGCCCTCGCTCTGGCCGGCTTCGGCCTTTGGTACGTCTTCGGTGACCCCTTGCAGTGGGCCTGTGTCTCGATCGGGCTCTACGTGGTGGCGACCATGGCCCAGCGCCTCAAAGCCCGGGAGCCGGATGCCTTCGCCCTCATCTTCATGACCCCCTCGCTTCGACTGGCCACCCTGGGTTTCTCCTTCCTCTCGTTTACCGGTTACGTGATCAGTTTCTGGACCGCGCAGTTCTTCATTCGCTACCATGGCTTCTCGGTGTCGGAGATCGGCGATCGGCTGGGCGTGATCTCCGCGGTGGGCGGCGGTCTGGGTGTCACCCTGGGCGGCGCTCTCGCCGATCGGCTGCGGCTCGAGAACCCGGCGGGACGACTGATCGTGGGCATGATGAACGCCCTGATCCCCATTCCTCTTCTGCTCCTCGCCCTCAACATCAGCGATCGTAATGCGGCTCTGATTCTCTTCGCCTTCGCTCAGGTGTTTGCGGCCATGTGGCTGGGCGCCGGCAGCTCCACCGTGCAGGATCTGGTTCTGCCTCACATGCGGGCGCGCGCGTCTGCGGTCTTTCTGCTCTTCGTGACTCTGGTGGGGCTGGCTCTTGGACCCTACGTGGTCGGACGCCTGAGCGATTTGTGGGGCAACCTGAGACTTGCGTTCATGGCCACCACTGCCGCCAACGTAGTGGCCTTCGGATTCTTTGCCATGGCGGCGCGAACCATCGCCCGCGACGAGGAGACGAGATTCATCCGGGCGGCGGCGGCTCGGCCTTAAGCTCTTTGGGCCGACTCACCTCCCAAACCCCGAGGACACTGCATGCGACCTACCGCCACCGCCACCATCTCCTTCGGAATGGTCTCCATTCCGGTCAAGCTCTTTTCCGCTACCGAGAGCAAGGCCTCCATCTCCTTCAACATGCTCCACGAGAAGTGCAAAGGGCGCGTGAAGCAGCAGTACATCTGCGAACGGGACCAGAACATGGTGGTTCCGAGAACCGAGATGGTGAAGGGGTACGAGTTCGCCAAGGAACAGTACGTGGTCTTCACTCCGGATGAAATAAAGAAGATGGAGGAGGAGAAGACCGGGCTCGTCGACATTGTGGAGTTTCTCGATATCAAAGAGGTCGACCCGGTCTACTACGAGAACGCCTCCTACCTGGCCCCGGACAAGGGCGCCGAAAAGGCCTACCGCCTGCTGTGCGACGCGATGAAGAAGACGGGTCGGGTCGCGGTCGCCAAGTGGGCGGCCCGGGGCAAGCAGTACCTTGTTCTCCTGCGCCCGCTCAAGAACGTGATCATCCTGCAGCAGCTGCGCTATCCCGATGAGGTCCGGCCGCTCGACGAGGTCCCGATAGGCAGCGCGGAATCGAAAGAGAACGAGCTGAAACTGGCGGTTCAGTTGATCGACCAGATCACCTCCGCCGCCTTCGACCCTTCCCAGTATGAGGACGATGTACGAAAGCGCATGCAGGCCGCCATCGACCGCAAGATCCAGGGTCAGGAGATTTCCACCGCCCCCGAGCAACCACGCGCCCAGATCATCGACATCATGGAAGCGCTCAAGGCATCGCTCGCGGCCAGGAAAGAGTCGGTCAAGGCCTGATCGCCGCCGGAACGACCGCCGGCCGTCCGGGCGCGGTTCAGGCCGTTCTGGCTTTTTCGGCGCATTCTTCGGAGCAGAAGTGAGCGGTCGCACCCTGATAGCGCCCCACGATGGCGGATGACCGTGCGGTGTGAACGCCGCAGACGGGGTCTTTGACCAACTCCTCCACCTGTCCCCGAGGTTCGGGGCTCGATCGCCCTCCGGAACCTCGCCCACCTGAAGGATCGTTCGGCCGAGCCCCTCGAAAGAACCCTCCGAGAAACGCGCGCAGGACGATCCCCGCCAGCCGAAAGACGAAGAGGAAGAGGATCGCCCGAAAGAGGAAGGCCAGAATGCCCATGATTTTCCTGAAGGCCGCGCCGCCTCGGCCTTAAAAAGCCAGAGTCGACCAGCGAAGGACGGCTGACCCCACCGTGAACCCGGCGCCCACCGAGGTCATCAGGAGATTGTCGCCCTTCTTCAGACGCTTCTCCTCGAGGGCGGTGTAGATCCCCAGAGGAATAGTGGCGGCCGTGGTGTTCCCGTATTGGGCGATGTTTTTCACCACCTTCGAATCCGGCAGTCCAAGCCGCACCTGCGCGGCCTCGATGATCCTGATGTTGGCCTGATGGGGAATGAAGAGATCGATGTCCTGGTTTCGAAGTCCCGCCTTCTCCACGGCCAGAAGAGAGGCTTCCGCCATCTTTCGCACCGCGTACTTGAACACGGGCGGGCCTTCCTGTTTCACGAAATGCATTCTCTGGTCAACCGTCTCGTGGGACGACGGATGCAGGCTGCCGCCGCCGGGCATCTTCAGGTAGGGGCCGCCTGAGCCGTCGACTTCATGGGTGAAGGCGAGCAGGCCGCTGTCATCCTCGGATGGCTCGAGCAGAATGGCGCCCGCTCCATCTCCAAAAAGAACACAGGTTCCTCGGTCCTGAAAATCGAGAATGGAGGACATGACATCTGCGCCCACCACGAGGACACGCTGGTGAGCGCCACTCTCGACAAACTGCGCGCCCACGGTCAGGCCATAGACAAAACCCGAGCACGCGGCGGAAAGATCGAAGCCCCAGGCCCTGGACGCGCCCAGATTCGTCTGCACCAGACACGCGGTCGCGGGAAACATCATGTCCGGCGTGACCGTGGCCACGATGATGAGATCGATGTCCGCCGGACCAATGCCCCGGCGGTCGAGACACTCGCGGGCGGCGGCGGTGGCAAGTTCCGAGGTTCCCACCCCCTTCTCGACATGATGGCGGGTCACAATTCCCGTCCGGGTGCGGATCCACTCGTCGTTGGTGGCCACGAACTGTTCGAAGTGCTTGTTATCCAGCACCCGAGGCGGCAGGGAACGTCCGATGGAGGTAATCGCGGCGCGGCGGGTCATGGGGGCGTTGGAGTATATCGACCGGGACCGCCCAGGATCCCCCGCCCGACTCAGCCTCGTCTTTGAGCGGGCATGGACGGTCCTCTACTTGGTGACAGGCTTTTCGCTGCGCGCGCCCGCTGACTTCTCGGCCGCCGGCCCATCGATCGGCCCGCCCTCGGCGTTGATGTCGATGCCGGCCTTGCTCAGCAGCCCGCTGACCACGGGAGCCATGACGGTGGCTTCCAGCATCTTCAGCATCGAGGCCAGGAGCAGCAGGAAGCAGCCCACGGCCACCGCGAGGAACCAGGCCGAGATCGTCATGCGCTCCATCACCCCGAGCGCCAATGGCGAAGTCGTCATCTGATGCCTCCGTAGGTCTGTGGCGCCCGGTTCGTCGGAGCGCAGATCGATGGTAACGATAGGCTAGATTGGTCCATTCGTGAGCCTCATCCTTCCTCTTGAGCGCCTCCGGGCCTTGCCGCGCACGTCGTTCTTGGGCGCACCCACGCCCATCGACCGGCTTGAACGCTTCGAGAAGGCGATCTCTTCGCCCTATCCGATATTCATCAAGCGGGACGACGCCATCCCTTTCGGCTTCGGCGGGAACAAGGTGCGCAAGCTGGAACTGGTGATGGCCGCCGCCCTTCGGGAGGGCGCAGACACCGTCATCACCTGCGGAGGCGTTCAGTCGAATCACTGCCGCGCCACCGCGGCCGCGGCCACGCGTCTGGGTCTTCAGTGCCATCTCGTCCTTTCCGGAGAAGCGCCCCATGCCCTTTCCGGGAATACCCGGTTGGACGAAATCTTCGGAGCGAAGCTCCATTTCGTGCCCGGCCGGGCGGATCGAACGCCGAAGATGGCGTCTCTCGAAGAATCCTTGCGGGCGGGTGGTTTGAAACCAACGGTCATCCCTCTAGGCGCTTCCACCGCTTTGGGCGCCACCGGTCTGGCTCTCGCCATCTTCGAGATGATCGAACAAGGTCATCGGCCCGATGTGATCGTGCATGCGTCTTCGTCGGGAGGAACTCAGGCGGGGCTCCTCGCGGGCTTGGCGCTCGCCGGTTCGAAGACGCGCGTAGTCGGCATCAGCGCCGACGAGAGTGCTTCTTCTCTTGGCCGCACGGTGGAGGAACTGGAGAGAGCCGTGCTCGATCTCATGGAGTCTGGGGCGGAGCTCCGAGAGGCGGAGGTTCAGGATCGATTCGTGGGCGAGGGCTACGGGATTGCCACGGAGGCGTCGCGGGAAGCCCTGACCCTTCTCGCTCGCAGTGAGGCGATTGTGGTGGATCACACCTACACCGCCAAGGCCCTGGCCGGCCTGATCGCCCTGGTGCGCGACCGATCTGTGCCCAAAGACTCATCGATTCTCTTCTGGCATACGGGCGGGCAGGTGGGAGTCCTGGCCTGGTGAAGGATCGGTCCGCGGCTCCGTTTATTCTGCGATTGGCGTTCCGCAATCTGTCGCGGCATCGCCGCCGAACCGGACTCACCATCGCCGCTCTGGCTTTCGGCATTGCTCTGATGGTTCTCGGCCAGGCCTGGACCGATGCCATGGAGCGAGCGGTGGTGGATCCGGCCAAGAACGCGACCCTCGGACACGTTCAGATCTATCGAAGCGATGCGGCCGCGGACGAAACCGGCGAGATCTCTTTCATCATGCCGCAAAACAACTATCGACTGATTGAAAACCCCGTGGGCCTGATCGACGACGCGAAACGCATCGACCCCCGAATTGAATCCGGTATCGCCCGCCTGATGGTGGGAGCGCTTCTCTCCTTCAAGGACACCACTATGGACGGCGTCCTGATCGGCATCGATCCATCAGCGCGCGCTTCCACGTACCCCGACCTCGCGCTGGTTGAAGGCCGACATTTCCAGCCAGGCGAGAGAGGCGCCCTGATCAATCGCGGGGTGGCCCGAAGGCTTGGGATCCGCCCCGGTGACGACCTGGTAGCTCTGGGGACGACGTCTGATGGACGTCTAAATGGGACCAAACTCCGAGTCACCGGCGTCTACACCATCAAAGGTCTGGAGGCCTACGAGTGGGGATCTTGCTTCGCCGACCTCGCCGGGGTGCAGGACCTCCTCGACGTTCCCGACCAGGCGGGTCTGGTGGTATTGAGAGTGAAGGACGCGGGGCGGGAGGCGGATGCCGTCCGAGACAGGCTCAACGAAGCCTTTCGCCGGAAAGGAACGAACGCCACCGCCTTTACCTGGGAGGAGATGGGCGGGCCCTTTATCGGAGGGATGCTGGTGACGAGGTTCATTGCCTCCATCATGAACTTCGTGATGGGCATCATCGTGGCCGCCGGCGTCCTCAACACTGTCCTCATGGCCACCTTCGAACGAACGCGGGAAATGGGAACCATGCGGGCGATGGGGGCCAGAAAGACGGATGTCCTCTCGGTTTTCCTCTCCGAAGGGTTTCTCCTCGGACTCTTCGGCGCCACCCTGGGGGCGCTGCTCGGGGCATCGACCATCCTCTTCTTCTCTCGCTACGGAATTCCGGCGTTCAGCGAAGCTCAGAAGTACACCTACGGCGGCGACCGCCTGTTTCCGATGCTCAAGCTCATCGATGTCGTGAGGCCACCGGCCATCATGCTCGTGGTGAGCGTTCTCGCCGCCCTCGTTCCTTCGTTCTCCGCGGCCCGACAAAGACCGGCAGAATCGTTGCGCTACGTGTGACCATGGCCACGAGTGACCTCATCGTTTTCGGTCTGACCGGAGCCCTCACCGGGATGGTGGGGGCGTTGCTGGGCCTGGGCGGCGGTGTTTTCCTCGTCCCCCTGCTGGCCCTCGGTTTTCATCTGGAGCCGCGCACCGCGGTGGCGGCAAGTCTGGTGGCGGTGATCGTGACCTCGTCGACCACCACCATGGTCAACATGAAGCGCGGTCTGGTCAACATCCCTCTGGCTTTTACCCTGCTGCTCTCGACCTCGGTCGGAGGGCTCGCGGGCGGCTTCCTCGCCCAACACATATCCACCCGCACGCTCTATGCGATCTTCGCCTCCACCCTGTTCGTGGTCGCGGTCATTGTCACCTCGAGGTCAAAGACCCGGAACGTCATAGACGACGCCACTCTGGATGTCGGATCGCTTGGCGGGCGGGTGGTCGAAGACGGCAAAACCCTCAGCTATGTAATGAAGCGAGTTCCGCTGGCCATGATGGTTTCTCTGGCCGCGGGAGCGATTTCCGGACTTCTGGGGGTGGGCGGAGGAGTTATTCAGGTACCGGTCCTGAACTCGTTTTGCGGCATTCCCATCCGAGTGGCGGCGGCCACTTCGGCCTTCATGATCGGGCCGACCGCGGCCATCTCCGCGTTCCTCTATCTGGGCCGGGGCGATATGGATCCCCTGATCACCGCCGCCGTCGCCTTGGGGTCGCTCCCGGGAAGTGCTTTGGGCGCCTGGCTTTCGCGAAGGGTGCCCGTGCGGTCCATCAAAGGCATTCTGGCCACCTCACTCATCGTGGTGGCCTTACGCCTTTCCGTGGCCGCCTTCGGCATGTGATCCCACCCACCTAGCCGATCCTCAGTTTGGGGCGTCTGGTAACGTCATTGACTCTTCCTTCCATATTTCCTCTCTCTCCAATCGATGACCGGCGCGCACTCTCGTCCCCGTCTCCGAGTTCTTGCCCCTGGCGAGCCAGCGAAGATATCCGCCCGAGAGGCGCCGGAAACGCCTGACCCGATCCTCGATGGCGACCCGAAGGAGATGAATCGGCCCGGCTTCCCCAAGATCTTCGGGACCTATGTGCTCGAGGAGATGCTCTCTCGCGGCGGCATGGCGGAGATCTACCGCGCCCAGCGTACCGGCCCCCACGGATTCCGCAAGACCATGGTTCTGAAAAAGATCCTGCCCGCGCTCGCGAAGAACGAAGACTTCCGTCGTCTTTTCATCGAAGAGGCCAAAACGGTTGCCCTCCTCGATCATCCCCACATCGTCCCGGTTTACGAACTGGGCGAGATCAATGGGGAGTTGTACATGACGATGGAATATGTCGACGGTTTCGATCTCAAGACCATGCTGCGCAGAGCGCAAGAAAAGGGCTTGAAGCTACCCCTAGACCTCGCGGTCTACGTGGCCGCGCGCATCGCCACTGCTCTTGATTATGCCTTCACCCGCGAGAGGCCGGATGGACAGCCTCTCCAAATCGTTCATCGCGACGTGAGTCCGCCGAATATCCTCATTTCCTTCGCGGGCACGGTCAAGCTCACCGACTTCGGCATCGCCAAACCTTCGAAGTACGTGGAGGTGCTGGAACACGCCCCCCAGGGCAAGGTTCATTACCTCAGCCCGGAACAGGCGGCCGGCGGGCCGCCGGATGCGCGCTCCGACATTTTTTCTCTGGGAGTGATTCTGTACGAAATGATCGCGGGCCGGCGCCCCGTGGCCGGGAACCCGGATATGCCGCTCCCGCGGGTCACCCCTCGGTTGGAAAAGGTGGTGATGAACGCGGTGGCAAGCTCGCCCGACGACCGATACAGCGATGCGGGCAAGATGGCGGTCGCCCTCGAGCGCGTTCTGCAAGAGCGCCCGGCCGTCGGTTCTCCGCAGCTGGCTCAGTTCATGCGCATCGTATTCGAAGCGAACACGAGGGAGACGACGGCAACGTCGTAAGCTAGAGCGAGTCACCCGCGTCCTGTGGACACGGTCACTTCTTAAGAAAAGCGGAGGGTGCGTTCTCTTGGCCTGGTTCAAGCGCGAAGACCAAAAACTTCCGGTGGGCGAGCAGGTGAATCGCGTGCCCGAGGGCCTGTGGATCAAGTGCACGGGCTGCCGGGAGATCATCTACCGCAAGGACGTGGTCCAGAACGCATCGGTGTGCCCCAAGTGCGCTTTCCATTTCCGGATCACCGCCCGGGAACGGCTGGAACTGTTCTTCGACGGCCCCTACGAGGAGTTCGACCGCGAGCTCGCCAGCGCCGATCCGTTGAAGTTCAAGGACACGAAGGCCTACGCGTCCCGATTGCTGGACGGTGAGGAGAAGACGGGTGGCAAGGATGCGCTGGTGAGTGCCTCGGGAAAACTCGACGGCCGGGAGGTCCTGATCTGCGCCATGGAGTACGGCTTCATCGGCGGCTCGATGGGTGTGGTGGTGGGAGAGAAGATCACCCGGGCGGCCGAGCGCGCGCGGAGCACCAAGGCGCCCTTGATCGTGGTGTCCTGCTCCGGCGGCGCGCGCATGATGGAGGGCGCTTTGTCCCTCATGCAGATGGCCAAGATTTCCGCGGCCCTGGCCCGACTCGACGACGCGAAGATTCCCTTCATCTCCATCCTGACCGACCCGACCACCGGCGGCGTCACCGCTTCTTTCGCGATGCTCGGCGACCTGAACATCGCCGAACCCGGAGCGCTCATCGGTTTCGCCGGACCGCGGGTGATCGAACAGACCATCCGCCAGAAACTTCCCGAGGGGTTCCAGCGGTCCGAGTTTCTTCTCACCCATGGAATGATCGACGCGGTGATCGACCGGCGAGAGATGACCGCCTCGATTGCTCGAAGCCTGCGGTTGTTCCTCGACTAGAGAAGCGTCCCGGGTCCTGCCCCATGTCCGACATCATCGATCTGAACGCTGACGTGGGCGAAGGCTTTGGCGCCTGGCCGATGGGAAACGATGATGGCCTGCTGCCCTACGTGACTTCGGTCAACGTGGCGTGCGGCTTTCATGCCGGCGACCCCCTCATCATGGACCGTACGGTGGGCGCGGCGCTGGAGCGCGGAATTCGGATCGGCGCCCACCCGTCGTATCTCGACCTGCGGGGTTTTGGCCGGCGGGAGATCCAGGCCTCACCGGAGGAGGTCGAGACGGATGTTCTGTACCAGGCGGGCGCCCTGCGCGCGTTCGTGGAATCGCGAGGCGGGCGCTTGTGGCACGTGAAACCTCATGGCGCTCTCTACAACCAGGCCGCCCGGGATCCCGATCTGGCTCGAGCCATTGCCCGAGGAGTGCATCGGCTCGGAGGCGGCGTCACCTTGGTGGGTCTCGCCACCTCCCCGGTCTTTCGCGCGGCCGCACAGAGCGAAGGGGTTCCGTTCGTGGGTGAAGCTTTCGTCGATCGGGCCTATGAATCCGATGGAACGCTGGCCAAACGCGGAACCCCGGGGGCGCTTCTCCAAAGTGGCGAGGCGGCGGCCCTTCAGGCCGTGGCTATCGCGGGCACCGGCCGAGTGATGGCACGCGATGGTTCGTTGCTCTCGGTGATGGCCGAGACTCTGTGCCTGCACGGCGACAACAAGAATGCGGTGGAAATCGCGCGGGCCGTCCGCGAAGCGCTCGAAGCCGCAGGGGTGAAGGTTCAGGCCCTCGGACCGCACGGGCCCGCCTAGCTGGACCGCGGACGATGAGCGACTCCTATCCGCGCGTTCTGGCGGTGGGCGACCGTGCGATGACGGTGGAACTCGGGGCCTCGCTCGACCAGGAAACCGTCGGGCGGGTTCGGGCCCTCGACCTGAGACTGCGCGATCGTGGTCTGCCCGGAATCCTTGAAACCGTTCCTACCTATGCGGCGCTGATGGTGTTGTATGACCGGCGACGCCTCTCGTTCGCCGAGCTGAGAGAAGCTTTGCTGCAACTCGCACGCGGGCTTGAGGCCTCGGTTGAATCGGGGCGTCTGGTGGAAATCCCGGCGCTTTACGACGGCGAAGACCTGGCCGAGGTCGCCGCGGCCGGTGGCCTCAAAGAAGAGGCCGTGGTGGAACTGCATTCGGGTCAGGACTACTCCGTCCTGATGCTCGGATTTTCGCCGGGTTTCGCCTACATGGGTTTTGTCGATGAGCGACTTCGACGGCCGCGGCGCAAGACGCCACGAACTCGCGTCCCGGGTGGGGCGATCGGGGTGGCCGGAGCGCAGACCGGCATCTATCCCAGGGCGCTGCCCGGGGGCTGGAATCTGCTGGGTCGCACGTCGCTTCGGCTCTTCGATGCTTCGGCTCCGCTCAGCAACCGTGCTTCGGCTCCGCTCAGTAACCGTGCTTCGGCTCCGCTCAGCAACCGCACATCGCCGCTCAGCAACCGCCCCTCGACTCCGCTCGGGGACCCCGCTCCGTCACGAAACCCCTCGTTACTGATGCCTGGTGATCGCGTTCGTTTTATTCCCGCGACCTCGCTCGAACCCATGGGGCTTGCCCCCAGAACGAACTATGCCGGGCACGGCGTGCGGGTTGTCGACGCGGGGATGCTGACCACGGTTCAGGATGCGGGCCGCCCGGGACTCCGCCGCGTGGCCGTTCCGCTGACCGGCTATGCGGATCCCGCCGCCGCGCGGGTGGCCAACGCCTGCGTGGGAAATCCCCCCGATGCTCCGGTCATCGAAGTTTGGGGGCCGGGACTGCGACTCCATTTCGAGAGAGCGACGTTTATCGCTATCACGGGCGCCCGGGTCACCGCCGACCTCGAGCGGGCCGATCTCGAGGGCGGCCGGATGGCGATGCCCATGAACGTGGCGGTTCGAGTCCGTGCTTCGAACCAGTTGGCGATCACCGGAGTTGAAGACGGAGTCAGGGCCTACGTCGCGATCGCAGGAATGGAAGCGCCACAAATCCTGGGATCGGGTTCGGTGGATCTGGGTTCCGGTTTCCTGCGGCCCCTCGAAGCCGGTGATCGACTCTGCGTGGGCGCATTCGATTCCGACCGGGTGCGACGGGAGCCGACGGCGACCTTGCTACGAACGGCCACGGTCCGGGTGATTCTGGGTCCTCAACTTCACCACTTCGACGAAGCGACGATCCAAACGTTCCTCACCACCCCCTGGCGTGTTGGCCTCGATTCCGATCGCGTGGGAGCACGACTGGACGGGCTGCGCCTCTCCCATTCCGGTCTCACGGAAATCGTCTCGGATGGCATGGTGCCCGGATGCATCCAGGTTCCCCCCGACGGCCGGCCCATCGTGATGCTCTCCGATTGTCCGACCACCGGGGGTTATCCGAAGATCGCCTGTGTGGTGAGTGATGACCTTGGCGTCATAGCTCAGGCGGTTCCTGGCCGAACCGTGATTCATTGGCGGGCGGTTGGAACCGAAGACCTGTAGAGCAGCGATCTCCGCTTGCCTGCGACTCTAGAGTCCCACAACCTTCCGGAGTTCACCGCGATCGGTGTCGTCGAAGATTACCAGCCAGACAAAGACGCTGAAGGCAAGAGACAGGCCGACTCGGGCGAGTCCGGCCATCAGGTGGTTGTCGAACCGCGTTCCCAGGGTAAAGCAAACCACACCCGCGACGAAGGCCCCCGCGATGCGCGGCCACTGAACGGGGATTGGGTAAAGCTTCTTCGAAATCGTGGCGCCCATGAACGCCATCAACGCGTAGCCGGCCACCGTCGCCCACGCAGAAGCGAGGATTCCGTAGTACGGGATGAGCCACAGGTTGAGCGCGATGTTCAATGCGGCCGAGGCCGCGGTGATCATCGGGTAGTAGCGGGCTTCTTTGGCGATCGTGATCCCAATCGACGAAAGCAGGAAGAACCCCTGGAACAGATAGGCGAGAACTACCACCGGCACCACCACCGCACCGGCGTGGTACTCCACGTTCCGACTGACCAGTCTCAAGAGGTCGGGAAGAATGAGCGACAAACCGACGGCGGCGGTGACGAAGAGGATCGACATGCGCGTGGCCACCAGAGCAATTTCGCGGGGTCCGCTCTCTTTCTTCGCGTTCTCGAAGACGAAAGGCTGCCACGCCGGTTCGAAGGCGGAGAGCGGGAACTTCATGACCGAGGCGAAGGTGTTGCCAACCTGGTAGACGCCCACCTCGCCCAGGCTCACGAACGAAGCCAGGATCCGACGGTCGGCGAGATTGAGGGTCTGCACCATTATTCCGTGAGGCACCTTGGGAAGGCCAAAGCGGAGCGCTTCCCGCAGGGGCAGCCAGTCAAAGGCCACGGTCGCCCGCTTGCGCAGCTCGAAGAAGAGGAGGCCGGCGAGAAGGGCGCTTCCGGCGACGTCGGAGATCAAGGCCCCGGTGACTCCGAGACCCATGACCACCAGGATCACTTTGAGGACGGTGTTGGCGGCATGGCGAATGAGCGAGTAGGCGGAGAAGGCCGAAGCCTTGCCCTCGATTCTCAGGAGCGCCAGGGGCACGAATACGAACGACGACGCGAGCAGGTCGGCCGCCACCAGTCGCACCCACAAGACTCCATCCGCGTTTTCGAATAGCCCCTTGGAAACCTCGGCCGAAAAAATCCAGACCAGAACGAAAACGGCGGAGGCAAAGCCCGCGGAGAAGAGCGCAACCGTCCCCGCAAACCGTGACTGCTGCTCTTCCTTGAGGTCGTAGAAGATCCTGATGAAGCCGGCATCCAATCCCAGCCGGAAGAGGATCTTGAGAAAAGTCGACAGCAGAAGGAGGAGAGCGAGCGCGCCGTAGTTTTCGGGGGTGAGGAACGCCAGGTACAGTGGTACCAGGAGGAAGTTGATCCCCTGGGCCAGGACATCCGCGGTCCCGTAGGCGAGCGAGAGGCGAGCCAGTCGCTTCAGGGTCGGGGCGGGTTCTTCTCTCAGACGCGTCCCTGGTTGGTCATGAAGTGCTCAATCACCCCATCCAGAATTCCGTCGAGGCCCACCTTGGGTTCATACCCGATCAGCTTCTTGATCTTGGTGAGATCGGGAATCCGACGCGGCATGTCCTCAAAGCCTTCTTCGTAGGCCTTGGCGTAGGGCACCAGGACGATCTCGCTCGAGGATCGGGTCTTCTCCTTGATCAGCTTCGCCAGGTCCATGATGGACACCTCCCGAGCGTCGTTGCCGACATTGATCACCTGACCCACCGCTTCCTCGGACTGCGATAGGCGCAGAAGCGCCCACACCACATCCGAGACGTCGGTGAAGCAGCGTCGCTGCAGACCGTCCCCGAAAACCGTGATGGGTTGAGAGGAGAGGGCCTGGCGGACGAAATTTGGAATGACCATGCCGTACCGACCGGTCTGGCGCGGGCCCACGGTGTTGAAGAGACGGAAGACCACCACCGGGAGTTTTCTCTCCTTGTGATAGGCGAGGGCCAGAAATTCGTCGATGGCTTTGCTGCACGCGTAGCTCCAGCGACCCTTGATGGAGGCGCCCATCACCAGGTCGCCATCTTCGCGGAAGGGCACATCCGTGCTCTTGCCGTAGACCTCGGAGGTGGAAGCGAGCAGGACCTTCTTGCGCTTCTTGTTGGCGTGAGAAAGGACGATTTCGGTGGCGTGCACGTTGGTCTCGATGGTCCGCACCGGACTCTCGACGATGAGCTTCACTCCCACCGCGGCGGCCAGATGCACCACCACGTCGGCGCGGTCGATGAGCTCGGCGGTGAGCCCTTCGTTCATCACGCTGTCGATGGTGTACGAGAAGCCCTTGCGACCCTTGAGGTGCTCGATGTTGTCTATGGAACCGGTCGAGAGGTCGTCCAGGATCTCCACATCGTGTCCGGCGTCGAGGAACGCTTCCGAGAGGTGCCCTCCGATAAAACCAGCCCCGCCGGTGATGAAGACCTTCATTGCTTTCCTTCCTTGACCGCAGCCTTCGCGAACTTCCCGTTCGAATCCGCCTGGACCTGCTCGAGGACGATCTCGGCGGCGCGCGCCGCTCCGTAACCGTCCACCAGGCTCCGACCCTTGGCGCTCATGGTCTGCCGCCTCGCCGGGTCGGTCAGGATCTGTCTGACTATGTCCAGAATCGTCGACTCATCGACATCGACGCCGATGCCGAGGTACTCAATGGTTCCGAACCGCGCAAATTCTCGCATGCGACGATCCTCCCTCGCGTTTTGGGCGAGGACCACGCCGGGGGTGCCAAGGGCGGCGATTTCGTAAACCGACATGCCGCCGGAGCACAACACCAGATCCGCATCGAGCATCAGGTCGGCGATCTGGACATCCACCCCAAGGACCAGAGGGAGGTTACGGCCGATGGTTCTCTGGAGGGCTTCGAACATCAGGGTGTGGGGGAAAGCCGGGCCTGCGACCGAGATGACTTCCACCTCCCTGGTCAAAGGCGCCAGAGCTCTTGCCACCTTCAGGGTCAGCGCCTGAGGATCGGCGCCCCCGAAGGTCAGGAGGATCTTCGCCGGCTTTTCGCGGAACACCCGCTCGCGACCCTGGAAGTGACGCCGCAGAATGGCGAAGGCCGGACCACCGTAAAAGCCTTCCGGTGTCTCGCGATCCTCGTTCATCACCGAGATGACGAACTGGGCATCGCGGGAGACCCGTTCCAGATCTTCCAGGGTGTCGACCAGGTTGATGGTGACCGTGCCCAGACGCGCGAGCGAACGCAGGTAAGTCTCTTCAACCAGGGGCAGGTCATTGATGACCACGGAAGGGGCGAAATCCCGAATGGAGTCGATGAGCGCTTCGAGCCCGCCGGACTTGAAGACGCGGACCGGGTAACCGCTCTTCGACACGGTGGCGATGCCCTCGGAGTGATCGGCGCTCATCAGGAAAGCGATCTCCGCCCGCGAGCCTTCGCGCAGAGCCTCGGCGACCGCCAGGGACCGGTACACATGACCCATGCCACGCACCCGGCTGCCATCGACGCGGAACAGGATTCGCGGCTCGCGCAGCAGCCGCTCGGCCATCCAGAAGTCTTCAAGGTCGTGGACGGTGAAGCCTTCGCGCTTGTCGAGCACGACGAAGCCCACGGAGTCGCCGAAACGCGCTTCGCTCTCCAGGACTTCGCGGGAGATGGCCACGATGGCTCCGTTCTCGAGATACACCGGCTCCTGCTCATCGCGACGCCCGGCCCGGTCGAAGAGCGGACGCAAGAGGCCCTCTTCCGCCTTCCACCGGAGCGACAGATCGGACGTCACCGAAACCACGGCGGTGAACCGCCCGGTGGCGATCTTCGCGATCGCCTCGTCAATGCTCCGCGCGAGGCGGAAGGGAGCGGTGGCCTGGAGGACGACCACCACGTCGGCCCGGGGATGACCCTTCTCCGATTCGGTCACCGCGTGCCGGACCACCGGCATCAGGCTCGACAAATCGCCGGAGAGTTCCTTTGGCCGCAAGAACGGCACCTCGGCGCCATGAGCGCGTGCCACCTCGGCCACCGTCTCGTCGTCGGTGGAGACGATGATGCGATCGATGCCCTTCGCCTCCCTGGCGGCCCGGATGGTGTGGGCGAGGAGAGGAGCGTCGCCGAGACGTCTGATGTTGAGGTAGGGAACGCGGTCGGATCCGCCCCGGGCCGGAATGATGACGGTGACTCTCAAACCATCTCCCAGGTCAGGGTCGTGTCTTCGGGGATGTCCTGCTTCGCGGTGCGTCCGATCACCAGATCGAAGTGGCGAGGGGAGATCCCCGTGCCCGGACGCTTGTAGGTGAGCAGATCGCGAGTGATGGTGACGCCTTTCGCGATGGGTTTCGCCGACGTGACGCTTCGCCGGGCGTACAGAAAGGCTTCCTTCTCCAGCGGCTCGAGGCCCTTCACCGACTTGCCGAAAGCCTTCTCGATGGTCCTTATGCCCTCCATCAACGCCTTCCCTTCCGCGGGATCCACGGAGAGGTGATGGTCGGGCGAGCCCTGGATGGTCTTGTCGATGGTGTAGTGCTTCTCGATCATGCATGCGCCCAGGGCAACCGCAGCCTGGGGAATGCTGATGCCGAGCGAATGATCGGAGAGGCCCACCGGGATTCCGGGGAAGGCCCGCATGAGGTGGGTCATCATGCGCAGGTTGATGCCTTCGGGCGGGCACGGGTACTTGAGGGTGCAGTGCATCAGAACCACCTCGTCGCACCCGTTTTCGGCCAGAGTCGCAACTGCCTCATCGACCTCGGCCAGGGTGGACGTGCCGGTCGAAAGAATCACCGGCTTTCCCGCCCGAGCCACTCGCTCCAGAAGCGGCTTGCAGGTGAGGTCGGCCGATGCGATCTTGAACACGGGCATGTCCATCGAGACGAGGAAGTCCACGGCGTCGTCATCGAAGGGCGTGGAGAAGGCCACGATGCCCGTGGTTCGTGCGTAAGCGATGAGTGTCTTGAAATCGGCGTCGCTCAGTTTGTCGAGCCTGGCGAAGGTGTCCCACTGCGTGCCATTCGGATCTTTCTCTTCGACCCAATACCGGGGCGCCACCCGAGTGGCGATCTTCGATGCGGTGTAGCTCTGGAACTTGATGGCATCAAAACCCGCGGCCTTGGCGGTGTCGACCAGAGCCTTGCCCCGGTCGAGCCGGCAGTCGTGATTGACCCCGGCCTCGGCGATTACGTACGCCGGCTGCGAGATTCCGACCTGTCTTCCCGCAATGGTGAACGTGGACTTCATGGAACCTCTGTCTGGGGCGGTGCTTTGGAGGGGGACCCTCTGGAAGCCCCCATTCTAGTGGTGGGGGACGCGGGGCCGAGTCAACGCGCCACCGCAGTGACGCTGCGGCCAAAGCACCCGGACGTTCCCTCACCTCCGGGGGCCACGACGCCGGTCCCGGTGCCGACCGCTTCGTGCTGCATGGGGAGAGCGTAGCTTCCTGGAAATCCGTCTCCCGGGGGCGAGCATGTGTGGCGATCCATTGCTGAGGCTGATCCGCAGAAAAATGTAAGATCTTCTTTCAGCCCCTAATATGGTGCTGTTTACGGAGCTCCCAATGACTTTGAGCGTCAAGGACGACATCATCCCTCTCGGCGAATTGAAGGCCCACACCTCCCGAGTGCTTCGAACCCTTCGAGCGACCGGGCGATCCATCGTCGTCACGCAGAACGGGCGGCCGGCTGCGGTTGTGATGACGCCCGAGGAGTACGACGTGCTCAGCTATCGGCATCGAGTGGTACGAGCCATTGGCGACGGTCTCGATGATCTGCGGGAAGGCCGCGTCACCTCCGATGCGGAGCTGACCCGCGAATTGGACCGGGAGTTCGGTCCGGCTCGCTGAGGTCATGGCGCTTGTTTGGTCGGACCGAGCGCGGAACGATCTGCGCGAGATCGCTCGATACATCAGTCGATCAAATCCGCAAAACGCCCGAGCCTTTGTCCTGCGGCTGCAAGCGCGGGCTCGGAGTGCCGCGACGGCGCCGCGCGCGGGCCGACGCGTTCCAGAGTTCGATGCGGAGGACCTGCGCGAGGTCATCGAAGGCAACTATCGAATCATCTATCAGCGCTCGCGTCGTCGAGTCGAGGTGGTTACGGTCATTGAGGGACACCGCCTCCTTCGGTCGGCGCCGGAGAAGCCCGAAGGCGCCTAGTCGGCACCGCGAGTCCGTGCGAGGTCAGTCGCTCCGTTGGAAACGGGGGGAGTCCATTCATGACCGCGGCGAAGGTCCCCGCCGCGGCGACCCCGCTCGCTCCCGGAATCCGCGGGCCACCACGAAGACGCCTTCGTTGACCAGGCGCGCCCTCTCGACCGGGGCTTCAGGCCCGGACCGGCATCATCGGAATCTTCGAGCCGCAGCCTTCGTAAGGCCGGATCTGCTTGTAGGTCTCGGCGTCGATCGACGGACCGGTTCTCGAGCAGTGGGTGTCGAAGGCCTTGCGCAGAGCTTCCGCCACCTGGGGCTCGTTCATGCGCTGAAGATCGGTGCGCTCCAGCATGAAGACCTGCTTGCCATCCTTGAAGAGGCCGATGCTGGGCGATGAAGGGCGGTAGCCGCTCATATGAGTTCGCGCGCGTTCGACCGCGTCGCGATCGACCCCCGCGAACACCGTGACCGACCGATCCGGAATGAGCCCGTTCTGAAGTGCGAGCATCGCGCCCGGACGCGCCTGACCGGCTGCGCAGCCGCAGATCGAGTTCACGATCACCAGCGTGGTGCCTGATTTCGCGGCCAGCGCCTGGTCGACCTGCTCCGGAGTGGTCAGGGGCTCGACCCCGACCGCAGCCAGCTCCTGCCAAAGGGGTTCAACGGCCTTGGGATCGTAGATGGGTGGTAGGGGCATGGGATCAGTCTATGTCCCGACTCCTGTTCAGCCCGAAGTCTTGACCGCCGATGGTCGCCCCATCAGCATTCTGGTGACCCGATCGAGGATGTTCTCTCGAATCGCGGGCAGAGCTAGGCTACCGGCACCGATGAAGATCGCGCTCAAACGGGTGGCCGGCGGGGAAGGGCTTCCGCTGCCTGCCTATCAAACCAAGGGCTCGGCGGGCATGGATTTGCACGCCGCAGTGAACGCCGACTGCGCGATCGGGCCGGGGCTCTATCGGCTGGTGCCCTGCGGGATCGCCGTCGCCATCCCTGATGGCTATGAGGGACAGGTTCGATCCCGCTCCGGATTGGCTCTGAAGTACGGAATTGCCGTGCTGAACGCGCCCGGGACGATTGACTCGGACTACCGCGGCGAACTGGGTGTCGTCCTCATCAACCATGGCGAGAACAGCTTTGTGGTTTCACGAGGGATGCGCATAGCGCAACTGGTGATTTCCAGGGTCGAGCAAGCCGAATGGATCGAGGTCGCCGACCTGGCGGACAGCGAACGAGGTCTGGGCGGCTATGGCCACACCGGTGAGGACAGCTTTAGGGTTCAAGGCGACAAGTTTGCCCCCGACTAACGCCTTGGCCTCAGCGTGAGTCAGCTCCTCTTCGCCTGCGCGGCTTTGACCAGGGCGTCAAGTTCCACCGAGCGGTGGTTGACGCCCTTGTGCGTCAGGTGGGCGTTGATGGCGACCAGGTCGGGGCGGGTGTCGAGTAACGCGATCGCTTCGCGCGTTTGGACCAGCGGTCCGTGGTCCAGGGTCTTGAAAATCAGACACTGGAGACGGATGTCTTCCGGGTGGTCGACGGTGAGTCGGTAGGTCGGCCGCAGCAGGTCCGGGTCAAGATCCCGCATGGCGATCTTGAATTCCGTCGGGTGTTCCTTGATGTAGAGGGTCACCAGTTCGGAGCGGTGCTTCGCCTCGCCTTGGTTCCACGAGCGCTCCAGTGCGTCGCGGGAGATCACTTCGGCGAGAATGCCCATCAACAACGCCTCGCCCGGGACATAGGTGTAGTCGGCGTGGTGTTCGTGGTGCGCCTTTACCAGGGCGTCCAGCGTGCCGACGTCGGTCAGAGGATTGTCGCCGGTGACTCGAACCACATGATTCGCCGCGAACTCCCGCGCCGCGTCGACGTGTCGCTTGAGCACATCGTCTTCGTCGCCGCGGAAGACTCGAATCCCGAGGCTTCGTCCCAGGTCGGCGATGGTGTCGTTCTCCGGATTCACCGAGGTCGCGAGCGCCACCTCGTCGACTGCCTTCGAGGTCCGCATGCGCTCCAGAAGCACGGCCAGCAGGGGTTTGCCGGGCAGCAGTTCCTGAAGCGCTTTACCCGGGCAGCGCGCCGAGGCCATGCGCGCGGTCACCAGGCACACCGTGCGGCTCAATCGAGCATGTCCTCTCGAATCGTGGCGTCGGCCTCGATCGGGTGTTTGGCGTGGCGCCCCACGATGCGGTTCAGGTCGCGGGGCGAGAGGCCGGGATCCTTGTTCGGGTCGATCCGCTTGAAGTCGAGTTTCTCCGCGGTGATGACGTCGCCCCGCCCGATCAACGTGCGGGCCACGATGAAACGCGCCATCTTGCGGTGATACGAGTCGGCGGCGGCGGACATGGGCTGAGAGGCTTCGCCCCGCGCGCGTTCGGCGGTGCGGATCATTTCCACCATGCGGTGGAAATCTTCCGGGTTCAGCGACGACTGGTAGTCGAAGCCTTTCTTCGACCGATCGAGGGTGAAGTGCTTCTCCACCAGATCGGCGCCATAGGTGACCGACAGGGCCGGAGCCATCAGCGCGAAGAGTGTCCCGCCGTCGGTGTGATCCAGGAAGCCCACGGGAACCCGGTAGCGCGACTTCATGCTCTCGAGTTCGCGGAAACGGATCTCCTCGACCGGAGTGGGGAAGGTCTGGAAGCCGAACAGCAGCCCCAGTTCCCGATCACCGACGATGGACAACGCTTCGGCCAGCGCGTCCTCATGAACGCCGCCGGTCGCGAAGAACACCGGTTTCTTCGCCTCCACCACCGCGCGAATGAAATCCTTGTTCTCCATGTCGGTGGTGTGGACCTTGTAGGCATCGGCGCCCGCTTCCACCGCGAGTTCCAGCGACGGCGCGTCGAAGCACTCGGCCAGCAGCGACAGGCCCGAGCCCCGGGCCTGGGACAGGACCTTGCGCCATTCCTTGTCGGTGAGTTCGATCTGCTCGAAATCCTTCCGGCCGGGATGACGGTTCACCACCAGACGGTCGGCCTTGAAGAGCTGGAACTTGATGCCGTCCGCACCCATGCGGAACGCGGCGTCGAGCATCTTCAACGCCTGATCGACCGAACCCTCGTGCGCGGAGGCGACTTCGGCGAGGACGAAGCAGGGCTGGGTGGAGCCGACTTCGCGCGATCCGATGCGGATCGTGGTGGGATTCATGGGGACGAGACGAGCCTAATGCAGACCGGCCATCTTCGATAGCAACTCCAGAAGGCGATCGAGAGCTTTTCCGTCGACCCCGTGCGCGACGTCTTGGAGAAATGCGTCGCGGGATCTCCGCCAGCTCGCCCGAACCGCGGCGTTCCTCAGCAGCGCCTCCATGCTCGGTTGCGGGTCAACACCCTCGGGCACCCCGAAGGCGGCTCCGCTCGCCACCAGGTCGCGCAGGTTGGACGGATGGCGCAGAACCACCACCGGGACCGAGGCCACCAGCGCCTCGGTGGCGGAGAGCGATTCGACCGTCACCAGAAGGTCGGCCGCGGGCAGGAGGTCGGTGAGGGACCGATCGGCGATCACCCGCGCCCGATCACCAAGGCCGGAGGCGGCGATGTCCGGGTCGTAAGCCTCGGCGGGCTCGGCCGGATGCGGCTTCACGATGAGCCGAGCGCCTTCGATGCGACCCACCGCGTCGAGCAGGGAGGCGAAGGCCGGCCCCGACGCCTTGTGGGTGTCGCGAATGCCGGTGTACCGGCTCGCGAGAATGACGAGTTTGTCGGATTCGGCGATGTCGAGGCTCCTCCGGCGCTCATCACGGTCCGCGGTGTAGATCTCCGCCGCCAGCGCGTCGTAGCGGGGAGAGCCGGTCGCGACCACGCGGCCTTTCGGATAGCGGAAGGTTGTTTCCAGCATCCGCACGCCGTCGTCGCCATACATTGCGGTGGCGTCCGCGATGGGAGTGCCCAAAGCCACGTCCTCGGAGGTTCGTTCATAGGAAAAGTAGTTCGGATAGAGGATGCCGTGCTGGGCGCCGAGGGTCTTGACCTTGAGCGACTTCGCGACCTCAATGGCCGCACGGCCAAGGCCTGAGCTCTCCGCGTACAGACACACGAGTCGCGGATCCAGCTCGCGAAACGCGGCGTCGAACTCCAGCAGGCAGCGCGCGGCCCACGGAACCTGATGAAGCAGCGTCCGCCCGAGATCCTCGTGAGACAGGTCCTCGAACGACACGCCTCGGTGCGAAAAGGCCGCGCGGAGCGAGGCCGCGTTCTGGAAACGGTTGCGAACACCGAGGGCCTGGCCAAAAGCCTTGAGGGCGGAGGCCGCCAGCCGGGGGGTCACGAAACGATTGATGTGGACGTAGCGCTCGTCCCGTTGCCAGGAGAGCCGTTCCTTCCATTTTTCGCTGGTCGACCGTGTTCGGAACGTGTTCTGCGGCCCGACCCCGAGGGTCACGAGGGGAAGGCCTCGGCGCCTCGACTCGGAGAGAAGCGCGTCGAAGTAGTGCTCGTAACTCTCTTCCCGAAGGTCGCGGGTGGTCCTCGGCTTCCAGAAGGCGGCGTGGGAAACGAAGACCACCGATTTCGGGATCAGACGTTCGTCGCGGCCACCCGCGCTCTTTGCCGCGGTGGCCACCATCTTCGAAGCCTCGAGAAGACCCGCGGTCATGGCGGATCGCCCGCTCGGAGCCGGGTCAAGGGTGGTTTCGCCGCGCCCGAAGACCACTTTGCGAGAGATGCAGAACCGTTCGACGAGCAGGGTCTCGCCCGGGGACAGACCGTGGGTGCGGACTGCGCCCGCGGCGAACCTCTCGACCACCCGAAACACCGTTTCGAGAAAGCGCACGCGCCGCGCGGCTTCCGTGTTGTGGTGAAGGTACAACTCCGCCCACCACCAAAGTGTCGTTCCTCGATATCGGAGCGCTTCTTTCAGCGTCTGCCCGCTCGCGTCCACCGCCTTCGTTCCGAACTGCTGCGTCCAATCCGCGGCCGCTCGATACAGCGGCATCTCGGGATCGTCGCCCAGCGCGTCCATCGCCCGCCCGAAAGGAATGGAGGCTCGGCCGAGCCGGCTGGCTGCGGCTTCCGAAAATGCGATCACCCGTTCGCCGCGTTTCCGTGCCCCAAGGGCGGCCT
This sequence comes from Vicinamibacteria bacterium, assembly GCA_031362685.1. Taxonomy (GTDB): domain Bacteria; phylum Acidobacteriota; class Vicinamibacteria; order Fen-336; family JAGNNV01; genus JAGNNV01. Next base: position 4,482 of record JANLSZ010000283.1, on the reverse strand, counting down.
CAACGTCGGCGCCGTCAAAGAACAAGAGCGCCTCAGCCAAGACGCTCTCCCAGTTTCCCCAAAGCACCGAGCAGATCCGGTTTCTCTTTCAAAACGCCGAGGAGGGGATCGTGGTCTTGCGCCTGAAGTCGAGGAATGGCGTTCGCGATCGTGAATTGCCGCGGGGTCAGGCCTTCGCGGACTTCCGACCATAGGAGCGGCATCGACACCGGCGCTCCGGGCAGCGGTCTCACCGAAAACGGCGCCACCAGAAGCTTGCCGTGGCCGTTCTGGAGGAAGTCGATGTAGACCTTGCCGCCCCGATGGGCCGGGATGCGCACGATGGTGGCGATTGTGTCACGCCGGGTCACGATCACCCGGGCCAGCAATTCCGCGAAGGTCTTGCACTGCTCGTGGGTGAGCGCGCCGCCGGTGGGCAGAAGGACGTGCAGGCCCGACGACCCGGTGGTCTTGGCGAAACTCGGCAATCCGATTTCATCGCACAGGGCTTTGGCTTCCTGGGCCAGGGTGATCACGTGCTCGAAGGGCGCCTCCTTGGGATCGAGATCCAGAATGATCCAGTCGGGCCGGGCCGGGTCCGAGGCCCGCGCGTTCCAGGCGTGCACGACGATGGCCCCAAGGTTGGCGATGAAGAGAAGGGTCTCGAGATCCCCCTGCGATCGATCGCCGCCGATGATCAGGTCGAGTTCCTTGCCGGTGTCTTCGCTCCACAGCCGCTCGGTGCGCATCCAGCCGGGGATGAAAGGCGGCGCGTCTTTCTGAAAGAAGCTCTTCCCGTTGATCCCATCGGGATACCGCGTGAGCGTGATCGGCCGGTCGGCGAGGTAAGGCAGGAACCAGGGGGCCACGTTCCGGTAGTAATCGATGAGATCGCCCTTGGTGTAGGCCACGGCGTTACTTTCCGAGGGTGGCCAGAACACCTTGGTGAGATTGGTGAAGCGAACGGTTTTGTCGACCACGACGGTGGGCGGTTCGGCCGCCTCCGGCCTCTCGGCCGCAGTCCCCGCTCCTTCGCCGGGGCGCAGGCACTCCTCGGGAGGCTTGTCGTCGCGCCAGCGAAGAAACACCGGCTGGCGCAGAAGGCTTTGGGCGGACCACGACTTGAAACGCACCTCGACCACGTGATGTGGCGCCACGTACGTGCTGCCTTTGGGTTCGTCGACGATTGGGCAGGGCGGGTCTTTGACCATGCCCGTCTTGAGCAGTGCGCTGAACGTTTCGAGCTGGTCCTCGGTGAAACCGCTGCCCACGCGGCCGGCGTAGATGAGATGCGGGTCGTCGGGACCTTCCGCGGACCCATCGGGCAAGCGCGAGTAGGCGGCGAGATGAAGGGCGCCAAATCCCGCGCGCGATCCCTCGGGCGGCGTCATGCCGATGACTACGAAGTCCGCCACCTGGTCGATCTTGAGTTTCAACCACTCGCTGCTTCGGCCCGGGCGATACTTCGAGTCGGCCCGCTTGGCCATGACGCCTTCGAGGCCCATGCGCTCCACTTCGGCGTAGAACAAAGCTCCTTCCGCGGGGATGTGATCGACATAACGCAGCGGTCCGGCTCTGGGAAGGACATCGCGAAGGATGTTCTTTCGTTCGACCAGAGGCAAGGACCGAAGGTCGAAATCCTCGAACGCGACGAGGTCGAACGTCTGCAGGGTCGCGGGAAGCCGGACCGCCGCGGCGGCGACATCGGCGGTGCGGCGCAACTGCGAACGCTGCTGAAGCCTCGAGAAACTGGGTCGTGCGTTGTCATCGAGACACACGAGTTCCCCGTCCAGGACCAGCCGGGAGAAAGGGAGGAGCGACCCGGCCCGCGCGATCTCGGGATACAGATCGGTGGCTTTGCTCCCGCGCCGATAGATGAGCTCGCACTTGCCGTTTTCGACGACGACCAGCAGGCGATACCCGTCGTACTTCAGCTCGAAGATGAAGTTCGGGTCCGAGAACGGTTCCTTCGCGTCCTCCGCCAGCATGAAGTCGGGTGTTCCCAGAACTCTGGCCCGGGGTGCTCCCAGAGTCACCAGGCGCTCGCGGATCATGACCGCCTTCTTCGACCCCTCCTGGATTTCCTCCAGGGTCAGGCCGGAGTAGATGGACTCGGGTGTGAGGTACCGCGCGCCCTCGGCTCCGGCGTAGGCGTCGGGCTTCTTGATGATCAGCCATTCCTTCGACTCAGTCTGCCCCTGCCGTTTGGTTCGAACCAGAGTGAACCGTCCATGCAGTTTGAAGCCGCGAAGCTCAAAGAGCAGTTTTCCCTTGACCAAGCCTTCATCGGGATCCTCAAGAGGGATCCAGACGCCCTTGTCCCAGACGATGACTTCACCGGCGCCATAATTCCCCCTTGGAATGATGCCTTCGAAGTCGGCGTACTCGATCGGGTGGTCTTCGACCATCACCGCGAGGCGTTTTTCCGCAACGTCGGTCGACGGGCCTTGGGGAATGGCCCAGCTGATCAAGGTGCCCCGCCATTCGAGCCGGAAGTCGTAATGAAGGCGGCGGGCCGCGTGTTTCTGAACCACGAACAGGCGCGGCTTTGTCCAGTCCGCATCGTCAGGCAGGCCGAGACCGCCGAACGGCTCGGGGGTCTGCGAGGCGTCCCGCTTTGCCCGGTAGGCGTCGAGTGAGGGTTCCTTGTGCGGCATCCGTCGCTTCTTAGCACAGGGTTCGAGAACGGGCGTAAAACCGTCCGTCGCGGAGGCGATTTCGACAATTCGCCAAGAGCTTGAGACAATACGACCCCACCCGCGTTTGACTTCGACGAATCCCGCTGATACAAGGCATCGGCGAGCTGTCGCGGTCGTGGTCTCAACCCCTCATGAATCCTCTCAAGACTCTATTCAACAAAGTTTTCGATTCGGCTCCGCCCATCGACGCAACGGCGGACGCCTCGAAGGAAAGTGCCGCCTTCGAATGGAACCCCGAAGATGAGGCCGTAGCCCCGACCTCGGCCACCGGAACCTCCTGGAAACGGGGAAACATTTCCGACGACGGCCCCCGACGAGTTCACGGAGAGGCGACCGACTCCGACATAGCCGCCTCCGCGCACAATCTTCCGACTCCGATGTTCGAGGAGCACTCATCTTCGGCTGCGGAACCGCGAGCGACCTCGGCCAAGCCCTTCTGGGACGAGGCGCCGCCTGCCCGCCCGGCGCTCAACGAGGGAGCTCCGTTTGTCTCCCTTCAGGCGGCGGCTCAAGCACCTCCTCCTTTGAGCCAGCGCACCGAACCATCCACCTCCCAGGGAACACGCGCGAGTTCGGACAACTGGGTCAGACCGAGCGTCTCGGATCTTCCGGCCCCCCTCCCTTCACCCTCGCCCATGGCCGCGGTTTTCGTCCAGCCTTTGGTGCCCGTGTCCGATTTTGAAGACGTCTATCGCAAGGCGGGAATCAAGTCCCCGGTTCACGGCTACGGCGTGGAGCGCGTCTATCGACTTCTTACCAGCCGTCGCCTGGTGGGTCTCGATCGATCGATTCGGCGCAGCGCCCTGCTGACCGCCCTCGACGCCGCCGGCGTTCCTGCGTCGGATGTGTCCCAGGACGCGGTCCTGAGGCGCAAGGCCCTTACCGCTTATGAAGCCGAGAAGGCCTTGGAGCTTCAGAGCCTTCGCTCCCGCAACGAGAGTCGAGCCGAAGCACTTCAAGATACGGTCGAGACTTTCACCAGGCAGAAGCAGAGCCAGATCGAACGACTGGCCCAGGGCAGCACCAGCGCCGTTCGCGCCCAGTCGGACCTCGAAATTCGAAAACGCATGGAGCAGGACCGTCTCTACCGGTCTCTCGCCTACTTCCTGGAGCCCCTGCCCCCGCCCTCCGCCCATCCCCCCCCTCGAATCGAACGGGATCGTCCGGCGGTTGAAATCAGACGTTCGCTTCCCGAAGCCCCCAAGGCAATTGAAACGGTGGCGGCGAAGACCAACCTTGATCGTCCTGCGGTCGAGATCAGACCTACGCCTCCCGAAGCGCCCGAGGCAGTTGAAACCGTGGATGCGACAATCGATGTGAGCTCCTTCATGCCGGACGAGGCCTTCGTTCGCGCGACCACCGTCGAGACCCCCTCTCCCGCCTCGACGGAAACCGCGGGGGCGGAAGCGGTGAGCGTCACCCCCCCAGAAAATCCCAGCGCCGACACCCGATCACAGCCTCCGTCCAGCCTGGAAATGGCCCTGCGCGTCGCCGCCGAAGAAGCGCGAGCGGCGGGCTGGGGTCAGGCCGCGATCGTGGAACACAGCGCGGGTGACGCAGTGGACGCGTTGCGTAAGCTTCGTGAAGCCAAGAAACCGGATTCTGAGTCATGAGCAAAGTTCGAAACCTCGTCGGCCGCGGGGTCAGACTCATCGAGCCGACCGGCCTGGCGGATGGATCCAGCGAGCGGATGGTCGAGATCCTTCCGCCCGCCTATGACGCGAAGCTTGGCGATCTCCCGCCCTCGAAGCTCCCCGCGGACATCATGGATTTTGGCGAGGTCTATCGCGAAGTCCGCATCGAG
>JANLSZ010000263.1:0-2475 GCA_031362685.1 Vicinamibacteria bacterium | reverse complement strand
GCGCATCGCGCACGCTGCCCTCGGCGGAGCGGGCGATGCGCAACAGCGCCGAATCCGAGACTTCGATCTTCTCGGAACTCGCGATCAGACGCAGGTGGGCGGCCAGGGTTTTGGCAGGAATCAGGCGGAAGGCGTGGATCTGGCAGCGGGAGAGAATCGTCTCCGGGAGTTTCTTCATCTCAGTCGTGGCGAGAATGAATTTCACACTGGGCGGCGGCTCTTCAAGCGTCTTCAGGAGCGCGTTGAAGGCGGCGGGTGAGAGCATGTGGACCTCGTCGATGATCCAGATCCGGTAGCGGTCCCGAGCTGGATTGAAGCGCGTGCTCTCCCGCAGCTCGCGCACATCCTCGACACTGTTGTTCGAAGCGCCGTCGATTTCCTGAACGTCGATCGCGGTTCCCGAGGCGATCTCGGTGCACGAGGCGCACTGGCCGCACGGATCGGGTGTGGGTGCCTCCTGCGCCGAGCAATTGAGCGCCGCCGCGAGAATGCGCGCCGTCGAAGTCTTGCCCACACCGCGGGCGCCGGTCAGCAGGAGGGCGTGGCCGATGCGGCCCGAGCTGAGCGCGTTGCGCAGTGTGCGGGTGACTGTCTCCTGCCCGACCACGTCGACCAGCGTCTTGGGACGCCACTTGCGCGCGAAAACGACGTAGCTCATCGAGGGTTTCCTGGTTTCGCTGGGATTGGCGCGAGTTCGGCTCCATCGATCCGGCCGTGCGTGAACCCCGAACCGACCGCGTCACCCAACGCCTCGCCTAACCGTTGCTCCCTTCCGGGCCTGGCGGGGTTAAAGGCGCGCATCGTCGCGCGGAGCCCGGGATTCACGCACGACCGATCGCGGGGCCGTCGCATTCTACTAGGAGCCGTTGCCTCAGAGGTCAGGGCTCCTGTCCCCCGAGGGGAGGCTTCGCGCTCGGCAGCGCGGTTGTTCCGTCGACGAGTTTGGAAGCGGCTTGCCCGGGGCGGTGGCCGGGGAACCCCGGCACGGTATGATCCGCGGTCCCAACCAGGATGGATCGCGGAGAGGTGCGAGAGTGGTTGAATCGGCCGGCCTCGAAAGCCGTTGTAGTCGAAAGGCTACCGTGGGTTCGAATCCCACCCTCTCCGCCAGCTCTTTGGGGCCGTAGGCCCCGAAAGCTGACGTCGAGGGTGGGATTCGGCGCATCGCTTCGCTCAGCGTCGAATCCGCTATCTGGACCAGCCCTTCTCGGGCCGTAGGCCCGAAAGGGCTTTGCGGGGAGGGGGGATTCGGTCCTTCGCTGGCGCTCAGTCTCGAATCCACGATGGCTCGGTCGTGGTCGGACCGGCGCCTCCCCGGGGCTGGGATTCGCGTGGGATCGGTAGCGTTCCTTCGCTCAGTCTCGAATCCACGCTGGCTGAACCGGTGCTCCTAGGCCACTCGGTCGCTCCAAGCAGGAGTTTGCCGAGGGCTCCTTGACGAGGGCGGGTGACGGAAGCGGCGGCTGGCTGGTAGTCTTGTGGATTCCAGTGACCGCAGCGGAGAGATGCGAGAGCGGTTTAATCGGCGTGCCTGGAAAGCACGAGTAGGGGTAACCCCTCTACCGAGGGTTCGAATCCCTCTCTCTCCGCCAGTTGGAACAGTCGACTGATCCCCTCGGCGAGCGGACCGCCCCGAAGGGCCCTTGTAGGTCGAGCCCGGCCCGCCGGCCGTCAACCCTCACTTGACGGGGCAGGGTGCGATCCAATCGGTGGGGAAATCAGCGGGAAGGCGCAGCATGTCCAACAGGGCGGCGATGAACTGCCCATTGGGACCGGCCCGCTCGGGATTAAAAAACTCCCAGACAATCTCGCCTTTTGAGGTGACCTCAAACGCCCGGCCGCTGTCGGTTTCGCTGATCAGCGTGTTCCCGTTGCTGAAGCGCTGAACTCGCCCCCGAGTGTCCGAGAAGAAGGGATGGCGCGGGTCTCCTCGATATTCCCACGCGGTCTTGCGGGCCTTGACGTCGAGCTCAAGAATCCGGGATTCGCCACCCAGGCCTACGTTGTCGAAGAGGAGAATGTGGCCATTGGCAAGAAGCTGGGCATCGTGCTGAAGCTTGAAGCCGCCCTGGTACGCCCACACAATGTTTTGCTGCACCATGTCGAGCACCGCGATCATGTTCAAGTGTCGAATCGACACCAGAACCTGGCCGGGCCGCCACGGCTTCATCAGGGCGCCCGTCTTGCCGCCCAGGACATCCACAGAGTCCGTGTGGAGCACATCGCCCGTGCGGTTCTTCCGCTGCTCCCACAGTTCCTTGAAGTCGGAGCGGATCAAGGCGTCCACCAGGGAGACCCGCCTCTTTTCCTTGCCCGAAGGGTCGAGTACCGCGACGTACTCCTCTCTTATCGGTCTGACGGGGTCGACCTGCGGGTTCACCTGGACCTTGGCGATCAGAGTGTAGATGTCGCCGTTTGGCTGGACTTCGAAGTCATGATGAGCCTGGTTAGGCGAGGCCCACAGGACGTTCGAGC
>JANLSZ010000241.1:0-15527 GCA_031362685.1 Vicinamibacteria bacterium | reverse complement strand
TGAACACCGTTGCAGCGGCTCGGCTGACCGGCCGATGAGAGGCCGCCATCGCAGCCTCCCGGTGTTCCTGCATAACCTCCGGGGGGATCAAGCGAACCACGAGCAGGATGCCCAGAGGCACAATGATGATGTCGTCGAGATAGCCCAGAACCGGGATGAAGTCAGGAATCAGGTCGATGGGCGACAGCGCGTAACCGGCCACCGCGATCGCAAGGCACTTCGCATACCAGGGTGTTCGACGGTCACGCGACGCGAGCCACACGGCGTGGACATCGCGCTTGACTCCACGAGCCCACAATCGACCCCTTGAGAGGAGGCCCACGGATGCGTGCTCAGATGTTGTCATGCCGTTCGGTGGGATTGCTGGCGACCGGCTTGACGGCGGTCTCATCGGACGAAACAGGCGGGTCGCGTGGAACCGACATGTCGCCTCCTTCCGGAAGATGCGGCCATGTTAGCCCCGCCGCGGCCTGTCGAGATGCCGCTCCTTCGCCGCACGACGCGAAGGCCCATCCGGCCTCTCACGATCACACCTTGTCGCGGGACGGGTTTCCTGGCTCGCGCATCAGTCGTCGAGCAGGGCTTGGCCGAAGATCGGCTTGCCGCCGAGAGAGGTGTAGGCGGCGGCGACCAGCAGCGTGGCGAACAAGCCGAGCACCGCGAACGAGCGGCCCGCGTACCACGAGGACCAGTTGAGAGTGAGCGGAGCGATGCCGAGCACGAGGAGCGTGACCCAGAGCGTCACGGACGCGAGCATGCCGAATCGAACGGGGACAAAGACGACGATCGCCGAGATGGTCGCAGCCTGTGCGGCAGCACCGAGGGGGTCTCTCGCTCCGGCAAGAAACACGGCCATGGAAAGGAGGAACAGCACGAGGCACCGACCCAGGGCCGCCGCACCACGGCCTGGATGAGATGGAACCCCAACGAGTTACCCACGCCCAGCCAGAGGCCCAGGAAGATGACGTACGGCAAATGCCGGGGCGTGCCCAACGTGCTGAGGACGAGCCCCGCGACGCGAGGCTCGATCGGCCGCGAGAGGCTCCCGATGTCCAGCTTGAAAGCGAACAACACAGCTATTCCCGCGAGCGCCCCGACCAACACATCCCGGCCCAGCAGTGGATCACGAAAGCGCCCGGCCAGAAAACGACTCCAAGAGATGAGCGCGTGGGGCCAACGCCTTCGCACCACGGGCTCGAGGGCCATGTAGAGGAGCCAGACGAGTAGCGTCCCGACCAACCCCTGGCTCCCGATCTGAACCAGCAGGTGGATTTCAGTGGTGGGCACGGCGGTGTGGTCGGCGTGGAGGAGTTGAGCGGGCGTGTAGATGACAAGAATGAATGCGGCGAGTCGGAGGCCGCCTTTGCGATCGCCTCGTCCCAGTCGGAGGTTTCGGCGTGCCAAGACCACGCCCGTCGGGATGACGAGACCGAAACTGAACACGATCAACGCGGCCACGACGAGGTCCTCGAACCCGGCAGCCGGGACGCGGGGAGGCTGCACCCAGGGCCCCTGCACCTCGAAATACACCAGCCGACCGCGGTAGGCAGCCGCCTCGATGTGGAACGGCACGTCAGGCTGGTCGGCGACCACCCCATCCCACGCCGTCTTGCGGTCCGACTCGACCGGGCCGGCCCAATGCGGCGCGGAAGGCTGGAGACGGGAGGGTTCAAAACCGGCTTCGGCGAGGGCGACCGACCAGTCGAGGTCCGACCCGGGCCCAGGAGACGGGTCGAAGCGCGGCGGCACGGCCACGAAGCTCGTGAGACGTCCGAGAGGGTCGAGGACAGTCCGGGTCATGCCCGGGACGCTCATCGGAGGATCGTCCGGCGTCACGCGGCCCAGATCGGCCGGGCCAACCCAAAAAGGCGCCGGGATCCAGCTCGTCGACGCGAGTCGCGCTCGGGCTCTGTCGGTGATAGAAGAGGATGGGTCCGGGCCGCGCCGTCCCCAGCTTCGCCCGCCGCTCCGGCGAGGGATCCTGTCTGAGGTGGTCGAGAAAGGCGGCATCCGCCGTAAAGCCGTAAGCGCTGTCGGCCGGGGTCTCGCGGTATCCCAGACGGCCCAGGACATCCCTGGCTTTATCCGAGAGAGCGTCGGGCGACTTGGGCAGCGGTACACGACGGAACAGCGCGACGCGTCCGCCGATGATCGGGATCAAGAGCAGTCCGAGCAACCCGGCGATCAGGCAGGCCCACGCAACCGGCAGTCGCAGGTCGCCCACTATGGCCGCGGCCGCCACCATTTCCGGCGACGGCGTCTCGCCCGCGAGGATCGCGGCCTCGAGTTGGTCGCCCCCGGGCAGCGAGGCCAGGACTACGCGCGCCGAGGTGGGGCGGTCATTCGGGTTGCGTGAGAGACACCGCATGACAACGCGCTCGAAAGCTGGGTCCACATCCGAGGCGCTGCTGGAGAGACTCGGCGGCTTCGTGTCCGCGTGGAGTGCCCGCAGTTCGTTGAGCGACTTGGCCTCGAACACGCGTTTGCCCGTCAGCATCTCGTGCAACACGAGGCCGAGGGCGTAGACATCGCTGCGCAGTGACGCCCCATCGCCCGTCAGTTGCTCGGGCGCCATGTACTGGGGCGTGCCCGACATTTCGGCGACAGCACCCCCGTGGGTGAGCGCCGCCAGACCGAAGTCGGCGATGCGCGCGTGACCGCGACCATCGATCATCACGTTCGCGGGCTTGAGGTCGCGGTGAATGATGCCCTTGTCGTGCGCGGCGGCGAGGCCGGCGCAAATACCGCGGGCGATGTCGAGCGCCTTGTCTCCCGGGAGATGGCCAATGCGCCTCAGCAAAGAACCGAGGTCTTCGCCATCGACGTATTCCATGACGAGGAAGTGATGGCCCTCGGCTTCCCCGATGTCGTAGAGCCGGCAGACGTTCGGATGCGAGATCTGTCGGCCGATCCGCACCTCGTCGACCAGGCGTTCAAGGCGGCCCGAGTCGGCGGCGAACGCTGCGGGCAGGAACTTCAGGGCGACGGGCTGGCCGAGGCGGACATCATCGGCGCGATAGACCTCGCCCATGCCGCCCTTGCCGAGCGGGGAGACGATGCGGTAACGGCCCGCGAGCAGCGTGCCTGGGGTGAAGCGCGCCGAGGGATCGCTACGCACCGGCGCGGGCTTGACCGCGGTCTCATCGGACGAATCAGGCGGGTCTCGGGGAGCGGACACGTCGCCTCCTTCTGGAAGTGTGGCGATGTTACGCGCGGGGATGGCGTGGAATGAGGCAAATGCATAGGAGTGAAGCAAATGCACTGCCCAAAGCCGCGGTTGGCCCGCTACGAACAGGTCACTTGAAGTACCCGTTCACGTCCAGGATCAGATGCGCCGTCCCTGCCGCTTGATCGAGATACGCCGCAAGCTGCCCCAGGGCGCTGAGCGGAATCACCGCGTTGTTCGATCGCGTCTGTCCCGCCTTGTAGTTGATCGCCGACACCAGAGGCACCGCTGTACCCCCGGCATGGAGTCGGATGTTCCCCGCATTCGTGGCCCCGGTCACCGCGATGTTCACCGAGATCGCCTTCGCATCCGCGGGGATCCCGCACGTGCCCGCCACCAGGAAGATCCTATCGGCCAGAGCCACGAGGGCCGGGCCTCCCGTCGGACCCGCGGCATTCCGGGTGTCGATCACACGACATGGGGTGAGGGTGAAGAAGTTCTGGCCCAACTCAGGAGCGATCACCACGCTGTAGGTCTGCACGCCCGTGCACGTCCCCGCCCCGGATGTGTCGGTGGCCGTGATCTCGAAGGGGAATGTTCCCGTGGCGGTCGGGGTTCCACCGACGTTGCCGGCTCCGGCGCCCGACGCGGTGAGTGAAAGTCCGCCTGGAAGGGCTCCGGACGTAACCGCGTAGGTGTATGGACCCGTGCCTCCGGACGCAATGGCCGATCCCGCGTAGGCCGCGCCCAGATTCCCGTTCGGCAAGGCCCCAAGAGAGATGGTGGGACACGTCGTCGTGAATGTCGCGACGCCCGTATAGCCCGTGCCACCCGCGCTCGTCGCGAAGGCCCTGAACGAGTGTCCCGTGGTCGGTGCGAGGCTCGTGACTCCGGTGGCGAATAGCCCGGTCGTGCCGATCACGGTCACCTTGGTCACGCCTGACCCGCCGATCAGAGGATCGTTGTTGGACGCGGTTTGCGAGTAGACAACGCCGCGTTCCGTGATCGCGGAGCCGTGGTCTGAGGTCACCTCGCCGCCAAGCGTCGCGGTTGTGCCGGTCACCAGGCTACTCGTCGGATTGATCACCGTGGGCTCGATCGCAAGCGTCGTGAAGGAGGCTACAGTCGCGTAGCCCGCTCCCGCGGCATTGATCCCGTAGGCCTTGAACGAGTAGGCGATCCCCGGACTCAAGCCGGTGACGCCGATTGTGAAGGCACCGGTCGTGGTTCCGCCCTCGCTGATCGTGGTAACGCCCGTACCGCCGATCAGCGGATTAGCGTTCGTACTGGTGGCGGAGATCACGATGCCGCGGTCGGTGATTGCGGAACCTCCGTCCGAGGTAATCGTGCCTCCAAGCGTCGCGCTACTGCCGGTGATCGAAGAGGTGGTCGGGGTTGTAATCGCGGGCTGAGTGGAAGCGATGTACATCAGCGCCGAGCCGTCGGTCAGAACCGGAGCGTTGAAGCTCCACTGGATCTGCTTGCCGTTCGTCTGCCCGGAGGCGTCCCGTATGCCGATGGTCGCCTGCGCGCCCTGCGAGGCGGGATTGCCGGGGCCGAGCGCGACCGTCTTGTATTGGAAGACCACTTTGTCCGTTCCCTCGGTGAGCACGATCTGGAAGGTCACCGGGTTCGCGGATCCCTGCGGGAAGGCCTTGTTCCACTGAACCACGAACCGCCGGGAGCCAGGAAGCCCAAGGGTCTGATAGGACACCGCGTCCGCCCCCGGAGCGTCGAAGGTCAGATCGGTCCAGAAAGGAAGCAGGCTCGGCCGATTCCCGGGGGACGCGGTGGAACTGAGATCGGTGTTCGCGAAGTCGTTGACCCCCGCGCACTCTGCGAGATCGTTGATGAAGTACAGCGCGCCGTTCGTGCTGACGCAAGCCAGGGTGCGCGCCTGGCCATAGAACGTGAAGGGGAACGGAAGGGTCAGGACCGCGGTTCCGTCGTCGGTGCCCGCCAGGATGCTCGCGCCTCCGCCGGGCCCCGCGATGTCGACGAAGCTGAACACGGTGGCGTCGGTGGCGGTGTAGCCGCCGAGGTCCGGCCCGCGGGTTGTCGCGGAGGCGAAGGAGGGGGCCAGCGCCAGCGCGGCCAGCATCAAGGCCCTGGGTGTATCCATGATTCGCGAGCTCACCATGACGTTTGCTTCAGGAAGAAGACCTGCCCGCCGAACGTGATCTTGGCCCGGCGGATCACGGGGGTGAGCGAACCAAACGGAGAGATCGTGAAGGGCAGGGTGAAGATGTTGCTCACCGGTCCGGACAGAGTTCCGAGGAAGACGAAGCTCGGCTGATCGGTTCCGACCGTGGGTGTGCATCCGACTCCCGTCGGCGATCCTAGAACGCTGCTCGATCCTCCCAGAGTGCCGAAGACCGCGCCGTACGCGTTGAGGCTGTAGCCGCACGCCCCGCCGCTCTGGGTCAACGTGAAACTCTTGTCGCCGAACTGAATGTTGCCCTGGCGGACGGTGGAGGAAGGATTGGCCTCGACGATGTAGTCGACCGTCCCGGACGTGACTCCCGTGGTCGTCACGGAGATCCAACCCGCATAACTGAGCGCGGTCGAGGGCGCGCACCCGCCGCCGGGTGTCGAGAAGCCGAAGGACCCGCTGCCGCCGGTGGAGGCCACGGTGATCCCCGGCTGGTCGAGGGTGTAGGAACAAGGCGCACCGTCCTGGGTCACGGTGTAGGTCAGTCCGCCGATGGTGAGGGTGCCTGTGCGAGGCGCGGGCGACACGTTCGGCTGCGCGACGAACTGCACGTTGAACGTCCCGGACCCGCTCGTGGTCAGACTGGTGAGCCACGCCGGGTCATTGCTTCCGGATGTCCAGCTACAGATGGCGGGCGTCACCAGGCCCACCGTTCCCGACCCGCCGGCCGCGGGCACCGAGCCGGTGGTCGACTGGAGCGAATAGGGGCAGGTGAGGCCGGCCTGGTCGATGGTGAGGGTCTGGCCGGCGATGCTGAGGTCGCCCGCCCGAGCGATCAAGGAAGCCTCATTCGAGGTGACGGTGACGAGGAGGGTTCCGTTTCCGGTTCCAGAAAGAGGCGCCACCGTGGCCCAGGGCACGGTGCTGGAAGCGGTCCAGGTGCAGTTGGGGCCGTTGGTCTGAACCGCGATGCTGCCGACACCCGGGGCCGGGCCGAACGGGTTGCCCAAGGTCGAGGTGTTCAGTGTCACGCTGCAGGGCAGAGCCTGCTGGGTCAGCTGGAAGGGCTCGCCCCCCACGGTGAGAACGCCCATCCGGGAGAAGGTGGTCGAGTTCGGCTCCACCGAATAGACCAGGGTCCCGGAGCCCACGCCCGAGCCGCCCGAAGTGACGTGAAGCCAGCTCGGACCCAGAACCGTGTCGTACGGACAGCCCGCGAGGAGGCTCACCTCGATCGACCCGTCACCGCCCTCGGGCGGGGACGAGCCCTCGTTCGGGCTCAGGGTCACGGCGCAGCCGAGTCCGCTCTGATTCACGGTAAGGGTCTGTCCCGCGATGGTCGCGGTGAGGACCTGCGAGGACGAGATCACGCTCGGCGGAATGGTCACCATCACCACGCCGCTGCCCGTCCCGGCCGCGGGGGCGACGCTCAGACCCGAAGCCGTCCAGGCGCAGGTCGAGTCGGAGGCGGTGATCGAGATGAAACCGCTCCCACCTATGGCCGTGGCGCTCAAGGTGACGGGGCTGATCGCGAAGGAGCACGCGGAACCGAACTGAGTGAGGGCGTAGACCTGACCATTGACCGTGATCGCGCCGTTCCTGGCCGAAGGCGCCCCGTTGGCGGACACGCTATAGCCGACACCCCCGCCTCCGGTTCCGGAAGCGCCGCTGGTAATGGTGATCCAGGGATCCGCCGTGGAGGCCGTCCACGCACAGCCGGAGAACGTAGCCACCGAGAAGGTTCCGGAGCCCCCCGCCGCGGCCACGCTGCCCTGAGCCGGGTTCAGAGCGTACGTGCAGGGCGGCGGCGCGGCCACGGTCAGGGTGACCGGAACGGAATCGAAGCGGTTGGCGGAGGCGGGCGCCCGAGCGCCAAGGAATCCTGCATACGTGCCGGTGGGAACGCTGGTCAGGTTCAGGTTGAGGTCCACGGTCGTGGACGTGGTTCCGGTGTTCGCGGAAAGGGTCGCCCCCGGAACTCCGGCGAGCGCGAGTTCGAAGGGCAGGAGGCCGCTGGTCGTGTTCACCTGGACGGACACGGCCGCCGGATTCGGCGCCCCCTGCACGTGATAGACCTGAATCGGTTTCGGTGACAGATGCAGGCCGGGCGCTTCGCCGAGGGCATTGTCCACGGTGATTCTGTAGTAGCGCGCCAATGAATTCGAGGCCGCGTCGGTGACGGTCAGCAGCATGGCGAAGTTTCCGGCGCCCGCCGGGTTGCCGGAGAGCAGACCGGACGGAGAGAGGGTCAGTCCGATGGGAAGATCGAACGTGGGCGACGCCGCGATCACGTAGGGCGGCGTCCCGCCGGAGGGGATGAAGGGAACCGACAGGGGCGTCCCCACGACGCCGGGAGCCACGGAGTCGGGGGTGAGGTTGAGGGAAGAGATCTTCATGGTCACCGGGACGGTCAGGGTCTGAGAGGCGGCGTCCGCCACGGTGAGCGAGAAGCTGTAGCTGCCGCTCGTGGTCGGAATTCCGGTGAGGTGAGCGGAGACGTCCCCGCTTCCCGGGAGAAGAGCGATGCCGGGAGGCAGGCTCGAGCCTGAAGCAAGGGACCACGCGTAGGGCGGCGTCCCGCCGCGAACCAGATGGAATCCGGTCCCCGGATCCAGCGCGAAGGCGTAGGCCGTTCCCCGCGAGGCGTCAGCCGTCGCGGTTCCGAAGCCCGCGATCAGCGGGGATGAGATCCCGGCAGAGAGGACGACCAAAACCTGGTTACCGCCATTGACGGTTCGGCCGGCCGAGTCCGAGATGATCGGCGAAACCGTGAACACGCCGGCCATGGTCGGCGTGCCCGACAGGACACCATCGCTGCCGAGAGTCAGCCCCGACGGGAGCGGTGAGAAGGGCGACTCGACGAAGGTGTAAGGAGGCGTCCCTCCCGCGGCCTTGATCGTAGTGGAATAGAACACGTCAACCTCCGCCCGGGGCAGGTCGCCGGCGGACACGAGTTCGGGGGGAACGACGGTCTGAATGGGCGAAGTCCGGTGCGTGAAAGCATGGTCGAGGGTGATCGAGCCGTTCGAGGTGTCGGTCGCGCGCAGGGTGTAGCTGTAGTTGCCGGCCACCGTCGCCTGTCCCGCCAGCAGCGTACGGACCGGGTTCGTGGGATCGGGGACCAGAGTTGCGCCGGGGGGCACAGCGCCTGCGACCACCGACCAGGAGTACGTGGCCAGATCGTTGGTGACGAGCGTCTGGAACCGTCGGCCAAGCCCGAGCCACCAGTCGTTGGGGTTGAGCATGTCGATGTAGGACCCGGCGGAGTTGCCGGAAAGGAGGGTGTAGGCACGAGAGAACGCGTTGCCCGCGGAGTCCTGGGCGATCAGGTTGAAGCGGTAGGGACCGGTGCTGGTGGTGGTGCCGGAGATGAGCCCGCCCGGCGAGAGGGCCAGGCCCGGGGGCAGCATGTCGCCAGTAAGCGCGCGGGGCGTCATGGTGAAGGTGTAAGGCGGCGTCCCGCCCCTGGCTGTGAACTGCTGGGAATAGGGCGTTCCGGCCACCGGATTCTTCGGATTGCCGGCAACGATGAACATCGATGACACTCTGAGCGTGAATGTCCGCCGAACCTGCGAGCCCAGCGAATCCGTCAGGAGAAGGTCGAACGAGTACTGCCCAGCGGTGGTCGGTGCTCCGGCAAGGAGAACCGCACCCGGAATGGAATTCGGCGGCCCCGAGAAAAGGCCGATTCCGGGAGGCAGGGACGAGCCCGACGCCACCGTCCACGCGAACGGACCCAGTCCCCCGACCGGGAACAGGGTCACGTTCACGACCTGTCCCACCGCGACATCCGCGAGCATGGCGTTCGTCAGCGAGAAGGTCAGTTGGCTGACATTGGGCGTGCGTTGCAGGATGACAAAGCGCCGGCTCACCGGAACCACGCCGTCGGTCACGGTGACGACTGGCGTTCCCACCCCTCCGGTGTTGGTCGGAGTTCCGCTCAGGGTTCCGGTCGCGGACATGGTTAGACCGGCGGGCAGGCTTGTGGCAGACCAGACGAGCGACCCTCCCCCGGTTGCGGTGAAGGTGTAGGTGAAGGGCACGCCCGTGGTGGCGGTGACGGGGAGAACCTCGGGGTCGGTGATGGTGAGGGCGGAAATCCGGACCGCGCTAAACGTGAAGCCCACCACCAGGCCCGAGGCATCCGTGGCATTCAGCATGACGTTGTAGATGCCCGCCGCGGTGGGGGTGCCGCTGATGAGGCCCGCGCTGGAAAGACTCAGACCGGGAGGCAGGGCCGATGTTGCCTGAATCGACCAGCTCACCGGCCCGTTCCCCTCCGCGCACACCAGCGGGAAAGAGTAGGCCGCTCCGACCGAACCATCGGGCAGGGTCGAGTTGATCAGACTGAACGCCGCCACCGCGAGGGTGAACGTCCGCGAGCCCACGTTGCCGGAGGAGTCCGTCGCCTTGATCGTGAAGACGAACGTGCCCGTCGAGAGCGGCGCGCCCGTCACCTGGTAGCCGGTGTTGCCGCTGAGCAACGCGTCGCCGGAGACGATGGCGAAGCCCGGGGGAAGCGGTGTCTCGGCGGTGACGGTATACGGGCCGCCGTTGCCTCCCGACAGCGAAAGCGAGAAGGTCCGGGAGAATCCCTGCTGGGCGACACCCTGATTCGCGCCGGCTCCGAAGGTGATGGGCGTGCCGGAGGGGGGAACGATGGTGAAGTTGACGTTTTGCGTGAGCGATTCGCCCGCGTCGTCGGTCGCCGTGATGAGGACGGACACCGTGCCGGTGACCAGGGGAGTTCCAGTTACCACTCCCGTGGCGGGATTCAACGTGAGCCCGGTGGGCATCCCGGTGCTCGTGAAGGTGTACGGCGGCGTCCCTCCCATCACCAGCAGCGCCTGCGTGTACGGGGCGTTGTAGATCAGGGTATTCGCCACCAGGGGCAAGCTCGAATAGCTGAATGAAAGCGGCGAGATGCGCCACGTAAAGGCTCGGGTCGCCACCGCGCCAACGTTATCGGTGACCGCGATCGTAAAGCTATAGACGCCGGATTGCCTCGCCCTGCCCATGAGGTAGGGGAACCCGGGACCGAGCGTCGACCCGAGGATCTCGCCGGGACCCTGGAGCGTCACTCCGACCGGCAGCGATCCTGACTGCAACGACCAGGTCAATGGAAGGACTCCGCTCTGGGCCGCCAGGGACACGTTGACCAAGCTGCCGACCGTGGAGTCGGAGATGGTGGTGGTGGTGATGGCGAGAGGCTGGATCGCGCTCGCCTTGATCCGGATCGCGAGCACCTTCTGAACAATGCCGTTCGAGCCGCTGACCTGGACGGTAAAGGAGGAGTTGAACGTCCCGTTTGGAGTGCCGGTCAAAGCCCCGGTTCCCGCGTTCAGCGAGATCCCGCTGGGCAGCGAGCTTGACACCAGCGACCAGGTGCAACCGGTCCCGCAACCTGGCGCGGCGAGCGTTTGAGAGTAGGCCGTACCCTGGGCGCCCTGAGGAAGGACCGGGCCGGACGTGATGCTGTAGGCGTTCACCACCAGGGTGTGGCTGGGATTGGCGGTGACGCCCAGGGTCAGGTCCGTCAGGGTCACGCTCGCGAACGATGTGCCCGCGGCCGTGGGGGTTCCGGAGATGACGCCGGATGAATTGATGCTGAGCCCCGCCGGGAATCCGGACCCGGACCACGAATAGTTGCCGCTGCCCCCGCTGCCTGCCATGGTGAATGAATACGGCGTGCCGACCACGGCCTTGGGCAGGTTCGTCTGACTCGCCACCCGAAGCGAATGCACGTTCATCGTGACCGCACGGTCGAAGGTCGTGCTCTGCGAGTCGGTGACCCGGATGGACCCGCTGTAGCTTCCCGGCGTGGTCACGACCCCCAGGTATCCGGCGGTAATCCCGCCGCCGAACGAGGTGGGCAGAGGCGGCCCATCCTGCACACGCATGCCGGGAATCTGGGTAACCGACGGCGTGAGGGAATAGGTGTAAGGCGGTGAGCCGCCGGTCGCGGCAAGGGAGAAGGTGAGAGCGCCGACGAACTGATTTCCGAGGTTGCCGATGGGCAGGTCGATGGGCGGGAAGGTGCCCGCGGCATAGATCGAGATGAAGAACGTTCGGGTGAGGGTGTGAGCCGCGGTATCGGTCACGCTCACCGCGAAGGAGAACTTGCCGCTGGCCGTGGGCGTGCCGTTCAAGACCCCGTTCGAAGCCAGGCTTAGACCCGGCGGAAGGTAGTTCGACGGGTAGTCGGAATTGGGCGCCACCAGCGTCCAGGTCAGGCCGCCGGTTCCACCGGTCGCGGTGAGCGTCGTGCTGTACGCGGAACTCACGAAACCGACCGGGAGCGTCGTGGTCGACACGTTGAGGGGAGACACCACGACGGAGAACTGCCGATTGCCGTAGTTCGCCGCGTTGGTCGAATCGGCGGCCTTGAGCACGAAGGTGTAGGCGCCGGGGGTATTCGGCGTGCCGCTCAGGTTGCCGCCCGAGGAGATGCTCAGGCCGGGCGGCAGCGTCCCGCTCATCAGGGACCAGGTGAGCGACGGCACGCAACAGGCGGAGATCTGGTTCGAGTACGAGGAACCCTGCGTGATGGTGCCGAGGACACCGTTGTGGTTGATCTGGATGGTGGAGGAGCCGCCTCCTATCGAAATGTAGCTGCTCGCGCGCAGGGTCGCGCCCCCGGAATCGGCGACCTGGAACACCGGGTTGAACTGGCCATTGCCGCTCTCCGTCGGCGTGCCCGTGACCGGGAAGATCCCGGTCGTGAGTTCGGTGGTGGTCAGGGCGAGGCCCAGGGGGAAGCGTCCGCTGGTCTGGGCCACGGTGAACGGACCTGTGCCGCCGAGGATGCGAAGGCGGCTGGAATAGGGCACCAAGAGCGTCCCGTCCGCCAGGTTGGGACGACGCAGCAGGGTCGAGACACGTACGGGGAACGTCTGTGATGCGCTCACCCCATCCGCATCGGTGACGGTGAACGTCGGGTTGTACACTCCGGCCACGGTGGGCGTGCCCCAGACCTCGAGGAAGCCGGGCTGGACGTTGGAGCGGGTCGCGTCGCCCGTGCGGTAGCCCAGCCCGGGGGGCAGGCCGCTCGCGGTCCAGGTGTAGGGCGCCGTGCCTCCGGAGTTGACGTCGACGCTGTAGCTCGCGGGAACTCCGAGGCTGAAGTCATCGAGTGAATAGAAGTTGACCGACGGCAGCGTCTTCGGCACGCCGATGATGTCGAGTGACATCGCACGGTTGTAGGACACCAGGTTCGAGTCGGTGGCGGTCACGCTGACGCGGTAGGGGCCCGGTCCCCAAACGGTTGTGCCCGAGATGGTTCCATCCGGCGCGAGGACCAGGCCGTTCGGCAGGCCGCTGGCCGTGAACACGTAACCGCCGGCCCCTCCACTCGCCGCGAGCGTCGCCGTGTAGGGCACGCCCTGGGTCGCGTTCGGGAGGACGACCGGGGTGGTGATCCGGATCTGGAAGACCGCGAGGTTGATGCCCCGGCCCACCGTCTCGACGCCGTCGGTGAGACTGAAGCTCAGGTTGTAGAAGCCGTCCGCAACGGGCGTGCCGGAGAGAACACCGCCGGAACTCAGAGTCATCCCAGACGGGAGGCCCGTGGCGGCCCAGGTGACGGGACCCGCGTCGTTGAGCGCGGTCATGGTGTAGGAGTAGGCGGTGTTCACGAACGCGTCGGGGAGCTGGTACCAATCCTTGATCACGAGCGGTGCGATGCGGAGCGTGCAGGCCAGGTCGAAGTCCTCTCCGGCGCTGCTCGATCTCAGGGTGAAGTTGTAGACGCCGGGTGTGGTGGCGAGGCCGATGAGGCCCGCGCTCGATTCCGCCGAAAACCACGAATCCTTGTCGGTGCGAAGGGAAACACCCGGGGGAAGGGCCCCGGCGGCAACGGACCACGTGTAGGCGCCGTCGCCACCGGTTGCGGTCAGCGGGATCTGGACTTCGCCGATGCTGTAGGTGCCGAAATTCGAACCCTGGGTCTGGCCGACCGGGGGGTACGTCCCGGCGGCGTAGATCGACAGGTAAAGCGTGCGAGTGAGCACGTGGGCCGCGGTATCGGCCACGGTCACGGCGAAGCGGGACTGACCGCTCGCGGTGGGCGTGCCGCTCAGCGTCCCGTCCGAGGCGAGTGACAGGCCCGGAGGGAGGTAGTTCGAAGGGTACGTGGAGTTGATCGGCACGAGAGCCCACGTGAGCCCTCCCGTTCCCCCGGTGGCGCTGAGGGTCGTGCTGTAGGGCGTGCTCACGAAACCCGCAGGCAGGTTGAAGTTGCCGGAGATCGACAGAGGCGAGACGATCACGGAGAACTGGCGCTGGCCGTAGTTCGCGGCATTCGAGGTGTCTTCCGCCTGCAGCACGAACGTGTAGGTCCCCGCCGAGGTCGGAATGCCGCTCAGAAGCCCGCCCGCCGAAAGGCCGACGCCGGGGGGGAGGCTACCGCTCGCCACCGTCCAGGCGATTGCGGGCGCGCAACAGGCGGAGAGCGGGTTGAAGTAGTTCCCGCCCTGGATGATGCTGTTGAGGTCGCCGCTGTGGTTGATCTGGACCGTGGACGAGCCGGGGCTGATGTAAAGGAAGGAAGTGGCGCGCAGGGTCGCGCTTCCCGAGTCCGCGAACTCGTAAACCGGGTTGACCACGCTGCCGCTTTCCGTGGGCGTTCCGGTCACGGCGAAGACTCCGGGTGTCACCTCGGTGGTGTTCAGGGTGAGGCCGAGGGGGAGCCGGCCGCTGGTCATGCTCACCGTGAACGGAGCCACGCCACCGAGGACCCGGAGCGGGTTGGAAAACGGGGTGGCCACGGTGCCGTTGGGCTGGTGTCGGAGGAGGAGGGTGGAGACGCGGATCGGGAAGGTCTGGGTCGCGGTCTTGCCCTCGGCGTCGGTCACGGTGAAAGTCGCGTTGTAGGCGCCGGTCGCGGTGGGGCTGCCCCAGACCTCAGCGTCTCCGGGCGTCACATACGAACTGGTGACGCCGCTTCCCGTCCGCAGGAAGGTGCCGGGCGGCAGGCCCGTCGCGTTCCAGGTGAAAGGCGCCACTCCGCCGGAGACCACGGCCACCGGACGCTCGCAATTGACGCCGATGGTGCAGTCGTCGACCATGTTGTTGTAGGCCTCGACGCCGGGCAGGGTCTTCGGCACGCCGATGACATCGATCGACATGGCCTTGGTGTAGTTGTTGAAGGCCGAATCGGTAGCGGTGACGTTGACCAGATATCGACCCGGTCCGGTGTTCGGCGTCCCGCTGATCGCGCCGTTTGACGCCATGGCGAGACCATTCGGCAGGCCGTTCGCGTTGAACGTGTGGCCGCCGGCCCCCCCGATCGCCGAAACCGTCGTGGAATAGGGAACGTTCTGGGTCGCGTTCGGCAGGACCCCGGGAGTGGTGATCTGAACCGCCAACACGCCCAGATTGACGCACCGGCCGATGCTGTCCGTGCCGTCGGACACGCTGAAACAGATGGTGTGGAACGCGCCGATGTCGGGAGTCCCGGACAACACGCCGGCGGAGTTGAAGGTCATCCAGGAAGGAACGCCCGAGTTGGGAGTCCAGGTCAAGGGCCCGGAGTTGCCGACCGCAGTGAGCGTGAAGGAATACGGGGTGCCGTCGAAGGCGTTGGGCAGAGTGGAGGAGGTCGAGACCACAAGCGAAGAGATGCGGAGCGTGCAGGCCTGATCGGTGTCTTCGCCGCCGCTCGATACCCTCAGGGTGAAGTTGTAGTCGCCGGGCGTGGGGGCCACCCCGATGAGGCCCGCGCTCGAACCTGGGGGGAACCACGATTCAAGATCGGTGCGCAGGGAAACCCCGGGCGGCAACGAGCCCGCGACCACGGACCACGTGTAGTTGACGAGGTCCCCACCGGTCGCGCCCAGCGGAATCTGAACCTCCCCGATGGAGTAGACGCCGAGGTTTGGACCTTGGGAGTGAACCGGTGGCGCCGCCCAAGCCGACGAGGGCGCCATCGCGCTGACGGCCAGCAGCAGGAGGATCGCGCACACCGAACTCCTGGATCCGGGGATACGACGGGCGACAGATCGGAGTGGGCACTTCACTTCGTCAGCGACTCCTGACTCTCTACGTAAGAACGGCGGGATTGCGAGAAGGTATACGCCTGCCGTGGCGAGAGGTCAAGCCCGATCTTGGGCGCCTGTAGCGAGCACATGATCTGGCCGGTCATGAGAGCAAGTGAGTTGGCCGCTTTACAAGGTGTCGGGAGACGCTGGTCTGATGGAAGACCAAGCGATG
>JANLSZ010000253.1:0-7437 GCA_031362685.1 Vicinamibacteria bacterium | reverse complement strand
CAAAGTGGTCGTCCGGGTCTCCGCTCGGCTCTCCACTTCCCCCTCGACGAGATGCTTTTCCAGCAGCGCTGGGCCCGAGATGGCCTTCTCGAGGTGCACAGCTGCGGGATTCGTGACCGCTCCGGAGTGCTCCTGTTCGCGGGACACTCTGGCGCCGGCAAGTCCACCACCGCGAGGCTGTGGAATCACTTCGAGCCTGGTCAGGTGATCCTTTCCGACGATCGCGTGCTGCTCGATCCCCGTGGTTCTTCGCCGGTGCGCGCCTTTGGCACCCCCTGGCACGGAATGGGACGGTTCGCTTCGACCGCCAGCGGCCAGCTCCGGGCTCTGTTCTTTCTCGAGCAGGGTCGGGTTTCGGAAACGGTTCGACTTCATCCCGCCGAGGCGGCGGCCCGCCTGTTCACCCGCACCTTTCCACCCATCTGGAATCGCGAGGTCACGGAGCGGGTGGTGAAGGCCTGCGGGGAGGTGACCGAGCGGATCCCGGCGTTCCTGTTGCGCTTTCGGAAGGACCAGACGGCGATTGAAGCCGCGCGCCGCGCCGCGACCTCAAGCTCCTGACCGGGTTCTTGTGTCTGAAGGGCTTAGCCCGGGGCGCCCTTCTCCCCTATCCTTAGGGGGTCTTGGCCCACGCTGCTCCCACGAATTCCGTCGATCTCTCCGCGACTCCGAAACAGTCCTCCCGGATGGTGTCGCGCATGGTGTCGGGCGAGCACATTCTCGTGCCCCTGGCCTCGCGAGGCGCAGACATCGACTCGATTTTCAACCTGAACGAGACCGGTACCTTCATCTGGGAGCGGATCGATGGTCGCACGACCGGGATCGAGATCGCCGCGCGGGTGGCCGCAGACTTTCAGGTGTCCAAGGATCAGGCCACCGCCGACTGTGGAGAGTTCCTCGCCCAGCTCCTCGAAGTGCGAGCGATCGAGTTTACGGGCGTCAACAAGGAGTGAGAGGTTGAATCCGGTGCCCCTCAAGTCGGTCGTCCGCGAGTATCTCGAGATGCTGGTGGGGGCGGTCATTCTTGCCCTGTTTGTGCGCGCCTTCATCTTTCAGGCGTTCAAGATCCCGACCGGCTCGATGGAGCCGAACCTTCTGATTGGGGACCATCTTCTGGTCGACAAGCTGATCTTTTCTCCCTCTCTTGGAGGGTTGGAGAATCTCTTCTTCGCCAAAAGGCCGATCAGCCGCGGCGACGTCCTGGTCTTCAAGTTTCCCGAGGACCCCACCCGCGACTTCATCAAGCGGGTGATCGGCCTGCCCGGCGAAACCTTCGAGATTCAGAACAAGCAGGTTCTGATCAACGGGAAAGCGCTGACCGAGGCCTATGCCCATTTTCTCGAGCCGCCGCTGAAAGGCACTGATCCTGATTACGGCCTTTTCGGTGAGGACATCCGCGACAATTTTGGTCCGAAAAAGATCCCCGCCGGGCAACTCATGATGATGGGGGACAACCGCGACAACAGTCGGGACAGTCGATTCTGGGGCCCCCTGTCCCTGAGTCAGGTGAAGGGTCGAGCGGTGATTGTGTACTGGTCCTATGAGGCGTCGCGGGAGGAGTACCAGAGAGAAGCCTCCTTCCAATGGCTCAAGGACACCTTCTCCGCTCTCGGGCGAACCCGGTGGTCGCGTTTCTTCCACGTCATCAGGTAGTCTCAGAACGTTTCTTGAAAGGATTTCCCATGAAAACAACTCGCCGGATGAGGTCCACCGAACGGGGCGAAGGGCAGATCGGCAGCATCGTCATGCTGATCGTCCTGATTGCTCTGGCCATGGCGGCGGCCAACGCCGGGCCCGTCTACTGGGACAATTATCAATTTCAGGACCGGCTCACCACCATTGCCGGCAGCTTCCCACCCAACAAGGATGGCGACACTCGCGCCATGGCGGCCATAAAGAAGGCGGTCGGAGAGGCGGGCCTTTTGGAGTATCTCGATCCCGCCGACTGCACCGTCACCTCGTCGGGAGGTCTCGGGGGCATGAGAACGGTTTCCTGCACCTACACCAGGGAATACAAGATCTTTGGCTCGCGGAAGTCGGTCACCTTCGAAAACACCATCTCCCGGCCGATGTTCTAGCCCCTGGCTATTGATTCGGCGGCGCGTGTCCTGGATCATTCGCGCCTTCGAGACGTCTTCCGACCCGCTCTGCCCGCGCGCGAACGTGAGGGCGCCTTTGGGTCGTTTCTTTTATCTATTCTCAAAGAGGTCATAAGACACAGGAATTGGGCGCAGCTACCCCAAAGAGCGTAACCGTCGGAATCTTCGGCGGCTCCGGCTATTCGGGCCGGGAACTTTCTCGCTGGCTGGGCCGCCACTCGCGCGCCCGCCTCCAGTTTTCGACGGGTTCCGCGAAGCCTCATATCCCGCATGAAGAGGGACTGGCTCTCTCCGCCGATGTCTACTTCCTTTGCCTGCCCCATGGGACGTCCTCGACCTACGTTCTGCAGCTCAAGGAACGGCAGCCCCAGGGTCTGGTCATCGACCTTTCCGGTGACTTCCGACTCAAGACTGCGGAAAGCTACCGGCGCTGGTACGAGCAGGATCACGGCGCTCCCACCCTTCTCCCCCAGGCCGTCTTCGGACTTACCGAGGTGTTTCGGGAAGAACTTCGCGAGGCTCGCCTGATTTCGAACCCCGGCTGCTACGCGACGTCGGTGATGCTGCCTCTTCTCCCTCTCCTCAAAGAGCGACTGGTGGAACCGGACGACATCATCGTGGACGCGAAGAGCGGCGTTTCCGGGGCGGGGCGATCGTTGCGTGAGGATCTGCTTTTCTGCGAAGTCGAGGGCAACTTTTCCGTCTACTCCCAGGGCCGCAAGCATCGTCACATTGGCGAAATCGAAGAGACGATCGAGCGAGTGACGGGAGTTCGGCCCACCCTCACCTTCTCGCCTCATCTTCTTCCCGTCGAGCGGGGAATACTCTCGGCCATCTACGTTCGGACCCACCGGTCGGCCGACGAGTTGAGGTCCGCTCTTTCCTCTTACTACGCGGGATCGCCCTTCGTGCGGGTAGTGGATCCGGCCCCGAAGCTCAAGGACGTGAATCACACGAATCTCTGCCTGATGTCGGTGCACGAGGGTGCCCCCGGTCGCGCCATTGTCATCTCCGCCCTCGACAATCTGGTGAAGGGAGCCGCGGGTCAAGCCATCCAGAACATGAATGTCGCCCTCGGTTTCGATGAGACGGACGGGCTTCGGTAGTGTCGCGGGCGAGGCGCGTCTACAAAGTGGGCGGGCCGGCCCTTGAAGACCCTCGGCTGGTGGCTCCTCTCGCCCGGGAGATCAGCGAGTTCGAAGGAGACGTGGCCCTGGTCCACGGGGGAGGCCGTCAAGTCGAGCGCATGCTGGGCCGACTCGGGATCGAGTCGAAGTTCATCGGCGGTCGTCGAGAGACCTCTCCCGCCGCCATGGAAATTGTGGAAATGGTTCTCACCGGAACCATGAACCAGGCGCTGGCGGTCGGGCTGTCGAATGCCGGCCTCGCTTCGGTGGGAATCTCGGGCCGCGCCGGGAACCTGATTCGCGCTTCCCTCGTTTCGGGTCTCGGGCAGGTGGGCTCTCCCGATCTCGTCGATCCGAGACTTCTCGAAGCGCTGTGGGCCGCGAAATTCGTTCCCGTGATCTCGCCCGTTTCGAACGATCTTTCCGGCCAGGCGGTGAACGTCAACGCCGACGAGGTCGCTCAATCGATCGCCCGCCAGATCGGGGCCGAGACCCTCATCTTTCTCTCCGATGTCGACGGCGTCATCCTCGACGGCGTGCCCGTGACGAAACTCAGCGAGGCGGAGGTCCAGGCGCGCACCGAGGATGGCTCGATCCACGGCGGCATGGTCATGAAGGTAAGAATGGCTCTCGATGCCGCCCGATCGGGAATCCCGACCGTGGTCATTGCCGGCCGGGCCCGGCTCGGCGGCGGATTCACCGGCACTCGAATCTCTCTGAAATGAAAGTTGGCGACCTACCCATGAGCCAGGCTCTTCTTCCTCTCTACGACCGGGACATCACCCTGGTTCGCGGCAAGGGTTCCACGGTGTGGACCAGCGACGACCGACGTTTCCTCGACTTCTGCGCGGGGATCGCGGTCAATGGTCTGGGCTACTCGGACCGCGCGGTGGTAAAGGCGATTCGCGATCAGGCCGGGAAGCTGATGCACATCTCGAACCTCTACCACTCCGAGCCCACCTCGCGGCTGGCTCAGCGTCTGGTGGCTCTGGCCTTTCCCTCCCGGGTCTTCTTCTCGAACTCGGGAAGCGAGGCGAACGAAGCGGCCATCAAGTTCGCGCGGCGGGTGGGCAATGAGCAGGGCCGGACCGAGCTGTTCGCCTTCGACCGGTCATTTCACGGCCGAACCATGGGAGTCTTGTCTCTGACCTGGACGCCTAAATACCGCGAACCTTTCGCTCCGCTTCTTCCCGATACCGCTTTTCTGCCCTGGGGCGATCTCGCCGCCATCGCGGAGCGCGTCGGCCCAAAGACGGCGGCGGTTCTGGTCGAGCCGGTTCAGGGCGAGGGCGGCCTTCGGCCCGCGTCCGTCGAATTCCTCCAGGGCCTGCGGAAGATCTGCACCGAAAGCGGCGCGCTTCTGATCGTCGATGAAATCCAGTGCGGCCTTGGCCGGACCGGAAAGATGTTCGCCTACGAGCACGCGGAGATCACCCCCGACATTCTCACCGTGGCCAAGCCGCTGGGCGGCGGCCTCCCCATGGGCGCGACGCTCTTGCGCGAAGAGTTCGTCCCCCGGATCCACGTGGGCGATCACGGATCGACGTTCGGCGGGAACCCGGTGTGCGCGGCCGCGTCCAACGCCATCCTCGACCGGCTGACCACGCCCGGTTTCGTCGAGTCGGTGGCGAAGAAGGGCGAGCTGCTTCGGCGCGGCCTCAAGAAGATCGCGCGCAAGCACAAGACCCAGATCGTCGAGGTGCGCGGCCTCGGTCTCATGCAGGGCGTCGAGTTCAAGAACGATGCGTCGCTCGTGGTCAAGGGTCTGAGGGACAAGGGCATTCTCACCATCAAGGCTGGCGAGAAGGTTCTGCGTCTTCTCCCCCCCCTCGTGATCAAGCCCGCGGAGATTCGCGAATTCCTGCAAGCATTCGATGCCGTGGTCGGAGACCTGGAGGCGTGATCGCCAAGTCTGTTTTGCCTGAAGAAGTTGCTGCCGCTACCCCGTTCGAGGAGAACAAACACCAATGAGTTCCGTGAAGAAGGTCGTGCTCGCCTATTCGGGCGGTCTGGATACGTCCATCATCATTCCCTGGATCAAGGAGAACTACAGCGGCGCCGAGATCATCGGCTACTGCGGCGATGTGGGTCAGGGCGAAGACCTGGAAGCGGTGAAGCGCAAGGCCCTCGCCACCGGCGCTTCCAAGTGCATCGTCGAGGATCTGCGCGAGGCGTTTGTCCGCGACTACTGTTTCAAGGCCATGCAGGCGGGCGCCCGGTACGAGGGCCAGTATCTTCTCGGCACCTCTCTGGCTCGGCCGCTCCTGGCCTACGGTCAGGTGATGTGCGCGCTCGCCGAAGGCGCGGATGCGGTGGCCCACGGCGCCACCGGCAAGGGGAACGACCAGGTTCGGTTCGAAGTCGCCTACGCGACGTTCGCGCCCCACCTGCGCGTGATCGCGCCCTGGAAGGAATGGAACATCCGTTCGCGGGAGGACGCACTCGAGTATGCGGCGAAGCACAACATCCCGGTGGAGCAGACGAAGAAGGATCTCTTCAGCCGCGACGGAAACCTCTGGCATCTCTCCCACGAGGGCGTCAATCTCGAAGACCCGTGGAGCGCGCCCGTGCCTGAAATGTTCCGCCTCACCGTCGAGCCCGAGAACGCGCCGGACAAGGCGGAGGAGCTCACCATCGCCTTCGAGAGGGGCGTTCCCGTATCGGTGGACGGCAAGAAACTCGGCCCGGTGGCTTTGGTCGAGGAGCTGAACCGTCGCGCGGCCGCGCATGGAGTCGGCCGGCTGGACATCGTCGAAGACCGGCTGGTCGGCATGAAGTCCCGCGGCGTCTACGAGACCCCCGGGGGCACCGTGCTCTACAACGCGCATCGCGAACTCGAGAGCCTATGCCTCGATCGCCAGACCATCGCGATCAAGAACCAGCTCGCCATTCGTTATTCCGAGCTCGTCTACGACGGTCTCTGGTTCTCGACCCTGCGCAACGCTCTCGCCGCTTTTGTCGACTTCACGCAACAGGAAGTGAGCGGCGACGTTCGCCTCCGTCTCTTCAAGGGCAGCGTAACCGCGGTCGGCCGTCGCTCGCCCCGCAGCCTCTATCGCGAAGACCTCGCCACCTTCGGAGAGGGTATGAAGTACGACCACAAGGACGCGGAGGGTTTCATCCGACTCTTCTCTCTGCCCGAGCGGGTTCGCGCCATCACCCGCGAAGGGAGGGGTCGATGACGAGAGCTAGCGAAGGCCGGATTCCTGAATGGCTCCGCTTCGCGGACCCACTCCAGAGCAAAGTCGCTCGCTGGCGCTCGCTCGTTTGTCACTCCGGCCGGAGCGCGGGGGTCTGGGGGGCAAAGCACTTTGCGGCCCCCCAGCTCACAGACGCCATGAAGTACGACCACAAGGACGCCGAAGGCTTCATCCGCCTGTTCTCTTTGCCCGAGCGGGTTCGCGCGATCACTCGCGAAGGCCGAGGGAAGTGAGTTCGGGCGTCACCGCCGCACGCGGGTTTCGCGCGGCCGCGGTGGAGGCGGGCATCAAGCAGGGGAGGACGGATCTCGCCCTTCTGGTTTCGGATCGACCGTGCGTGGCCTCGGGAGTCTTCACCACCAACCTCGCCAAGGCGGCGCCGGTTCTCGTCTCGGCTGAGCACCTCCAGGGCGGCCGCGCGCGCGCGGTCATCGTGAACTCGGGCTGCGCCAATGCCTCGACCGGCGCGCAGGGCCTGGCCGATTCGCGCGAGACCGTGGCCCTCACCGCGGTTGCTGTCGGTTGCCCGGTAACCGAAGTCCTGGTTTGTTCCACCGGGGTGATTGGCGTGAACCTCCCCATGGACAAGGTCCGCGCCGCCATTCCCCTGGCGGTGTCAGGGCTCTCCAGTGATGGGGGAGCCGCGGCCGCGCGGGCGATCATGACCACCGATACCAAGCCCAAGGAGTCGTCGCGCCGTGCCGATCTGGGCGGGGTCACGGTCACGGTGGGCGGCATGGCCAAGGGTGCCGGAATGATTGCGCCGAACCTGGCCCCCCTTCACGCCACCATGCTGGCGTTTTTCACCACCGATGCGACGATCGACAAGGCCATGCTCGACCAGGCCTTGATCGAGGCGGTGGGCTCCACGTTCAACCGCATCACCGTCGATTCCGACACCTCCACCAACGACACCGCGATCATTCTCGCGAACGGCGCCTCGGGCGTCCCGGTGATTTCCTCGCCCGGCCCCGCTTACGAGGCGTTCCTCGAAGCCTTTCATGCGGTGTG
>JANLSZ010000206.1:0-8709 GCA_031362685.1 Vicinamibacteria bacterium | reverse complement strand
CTGGCCTCGCCCTGGTGGTCGACCGTTCTCCGCAGCGAGATACCGGGCAGCGCCGAAGAAGAAGGGGAGGGCCCCACGGCCGCGTCGAACGCCGGCGCCACCCCCGAGGCGCCGGTGGTCCCCGGGTCGACCCTGACCGTAGTCCTTCACACCAGGCTCAAGGACAAGCCCGGCCTCCGCCCCGTGGACAGAGAGATCCCCTATGTCCGGGGTGTGATCCCTCAGATCCGCGCGGTGGTGTCCGAACTTGCCGTGGCCTCGCCCGATGCTCCGGCCCTGCTGCCCGTGGGCACGCGTGTCCTCGATGTCGCCTACACCCAGAGCGGCACGGCGTATGTCGACTTCTCCTCCGAACTGGAGCTGGGTCGAGGCGTGGGCGCGGAGGAGGAAAGGACTCTGGTACAGGGCATTGTTACCACCATCGCCGACAATTTCGGGGCGGTGAGGCGGGTCGTGATTCTGGTGGATGGGAAAGCTCCGAAGCCAGGACACCTCGACCTGACTCGAGCACTTCGACGCGACGATCCAATCTTCGAGCCCGAGCCCGAGCCGGAAGGTGGAGGAGGGGATTCCCCGATTCCCCCTCCGGTCCGACCCGCCGCGACTCCCTTGTGAACGGGACGACTCCAGGCCCATGAACAGGTCCACCTCCGACAAAGCGGCCCGCTTCACCGAATCCGTGATTCGCGAGATGACCCGTCTCGCCAACGCCCACGGGGCGGTGAATCTCTCCCAGGGCTTCCCCGATTTCCCGGCGCCCCAGGAACTGAAGGATGCGGCGGCCCGAGCGATTGAGGGCGATATCAATCAGTACGCCGTGACCTGGGGCGCCCCCAATCTGCGTCGGGCCATTGCCGCCAGATTCGAGCGCTCGTACGGCGTGCCCGTGGATCCGGACCAGGAAGTCACGGTCACCTGCGGCGGCACCGAGGCCATGGTCGCCTCCCTCATGGCTCTCCTCAACCCCGGTGACGAAGTGGTGACCTTCGAGCCCTTCTACGAGAACTACGGTCCGGACGCAATTCTCGCGGGGGCCTTGCCGAAATTCGTCGCCCTGCGCACCCCCGACTGGTCCTTCGATCCCGTCGAACTGCGCGCCGCTTTCTCCAGCAAGACCCGGGCGCTCATCATGAACTCGCCCCACAATCCCACGGGGAAGGTGTTTTCGCGAGCGGAACTCAATCTCATCGCCTCCCTTTGTCAGGAGTTCGATGTGGTGGCGGTCACCGACGAGATCTACGAGCACATCCTCTACGACGGGGAGATTCACATCCCGATGGCCACCTTGCCGGGGATGAGAGACCGGACGATCACCATCAACAGCATGAGCAAGACCTACAGCGTCACCGGCTGGCGCGTGGGCTGGACCATTGCTCCGGAGTGGATCACCGGAGCGATCCGGAAGGTCCACGACTTCCTCACCGTGGGCGCTCCCGCGCCGCTTCAGGAAGCGGGCGCCCTGGCGCTGGCGTTGCCCGAGTCCTACTATGTCGACCTGAACGCGAAATATGCCCAGCGCAGGACGCGCATGGTGGGGATCCTCGACACCTGTGGTTTCACCGTGTACCAACCCCGGGGCGCGTACTACACGATGGTGGACACGCGGCCTCTGGGCTACCGCCACGACGTCGAGTTCGCCAGATTCCTGGTCAAGGACATCGGTGTCGCGGTTGTTCCGGGTTCCTCGTTCTATCAGGATCCGGAAAAGGGCCGAACCCAGGTCCGTTTCGCGTTCTCGAAGAAGAAAGAAACCTTCGACGAGGCGGAGCGCCGGCTGTCCGCCCTGCGCCCGCGTTCGTAGGCCCGCCGGGGAGCCCGAGACGTACCCCTCGGCCCGGACCGGGGAGCCGCGGCTACTCCGTCAGGTCTGACACGTCCACGCGAGGCGCTTCCTGAATCGATGGTGTCGACTTCAAGAGCCGCACGCAGGCGTTGTAGCGGAGGATCGAGTCATCGTTGCCGGGGGCGCGCAGAGCCTCCGCGCGTTCGAACGAGTTCATCGCTCTCATCAGGGCGGCGTAGGCGACGTAGCCCGAGCCCGGACCCCCGCGCGCCACCAGGGCGCGCGCGCGGCGTTCGTGGATGAGGCCGTCATAGTAGGCGCGGTTGTACTCGCCGGACAGGCGGGGCAGGAGGGCGGTGGCCCGCGCGACCCCATCCGGGCTTTCCGAAAATGCGTCGGTGATGGCGAGGAGAAGCAGGACCAGCGCCTTCTGGCTGTCGGGGTCGATTTCGAGAATGTCGAGGCAGATGCTCTCCGCCTGGGAGGGCTCGTTCAGGAGACGGTAGCGCTCCGCGCGCTCCAGGGCTCCGTCGATGGCGGCCTTCGACAACGGCTTGAGGGCGGGAACCGGGATGGGCACGGTCTGGTTACTCGGACTTTCCGGTGAGTACGCGGAAGAGCTTCTGGACCGGGTCGTAGAAGCGGTCCACCACCCGCTCCTTCAAAGGGATGATGGCATTGTCGGTGATCAGGATACCCTCGGGGCATACCGTGGTGCAGCATTTGGTGATGTTGCAGTAGCCGATCCCGTGATCGGTCTGTAGGTCCTTGAGGCGGTCATCCGCGTCGATGGGGTTCATCTCCAGGGCGGCGGTGTAGACGAGGAAACGCGGTCCGATGAACTTCTCGTGCAGCTTGTGATCGCGCAGCACATGGCAGACGTCCTGGCAGAGGAAACACTCGATGCACTTGCGGAACTCCTGGACGCGATCGATGTCTCTCTGGTCGGTCCGCCAGGTGCCATCGGGGGCGTCGGCCGGGCGCGTCTTCAGTCTCTTGATCTTCTGCTTGACCTCGTAGTTCCACGAGACGTCGGTCACCAGGTCCTTCACCAGAGGGAACGTCTTCATCGGCTCGACGGTGATCGGCTTGTCCTGGGGCAGCTGGTTGAGCCGAGTCATGCACAGCAGGCGAGGCTGGCCGTTGATCTCGGCCGCGCAGGACCCGCACTTGCCCGCTTTGCAGTTCCAGCGCACCGCGAGATCGGGCGCGTCCTTGGCCTGAATCTGATGGATGGCATCGAGGACGACCATGCCCTCGGCCACCTCGGTCTGGTGTTCCTCCATCCGTCCGCCCTTGGCATCGCCGCGAAAGACCTGGAAGGTCAGCGTGTTCATGTTTGTTCCCTGTCTGTTCCCGTTAGTCTGGAAACCGGCGGCTACTTCATCTCTTCGACGATCTGTTTGAGTTCGGCGGGCATTTCGGGCAGGGGCTGACGATGCAGTTTCATCCCCCCGTCCGGCCCCTTCTGAACCACCATGTTGACGTGAGCGAACGACTCGCTCTTTTCCGGGAAGTCCTCCCGGAAATGGCCTCCGCGGCTCTCCTTGCGTTCAATCGCGCATTGGGCGATGGCTTCCGACACGATCAGCAGATTCTTGAGATCGATGGCGGTGAGCCAGCCGGGGTGGTAGTCGCGGCCCCCGCTGACGCTGGCCCGCCGGGCCCGGTCTTTGAGTTTTTCGATGACCCCGAGGGCCTCTTTCATCTCCGGCTCGGTGCGGACGATGCCGACGAGGCTCTGCATCGAGTCCTGCAGGTCGGTCTGGATGGCGTACGGGTTCTCGCCGCTGGGGCGCTCGAAGGGTTCGATGGCGGTCTTTATCGCGGCCTCGATCTTGCCGGAATCGATCGCGGGCCGGGCGTTCTCCTTGACGAAGTGCGCGGCGTGCTCGCCCGCCAGTTTTCCGAAGACCAGAAGGTCGGAGAGGGAGTTGCCGCCGAGACGGTTGGCCCCATTGATGCCCGAAGCGCACTCGCCCGAGGCGAACAGGCCGGGCACATTCGACATCTGGGTGTCTCCATCCACACGGATGCCGCCCATGATGTAGTGGGTGGTCGGCCCGACTTCCATGGGGACGGCGGTGATGTCGATATCGGCGAGCTGCTTGAACTGGTGATACATCGAAGGCAGTTTCCGTTTGATGTGCTCGGCCGCATTCGGAATGTGTTCCTTGATCCAGCTGATGTCGAGGAACACCCCTCCGTGGGGTGAGCCCCGACCGGCCTTGACTTCGCGCATGATGCAGCGGGCCACGTGATCGCGAGTGAGAAGCTCGGGAGGCCGGCGCGCATTTCGGTCGCCCTGGGTGTAACGCCAGCCTTCCTCGGGAGTGTCGGCGGTCTGCGATTTGTAGTTCTCGGGGATGTCGCCGAACATGAAACGCTCGCCGTCCTTGTTGCGGAGCACGCCGCCTTCGCCTCGAACGCCTTCGGTAACGAGCAGGCCTCGGACAGACAGAGGCCACACCATGCCGGTGGGATGGAACTGGACGAACTCCATATCCATCAGCTCGGCGCCCGCTTCATAGGCCAGGGCGTGGCCGTCACCGGTGCCCTCCCAGCTGTTGCTGGTGATCTTGAACGAGCGCCCGATGCCGCCGGTGGCGAGGACCACCGCCCGTGCCTTGAAGACCTTGAAGCCGCCGCGGACCCGGTCGTAGGCGAGGGCTCCGGAGATCCGGTCGCCATCCTTGAGGAGGGCCACGATGGTGCACTCCATGTGGATGTCCATGCCGAGATGGATCGCGTGGTCCTGCAGGGTGCGGATCAGTTCGAGGCCGGTCCGATCGCCCACGTGGGCCAGACGCGGATAGCGATGTCCGCCGAAGTTGCGCTGGAGGATCTTGCCGTCGGGCGTTCGATCGAAGACCGCGCCCCAGGCCTCGAGCTCGCGCACCCGATCGGGAGACTGCCGCGCATGAAGCTCGGCCATGCGCCAGTTGTTGACGTACTGGCCTCCGCGCATGGTATCGGCGAAATGGACCTTCCAGCTGTCGCGTTCGTCGACGTTGGCCAGGGCGGCCGCGATCCCTCCCTCGGCCATGACGGTATGGGCCTTGCCCAGAAGCGATTTGCAGACGAGGCCGACCGAGACCCCGGCTGCGCGCGCCTCGATGGCCGCGCGCAGACCCGATCCGCCCGCGCCAATGATCAGGACGTCGTGTTCAGAGGTGGTGTATTCAGCCATGGGCAGTGGTTTCGCGAGTTCGTTTCGGACTAGAGGATGCGGAAATCGGTCCAGTGGCCCATGGAGAGCATCCGGACGTAGATGTCGGAGAAGGCCACCCAGAAGAGGGAGAGCCAGGCGAAGACCATGTGCTTGCGATTGAGGGCGGATACGCAGGTGTAGGCGCCGGGACAGATTCCCTTGGAGACGGAGTCGCGGCGGCCGCCCACCAGATGCCGAAGGGAATGGCAGGAGAAGGTGTAGCCGCCGAGGAGCAGGGTGTTGAGGGTCAGAACCAGAGATCCCACCCCAATGCCGAATTGGGTGCCCCCCGCGCCGTTGTCGAACCAGTAGCTCAAGTACGCGTCATGGGCGAGAAAGAAGATGAAAACCAGGGCCACGTAGAGGAAGAAACGGTGGGCGTTTTGAAGGATAAGGGGAAGAAAATTCTCCCCGAGATACGTGTGCCGCGGCTCGCCCACCGTGCAGGCGGGTGGATCGGCCCAGATCGCCTTGTAGTAGCTGCCGCGGTAGTAGTAGCAGGTGAATCTGAAGCCGCCGGGCGCCCAGAGGATCAGCAAGGCGGGCGAGAACGGAATGAACGCGGGCCACAGCGCGGGCAGAGGTCCGAACCAGCTATGAGGCGAGTTGCCGAAGATCTCGGGCGAATAGAAGGGCGAGAGGTAGTTGGCGAAGTGATAGTGCTCGCCCTGAAACGCGGCCCAGGTGGCGTAGACCACGAAGGAAAGAAGAGTGGCGCCGGTCAGCACCGGAACAAACCACCAAACGTCGGTGCGACTCGTCTCCCCGAAACGTCGTGGGGCCATCACATCGATCACGGCCATCCTCAACTCTCTCCTTGGGCTGCTACGTCTCTGGATTCAGTCCGACCGTTGCGCTTGGTTTTTCCGAGCCACGCAATGCACGATGAAGTGCGACGGACCTTACCGGGACCGCGCGGAGCTTTCAAGGAGTGCGCTCAGGAATAAAGCCTGGCCCGGCGCTCCCGTTCGGCGGTGCGCAAATTGTGTCATTCTCAGGGATCGCGAAACCATGTACATCTTCGACA
The DNA here is from genome assembly GCA_031362685.1 of Vicinamibacteria bacterium. Taxonomy (GTDB): domain Bacteria; phylum Acidobacteriota; class Vicinamibacteria; order Fen-336; family JAGNNV01; genus JAGNNV01. The sequence goes on along the minus strand of JANLSZ010000206.1, from coordinate 2,688 downwards.
TCGACTCGGTCAGGCGCGCGCTCGAGGCCATGGACTCCAACTGGAAGGAGTTCATGCGGGTGGAGACGTTTTCCGCCGGCCTCTATCGGCTGAAGGCGGGGGAACGCGATGCCCAGAAGCCCCATGCGGAGGACGAGATCTACTTCGTGATCAAGGGGCGGGCAAAGTTCGCGGCCGGCGAGAACATTCAAGACGTCGGGGCGGGAAGCGTGATCTACGTGGAGGCCCGGCGCGATCATCGGTTCGTCGACATCGTCGAGGATCTGGAAGCTCTGGTGATCTTCGCCCCCGCCGAGGGTTCGAATAGGCCCGCGGGGTAGGCTTTCGTCATGACTGAAGACCGCAAGAAGATCACTCGAACCCCGCAAGAATGGGCGGCTATGCTCACCCCCCAGCAGTTCCACGTCGCTCGCGAGAAGGGCACCGAGCGCGCGTTCAGCGGGGCCTATTGGGACAACCACGACAAGGGCATGTACCGCTGCGTCGGATGCGGTGCTCCGATGTTCGACGCGAGCGACAAGTTCGATTCCGGCACGGGCTGGCCGAGCTTTACCAAGCCGGCCGAAGAGGCCAATGTGGAGACGGAGACGGACCGGAAGTTCCTGATGACCCGGACCGAGGTTCACTGCGCCGCCTGCGACACCCACCTGGGGCATCTCTTTCCCGATGGCCCCAAGGCCGCCGGGGGGATGCGCTACTGCATCAATTCCGCGTCGCTCAAGTTCGAACCCGCCAAGTAGAATTCGGGGACCTTGAACATTCTCTGGACGTACCTGCGGCCCCACCGCGGAATCGTGGCTTTTGCCCTGCTGCTCGCCGCCATTAACCAGATTTTTTCCCTCCTCGACCCGCTGATCTTCCGTCACGTGATCGACGAGTACGCCACGAAATCCGCTGAACTCGACCGCGGCTCTTTCTTCCGGGGGGTGCTGACCCTGCTGGCCGCCGCGGTCGGGGTTGCCTTCGTTTCGCGAGTAGCCAAGAACTTCCAGGATTACTTCATCAACGTGGTCACCCAGCGCGTGGGCGCGGCCATCTACGCCGATGGCGTGAAGCATTCGTTGAACCTGCCCTATCAGCTCTTCGAGGATCAGCGAAGCGGCGAGACCCTTGGGGTTCTTCAGAAGGTCAGAACCGATGTGGAAAAGCTGATCTCGACCGCGGTCAACATCCTCTATCAGACCCTGATCGGCGTGGTCTTCGTAATGGTCTACGCCTTGAGCGTGTACTGGCTCATCGCGCCCATCTACTTTCTGACCATACCGATTCTCGGTGGCATGGTCTCGGTTCTCTCCAAGCGAATCAAGGCAGTGCAGAAGGACATCGTGGCCGAAACGACGGCGCTCGCGGGATCGACCACGGAGTCCCTGCGGAACATCGAACTGGTCAAGAGCCTCGGTCTGGCCGCGCAGGAGATCTCAAGGCTCAACGCCACCACTCAGAAGATCCTGGTGCTGGAGTTGAAGAAGGTTCGGTATTTGCGAAGCCTCTCCTTCATTCAGGGGACGGTGGTGAACGCCCTTCGCACCAGCATTTTGTTCCTGATGCTCTATCTCATCTACTCACGGGATATCACGGTGGGGCAGTTTTTCGCGCTCTGGATCTACTCATTCTTCATCTTCGGGCCGCTGCAGGAACTGGGGAACGTCATCACCACCTATCGCGAGGCCGAGGTGTCGCTCGGTCGATTCAAGAAGTTGATGGAGCTTCCCGGGGAGCCCGCGCCCGCCCACCCGGTCCCGCCCTTCACTCTGGACCGGCTCCAGTTCGAGAAGGTGAGCTTCACCCATCTGACCGGCGCCCTCCCCGCGCTTTCAGAGGTGTCGTTCGGTCTCTCGAAAGGCCGGACGATTGCCTTTGTCGGCCCTTCGGGCTCCGGCAAAACCACGCTGGTGAAGCTGCTGGTCGGTCTCTATCGACCGGAGGCCGGTCAAATCCTCTACAACGGGAACGACGGCAAGGACGTCGATCTGGGGCATCTGCGAGCGCAGATCGGTTTCGTCACCCAGGAGACGCAGCTGTTCTCTGGGACCATCCGAGAGAACCTTCAGTTCGTGCGTCCCGACGCCAGCGACGCCGAGTGCCTCGATGCCCTGAAGCGGGCTGCTTGCGACAGCCTCCTGGCCCGAGCCGAGAAGGGTCTCAACACCGTCATTGGCGAGGGCGGAGTGAAGGTGTCGGGCGGTGAACGTCAGCGCCTATCCATCGCCCGCGCCCTCCTCCGTCGCCCGAGGCTGCTGGTGTTCGACGAAGCCACCTCCTCCCTCGATTCGATCACCGAAGAGGAAATCACATCCACCATCCGCGACGTGGCCACCCACAAGGATGTGATGACCGTCCTGATCGCGCACCGGCTCTCCACCATCATGCACGCCGACACGATTCACGTGCTCGAGCAGGGGCGGGTGGTCGAGTCGGGCGCGCACGAAGACCTCGTTGCCGCGAAGGGCCTGTACTACGCCCTGTGGCGTCAGCAGGTTGGCGAGCGCCGCACCCTCATGGCCGGGAAGGCGTCGGCAGCCTAGGCGGCCGTCCGCGACCTCTCCCTAGGCCGTCGGCGTCGCCAGATCCCAATTCGTGTGGGGCGCGCGGTTCAGGACGAACCACTTCCAGATGATTTCGCGGTAGGTGTGGGGCTTGACTCCCAGTTCCGCGTACATCGGACGCAGGATCATGTGCAGCTTTCGC
>JANLSZ010000153.1:0-1931 GCA_031362685.1 Vicinamibacteria bacterium | reverse complement strand
CTCGATGTCGACGCCGAGGTCGTAGCTGTTCGTCTTGAGGACGTAGCCCTCGCGCATCGGCCGGTCTTCCTGCACGTCCATGAGGAGTCGCGCCACCGCCCCCTCGATCGCCAACTTCCAGTGGAGGTAGCGCGATGGATGGGTTTCGAACGAGACAACCGGCTCCCGCCCGCCCGCAATGTCAGCCATAGAACCAACAAACATAGGCGAATTTTCCGATCCGAGTCAAGCAACATAGTGCCGTCGCCTCGGAATTGATGTGCAATATAATGCGTCCGTTCATTATGAGCGGCATTCTTGCAGCACTGGGTCGGACCATTCGCGCGCGAAGGGAGCGGGCGGGCCTCACTCGACAGCGACTGGCGCAGTCGTCGGGCGTGTCCCTGCGTTTTCTGAATGACGTCGAACTTGGTCTCGCGAACCCGTCCGTCCTGAAGCTCAGCGCCCTCGCGGAGGCGCTGAATACACGGATCGGGGACTTTTTCGGGGCGCCCGCGGCCACGCCTGCCCCCTTGCGGATCTCCCTCCTGGGAATCCGCGGAGCAGGAAAGACCACCATCGGACGCCGCCTCGCGGTTAGAATAGGCGCGCCCTTTGTCGAGCTCGATCGGGAGATTGAGGAAAAAGCCTCTTTGAGTCTGTCGGAAATCTTCGCCCTGCACGGCGAGGATTACTACCGGCGGCTCGAAAGATCGGTCCTCGAGTCCGTTCTCGCCGAAGGGAAGAGTTGTGTGATCGCGACCGGCGGCGGCATTGTCACCTCGCCGGAAACATTCTCACTTCTCAAGGCGCAGACCACCACCATATGGCTGCGCGCTCGTGCCAATGACCACTGGAACCGCGTGCTGCAACAGGGAGATCGACGTCCGATGAAGGGCCATCCTCAGGCGATGGCCGAGCTTCGGCGGCTATTGACAACAAGAAAGCGCCTCTACGGCACCGCCCGACACGTCGTCGACACTTCGTTCCTTACGCCCGACGAGGTCGTGGGCGAGGTCGAGGCTTTGACCGGGCACGACGTGGCGCTCGAGCGGTTTTGAACGCGGAAACAATTCTCTGGAGGAAAGACGTGACACTTGAGGAAGTTCTAAAGCGACTGCGGCAGGAGGGCGATCCGAAGCACGCCCTGGCCCTCGAAAAGCTGGGCGTCAAGCCGCGCGCCTCGTATGGAGTCCCCCCGACCAAGATGAAGAAGATCGTGGCCGACATAGGCCGCGACCATCGCCTCGCGCAGGAGTTGTGGGGCACCGGACTGTATGACGCGCGCCTCCTGGCCTCCCTCATCGACGAGCCGGAGAAGGTCACCAAGGTTCAGATGGATCGCTGGGCCCGGCAGTTCGACTCGCAGGCCATCTGCGACAACTGCTGTTTTAACCTCTTCCACGCCACCCAGTTTTCCTGGGGCCGGTGCGTGGTGTGGACCGACCGCAAGGAAGAGTTCGTCAAGAAGGCCGGTTTCACCCTCATGGGCGCCCTCGCCGACTTCGAGCCCAAGGCCGACGATGCGCAGTTCCACCGCTTCATTCCGATCATCGAACGCTGCGGCAACGACGAACGTCTCTTCGTGAAGAAGGCCGCGTCCTATGCCCTTGGGGCCATCGGTCGCCGGTCCCCGGCCCTTAAGAAGATGTGCTCCGAGACCGCTGGCCGCATGGCCGAGAACGCGTCGAAGGCCGCTCAGTTCGTGGGCAAGGAAGCCCAGAAGGAAATGACCAAGCCCCGCCCGAAGGCGTAGGCGCCCAGGATCTTTTGCGCCGAGATTCCTCCGCTTCGCGTTCGCGGGAAGAAGTTCTAGAGATCCAGCTCACCGACATCGCTCTGTCGGGCGAGGCGTACGCCGAGGTCAAGGGCGAAACGATCTACGTCGACGGGGCTATTCCGGGCGAGAAGGTTCGGGTTCGGGTGGTTGATCGGAGCGGCGATGGGGTCGC